>JANTHO010000117.1 GCA_024762335.1 Acidimicrobiia bacterium | reverse complement strand
CGCCTCTTCGGTCCCGGCCGTGTCGATGCCTGCGACCGTCTTTGTGCCGTACAGAGCGCCATCATCGGCAATCCGGTAGGTGGCGGCGCCGTGGGGGAGCCCGCTGTCCTCACGCTCGACGAGACCCTTGATCGCCGACCACGTCGCGTCGAGCCGGTTTCCGTTCAGTGTCCCTTCGCCGACTTGGACGCTTCCCGTGATGATCCACTGCATGTCGTATGTGCCCGGAGCATCCGTCGGCGTGATCTCGAGCCTTCCGCCGTACTCGGTGCCGAGCGCGTCGGTGCCGTTCACGTAGTACGTGCCCTCAACGGAGCCACCCGAATCGGTGCTCTGGAGGGGGAAGGCGCATGCGGAAGCGAACACGACCAGACCGATCGAAAGGAGGAGAAAGCGGGTGTTTCTAAGCACAGAATCTTCCATGTGAGGGTACGATGGCTGAGTATATCGACCGACCGCCGGGGCGGTCCGTCGCAGAGGAGATTTCTTGAGCTCTCGGAAGATCATGTGGTGGATCGGCATCCCCGGTGCCCTGCTCATTCTCGCCGTGATGGCGTTCGCCATCTTCGAGCCGATCCAGGTCCTGCCGCGGATCCGGCTGTCACCCGGGTACCTGCTCACCGACCAGACCGGCGAGTCGTTCACATCCGAAGATGTGCGCGGGGACATCGTTCTCTACACCTTCAGGTACGACGGATGCACCGACGACTGCGCAGGGGTCGACGCAACGATGGCGGAGGTTCGCGATCGGATCGACGAAGTGGACCTGGGGGACACCGACTTCCGGCAGGTGACGGTGGTGTTTGGGCCCGCCGGTGCGTCGCAGGAGACGCTCGCGGCCGAAGCCGACTCCTTTGGAGCGGACCCCGATGAGTGGCGGTTCGTCACCGGGGGGGAGTCGCATCTTGCCAACGTCGTCAAGGCTGGCTTCAAGGTGTTCTACGACGAGCGTGACGACGGAACGTACATGTACGACCCGACCCTCGTGCTCGTCGACGGATGGGGTGTCATCCGGGGCGAGTACGAATATCAGACGTTGAAGTCCGATCCGGACAAGATCATCGATCACCTTGATATCCTCGCTGAGGAAATACGGAACGCGAAGGGCGCAGCAGCGCTCGCATACGGAGCAGCGCACTTCTTCCTGTGCTACCCATGAGCAAGAAACTCACTACCATCCTCATCACCGTCGTCGGCGTTGTTGTCCTGGCAGCAGCCGCCTGGTTCTTCGTACTCCCCATGTTCCAGCCCCACGTCTTCCACGGACAGGTCATCCAGTCCACCCAGCCTGCACCGTCGATCGAACTCGACGGGCCCGACGGGAGCACGGTGCGGCTCAGCGACTACGAGGGGAAAGTCGTGGTGCTCTACTTCGGCTACACGTTCTGTCCCGATGTCTGCCCGACGACGCTTGCGAAACTCAACCAGGCGCTGGGCATGATGGGGGACAAGGCGAAGGATGTGCAGGTGATCATGGTCTCGGTCGATCCGAAGCGTGACACGCCGGAAGTGCTCAAGGAGTACATGGCTCACTTCAACCCCACGTTCATCGGGGTTACCGGGGATCCCGACACCATCGATCGGATCGCGACCATCTACGGCGTGTACTACGAAGTCGAAGAGGGCTCCGCAGCCACCGGGTATCTGGTGAACCACACGGCGACGTTGATGATCGTCGATCGCGACGGATATCTGAAGCTGGTGCTGCCGTTCGAGGGAACGGCCGAGGAGGTCGCAGACGACCTCTCGTATTTCGTTGGGTAAGTGAACCGATGCTGAAAGGCGTTAGAACATGAAGAGGTGGATGGTTTTGGGGTTGGGCATGGCCCTTCTTGCGGCGGCTTGCAGTTCGTCGGGTGACGCGGGAATCGTCGTCAAGGATCCGTGGGGCCGCACATCACCGAAGGTTGCGACGGCGGCCGCGTTCTACATGATCCTCGAAGGTGGCGACACGACCGATCACCTGATCGGTGCCGACGCCGACGTCTGCGGAACCGTCGAGATCCATCAAACGATCATGACCGACGGGGTGATGAAGATGCAACCGGCCGAGGGCGGTATCGAGATTCCAGCCGGTGGTGCGGCAGTGCTCGAACCGGGTGGCTATCACGTGATGTGCATCAACAAGACAGTCGAGCTCAAAGCCGGTGACGTGATTCCCTTGACCCTCGAGTTCGAGAACGCACCATCCCAGACCGTCAACGCCGAGATCCGCGAGAACTGAGTCGCCGGCTTCTGGCCGGTTCTCCGTCTCCACCACGCCAGTGGGGGAGACGCGATCGAGCTGTTGCTCGATCGCAGAGGGGGCTTCCCGACGGACCCGTAGGAGCATCCGGTCTCCGTAGGGCTTTGCTGCCTCCGAGCATCCCCCTCTGCCCTCCGGGCATCTCCCCCACCTCGGCGGTGGGGAAGAATGGGAGTCGGTCCGGTGTCTCGCTGGTAGATGAATGGAATCCCTTTCCCTGTCCACGTTTCAGCCGATGCCGAGGTTCACAGGAAAGGTGAGGGGGTGGACGG
>JANTHO010000116.1 GCA_024762335.1 Acidimicrobiia bacterium | reverse complement strand
CATCGGCCGCTAACGACACGAACCCAGGGTTCTCTGCGCCCTATTTGGCGTCCCTGGCCCGCGGAATGAAAGGGCCCTGCGAACCGCGGGCTCACAACGTCATATACAACGCAGAGAACCCTGGGTATGGGGTGGAATGGATTGGGGGGCGTGGGGGCTTTAGGGTCAGGCGAGCATTGTGAAAAGGCAGGAGGATCGAATGGGTGAACGACTGGTGGTCATCGGGGCCGACGCAGCTGGGATGACGGCCGCGAGCCAGGCACGACGACGAGACCGTGATCTTGAAGTCGTGGCGTTCGAGATGGGGGACTACGCCAGCTATGCCGCCTGCGGCGAGCCGTACTACGTCGCCGGATTCATCGATCCGCTCGACCGGTTGATAGCCCGCACGCCGGAGCAGTTCGCCAGAGCGGGCGTCGAATTGCACCTCCGCCACGAGGTGACGGCGATCGACCTCGATCGCAGGGTCGTCGAGGTGAGGGATCATGAGGGAAAGATGACGTCGGAGACCGGATTCGACAAGCTCCTCATCTCCACCGGTGCCCGGGCATTCGTTCCACCGATGCCCGGGAGGGATCTCGACGGTGTGCACACCCTGCGAACTTTGGGCGATGCCGCGGCCCTGCGAGGAATCGCAGACGAGGGCATGGGAAACGCCGTCATTGTCGGCGGCGGATACATCGGCCTCGAAGTCGCCGAAGCGTTCCAGGTCAAGGGATGGAACGTAACGATCGTCGAGGGTTTGCCGACGATCTTGTCCCGGACGCTCGATCCGGAGATTTCAGACCAGGTCGCGGAATCCGTCCGGGAGATGGGGATCGAGGTGCTGACCGACGCGATGGTCGGAGGGATCGAAGGAACCGGTCACGTGACGGGTGTTTCCATCGGTGACAAGACGATCCCGGCAGACGTCGTGGTGCTCTCGATCGGCTCGCGGCCCGTCGTTGAGCTTGCTCGTGACGCCGGCATCCCGCTCGGCGTCACCGGTGCCGTCGCCGTCGACGACCATCAAATGACCGGGGTCGACGGAGTCTGGTCGGCCGGAGACTGCGCCGAAGCTGCGCATCGTGTGACCGGCAACGCCATGAACCTCCACCTGGGCACGGTCGCGAACAAGACCGGTCGCGTCGCAGGGATCAACATGACGGGCGGCGACATGGCATTTCCGGGTGTTCTCGCCACAGCGATCACCCGTGTCCACGGGCTCGAGATCGCTTCCACGGGGCTCCGGACATCGGATGCGGAAGCCGCCGGAGTCGACGCCGTCGACGTGACCGTGAAGGGCGGAACCGCAGCGCACTACATGCCGGACTCCGAGCCGCTGACCATCCGGGTGACGGCGGAGCGGGGCACGGCCCGTCTCCTCGGCGCACAGATCGTCGGCGGCCGTGGGGCGGGAAAGCGAATTGACGTGTTCGCGACTGCGATCTGGGACGGTATGGCGGCGGGCGATCTCGAGTGGGTCGACCTGGCCTACGCCCCGCCGTTCGCACCCGTTTGGGATCTCATCGCCATTGCGGCCCGCAAGGCGGCTGCCAAGGCGAAAGCTCCTTCGACGTAGGCGACCGGCGGCGTTCTGTGGGCTGTGGAAGCACCTATACGCACACACGAGCCCTGGGTTCGCAGGGCACGGGCTAGGTGATCACGAGGTTGACGAGGTTCGGCGGGCGGGCGATCACCTTTCGGACTTCACCCTTCGACAGCCACTCCTGAATGCGCTCGGTGCCCATCGCTGCAGCGATCGCGCTCTCCTCGTCGATGTCGGGGGCGACCTCGATGCGGTCCCGGACCTTGCCGTTGACCTGGACGACGAGCGTCACCGTCTGATCGGCCGCCACATCGGGATCGGACTCCGGCCACGCCTGCAGGTGGATGCTCTCCGCATGACCGCGAAGGGACCACACCTCCTCAGCCACGTGCGGGGCGATCGGAGCGAGGAGGACGAGGAGGATCTCCACGGCCTCATTCCACGCTTCGAGAGAGACGTTCGTGTTCCGACGGGCTTCGAGGAGATCGTTGCGGAGGGTCATCAACGCGGCAACGGCGGTGTTCCACTTGAACGCCATCATGTCCCGGTCGACCTTGTCGATCGCCTGGTGGGCGGATCGGCGCAGCCCGTTCGAGGCGTCGTCTGAAACGGCGTCGGGGGTGTAGGAGGCGGTCCCGATCTTCCAGACGTCGTCGATGAAGCGACGGGCGCCGGCGATGCCGCGAGAGTCCCACGGACCGCCCTTCTCCCAGTCGAAGGCGAACATGAGGTGCGTGCGAACCGTGTCGGCGCCGTAGCGTTCGACGAGCTCGTCGGGGTTGACCACGTTCCCCTTCGATTTGGACATGCGCTGGACTTCGAGATGGTGACGGAGTTGGGTGACGTCGTTGACGCCGTCGATGCCGGGCACCTCGACTTCCGCGTCTTCGGCGACCTCGACGGTGACGACGTCGTCGACCGTTTGCACCTGCAGTGACCGTTCCGTGCGGCGGAGCAGTTCGCCCACGACCGGCCCTGCATCGTCCGGGGCGTGTTCATCGACGCGAACGCAGGTCGCCACGAAACGCCCATCGGCCCACTCGCCGGAAATCACGAGGCGGTCGCCGTGGCGCTCCTCCCCGAGGATCTGGCCCTGGTTACGGACCATCGTCAT
>JANTHO010000115.1 GCA_024762335.1 Acidimicrobiia bacterium | reverse complement strand
GGGTGTGTGTGTGTGTGTGATGTCAAGTGCGACGGCGAGAATCCAACGCCGAGAATCCGCAGCGGCGACCTGCCGTGCTACTGCGGTACGCTCCTAGGAGTCTGCTGATTAATCGGGGTGGGTTCTCGCGTTCGTTGTCGTGTGGTGGGAGACTGCGGGTTATGCAGGGCACGAGTGATCAGAATCTTGAGTTGTTGGATGCCGGGGCGTTGGTTGGGCATCTCGTCGACGACGGGTCGGTGTATGCGTTTCTGGCGACCCATCGTCGCAGGTTGTTTCCCGATGACATGTTTGAGGATCTGTTCCTGTCATCGCGGGGCCGTCCGTCGACGCCGGCCGATGTCGTCGCCACCGTGATGGTGCTCCAGGCGTTGGAGGGCTTGTCGGACCGGGACGCGGTGGATGCGTTGGTGACGAATCTGAAGTGGAAGGTCGCGTGTGGCGTGTCGCTCGGCTATGAGGGGTTCCACCCAACGACGTTGACGTTGTGGCGGAACCGGCTGCGAGTCAGCGATGATCCGGAGCGGGTCTTCAACGCGGTGCGCCAGGTGGTGGCTGACACGGGGGTGTTGTCGAATCGGACCCGTCGGGCGTTGGACTCGACGTTGCTCGATGACGCCGTTGCGACCCAGGACACGGTGACCCAGCTCGTATCGGCGATTCGCCGTGTCCGCAAAGCCATCCCGGCCGCCGCCGCTGTCGAGGTCGCTGCTCATGATTATGACGCCGGGGGGAAACCTGCGTGTGCGTGGGACGACCCGGATGCCCGTGACGAACTCGTCACCGGACTCGTCGGCGACGCTGTCGCTGTTCTCGGAGCCGTTGAAGATGTCACGCTTGATGATGTCCAGACGGATCTGGTCGGCCTGTTGGCTCTCGTTGCCGGTCAGGACGTCGAACCCGGTGACATTGACGGGACGTGGCGGATCGCACGGCGGGTCGCCAAAGACCGGGTCATCTCGACGGTGGATCCCGAGGCGCGCCATATGCACAAGTCGAGGTCTCAATACCGCGACGGCTACAAGGCCCACATCGCGGTCGAACCCGAAACGGGGATCATCACCGCCTGTGACCTGACCCCAGCGAATACGCCGGACGGCCCGGCCGGTGTCGACCTACTCGAAGGCGAAGAAGCGGGGTTGACGGTGCTCGCCGACTCGGCGTATGGGTCCGGCCCGGTGCGTGCCGGACTCGCCGAAGCGGAGCACACCGTCGTGATCAAACCCTGGCCGCTGGCCCGTAACCCGCGTCTCGGCGGCGATCAATACGCGAGAGACGACTTCACGATCGACTATCAGGAACGCACCGTCACCTGCCCCAACCAGGTCACCGTGGCGATCAACGCCGGCGGGCAGGCCCGTTTCGGTGCGACATGCCGGGATTGTCCGCTGCGGTCTCGATGCACTACCGCCGCTGCTGGCAGGACCTTCACCGTCGGCGACCACGACCAACTCCTCGCTCAAGCGAGGACCCAGTGGAGAGACGACGAAGACGCTATCGCCGAGTATCGGCAGTATCGGCCCATGGTCGAACGATCCATCGCGTGGATCGTCGCGAACGGGCACCGCCGAGTCCGCTACCACGGCGTCGAAGCCAACCGCATCGCCCTCACGACCCGAGCCGCCGTGCTGAACCTGCGCCGACTCGTCAATCTCGGACTCGCCTGGAACTCCGACGGATGGGCCCTCCACCCCGGCTGACCACCCGCACACCCCCGCCGACCCCGCAAAACAGGGCCAGATCAGACGAACACACCGAGAACGAACCAGCAGCCACAACCCGCGAACACCCCCAGCCGCCACCAACCCGACATCACGGCGCCTCCGAACACCGATTGCTCAGCAGACTCCTAGCTGATCCCGAACCGCCGGATCGTCCTGTGCGGACCCTCCGGACCGCGCACGTGAGCCCCGAGTGCATGAAGCTTCGGATGTATCGGTGCTGGGTGATCAGGATCGGTGCCGTGACGACGAGTCTGCGGCGGTCATCGGCGACGATCGGATGGCCGGCGGAAGGTCGCGAGGCGTCGACGTGCCGTGTCGCGATTCTCGGAGATCGGCAGTCACCGTCTCCTGCTCGGCGGGTGATCCATACCCATGTACACGCCGCCTTGATCGAGTTCGGCGAGCATCTGACTGATTCGCTTCTGTCGTGTCTCGAGGCGCTTCGCCCTGCCGATCCAGGCGAGGTAGTCGTTGCGCTGATAGAACGGACGTTCCTCGTAGGCATCCATCAGCTTCTGCTCCGAGATCTCGGCACGAACGTCGTCGGGCATCTCTTGGATCGGTCGCGTCATGGGCCGACCCTAGTACAGGCCGGGTCGCGCGGCCGGTGCTTGGAGACTCTGTCTCCAATACGGGAACCCGGGCTCCCTCTTCCGACAGGATCGAGCCTCATTGCCCGGTGCTGTGCAGTCGGCTTGTCCGATGCCGTCTCTCACGAGCCGACCGATTCGCGGATACGAATCGGCTCTGCACATTCAGCCGCTGGGGTTCGGGTCAGACGGGTCGGTTGGTTCCTGATCGAGGAGTGGTTGGAGATCGAGAAGGCGAGCTTGAAAATCGGCGTCGGAGAGGAACTCGACGTACGCCGGCGTGGTTCGCAGGTCGATGACGCCGTAGACGCCGTCACTGCTCGCCGGTCCGGGAGCCGAGCTCCGATCGGCGGCTTCGATTGTGCTGGTGAGATCGAGGAGCGTGTCGGTCGGTGCCGGCGCCACCTGGCTGTCCTTGGCACCGAGCAGGACGGCGTCCTTCGGCCATCCGACGAGGT
>JANTHO010000114.1 GCA_024762335.1 Acidimicrobiia bacterium | reverse complement strand
TTTTCTGCTCTCCACGTCGCGCTGTCTGGACTCCAAGCAGCCCAGCTCGGCATGGACACGACCTCGCACAACATCGCCAACGCATCGAACCCCACCTACACACGCCAACGCATCGAACAGCGCTCCCGCTTTCCGCGAACCACGCCTCAGGGCGTAGTGGGCCTCGGCGTCGAAGTCTTCGACGTGACAAGGTCGAGGGACCGATTCCTCGATACCAGGGCTCGCCTCGGATCGGCCGCTGCAGCGAGTCTCGACGTGCGCGCCGGCCTCCTCACCCGGGCGGAGGACGTGTTTACCGACCCCACGGGTGGGCTTCCAACCCGCCTCTCGGAGGTGTGGGACGCCTTCGAGGCCCTGTCGCTCGACCCGCCCGACCTGGCAGGTCGGATGCGAGTTCTGTCGGCCCTCGACGCCTTCGCCGCAGAGGTAAAGAACGTATCGAGCAGCTGGCAGCAGGCCGCTGTCGACGCGAAGTCGTCACTGGCCGAAGCCGTAGACGACGTGAACCGGGTCCTGCATCAGATCGCCGACCTGAATCGAAGCATCGCAGAAGCGTCCGCCCAGCCCGGCTCCCCGAACGATCTGCTGGATCAACGGGACGCACTCGTAGATGAGCTGGCGGCCACCATCGGGGCAACCGGAGCTCCTGCAGGCTCCCTGTACCGCGTGAGCCTGAACGGCCTGTCGCTGGTCGAAGGCACGACGGTCCACGAGCTCACCCTCGATACCACCACTGCTGTCGTCAGCCACAGCACAGGCGTCGAGGTGGCTGCCGGCGGTGCCGTCGCCGGCTACCAGGCGTTTCTTCAGCAAGACATCGTCGACCAGCAAGCGAAACTCGACGCCTTCGTCACCAAGGTCGCCGATGCGCTCAACGCGGCGCATCGGGGCGGCTATTGGTCCGAGACCGGTGCCGGCGAGGATCTCCTCTCATATGATTCGACCCGCCCTGCCGCCACCCTGCAGGTTGCCCTTACCGATCCGCAGCGTCTCGCGACGGCCCAGGATCCTGGGCCCCCGTTCCCGGTGTTCGATGGCCGGAACGCAGCGGCGATAGCCGACCTGCGAAACACACCGGTCGGAGGGGAGACGATCGAAGCGTCGCTCCGGGGAATCATCGTCGGACTCGGTCAGGTCGCCGCCGCCACTTCGGCAAGTTCAGAAGGACAGTCTGCGCTTCACGCTTCCTACGAGATGGCTCGTGACGCCGTTCATGGCGTATCCATCGATGAGGAGATGGTCTCGATGATGCAGTATCAGCGAGCCTACGAGGCGGCGGCTCGCACCATGACCGCGGTGGATGAAGCCCTCGATGTCCTCATCAACCGCACCGGGATCGTAGGAAGGTAACGATGGCACTTCGCGTCACCCAGCAAACGATCGTGTCGAGTACGCTGCGGATGCTGCAGCAGCGCCTCGGCGCGGTACAGGACACCCAGGCCCGTCTGGCCTCCGGGAAGCGCATCCACCGTCCCTCCGACGATGCCCAGGGTGTGAACCAGGCCCTGCAACTGCGAACGGCACTCGCCGACACCCAGCAAGGAACCCGAAACGTCGACGACGGTCTCATGTGGGTCGGGCTGGCCGACACCCAGTTGCAGAACGCAACGGAACGACTGCAACGTGTTCGCGAGCTGACCGTTCAGGCCGCAAGTTCCCTCAGTGCCTCCGAACGGGATGCGATTGCCACGGAGATCGCCGGAATCCGCGACGACCTCGTTTCGATCGCCAACGAGCGAAGCCAGGGGAGACCGCTGTTTGGCGGGTACAGCGCTGCGGATCCCGTAGCCAAGGTCGGAGGGGTGTGGACCTACCAGGGAGACTCGGGAGCGATCGAGCGCCGTACCGGGGACGGCACGGCCGTGCGCATCAACGTCACCGGAGATGCCGTGTTCGGATTCTCGTCCGGCACCGACGTGTTCACCATGCTCGACACCCTGGAGAGTCGGGTCCTCACCGGCGATACCGCTGGAGTGGCCGGCTCTCTCGCAGACATCGACGGTGCGATGGGTCGCATCCTCGACGGGCTGGCCGAACTCGGGGCGGCAGGCAACCGTCTCGACGCTGCCCAAAACCGCTTGGCGAACCATGCCATCTCCCTCGAGACGCACATTTCCGAGATCGAAGATGTCGATCTGCCGGCCACCATCATGGAGTTGCAGATGCAACAGGTCGCCTACCAGTCTGCGCTCGGTGCCATGAGTTCAGCCATCCAACCGTCCCTCATCGACTTCTTGCGATGAGCTACCCTGACACCATGACGAACGACGACAAGATCCTTCACTTCCCGGATGGCATTCCCGGTTTCCAGCAGTGCACCCGGTTCATGCTGATGGATATGGTCGAAGACGGTGCGTTCCAGATGCTCCAGTGCGTCGATGACCCCGACGTCGCGCTCGTCGTGTGCATCCCTTGGCTCTTCTTTCCCGACTACACCCCTGAGATCTCAGAGCTCGACGAGAGCGGCCTCGGTCTCGAATCGGCGGAGGACGCCATCGTCTTCACGCCGGTCACGCTCGACCCGGAGGGACAACAGTTCTACGTCAATCTCTTGGGGCCGTTCATCGTCAACGCGAAGTCGCACCAGGGCCGACAGATCGTACTGGTGGACTCGAACTACCCCGTTCGGGCTCCGGTCGCGCTAATGTCCGCTTGATGCTCGTTTTGGCACGAAAACCGGGAGAGTCGGTCGTCATCGGCAATGACGTCGTGATCACGATTCTGGAAGTTCGAGGCGGCCAGGTACGGATCGGCGTCGATGCACCCCGCTCGATCCAAGTGCACCGGGAAGAGGTGTACCGGGAGGTGTCTCGAGCCAATGCCGAGGCGGTCGCGTCCGCGGAGCGGTCCGCAGGTCTGTTGCGCCAGAAGGTTCCTCGTCAGGAGCCCTGAGCAGCGAGGGTCTGTTCGGAACGTTCACTCCGCATGG
>JANTHO010000113.1 GCA_024762335.1 Acidimicrobiia bacterium | reverse complement strand
ACGGTCGAGGAGCTTCGGCTCCGAACGACGGTCCTTCGGGGACTCGATGGGAGCGTCTATCACGTCCCGAACGGTGAAGTTCGCGTTGCGAAGAATGTGACACACGACTACAGCCGGCTCGTGATCGACGTATCCGTCGCCTACGAAGAGTCCATCGATCGCGCCATTTCCGTCGTGGCCGACGAGGCGGGGTTGATGACCGACGATCCGGGCTGGATCGGACGGATCATCGAGGAGCCGGTCGTTCTCGGTGTCGACGAGTTGGCCGAATCGGGTGTGACGATCCGGGTGTTGCTCACCACCGATCCCGATGAGCGATGGACGGTGAAGCGTGAGTTCCTGAGGCGGATCAAGAACCGCTTCGACGCGGAGGGTATCGAGATCCCGTATCCGCACCTGACGATCGATCGGCGGGACGACCCGGCCTGACGGTCAGTCGCTCTCCGCCGCGCAGCATGCCTCCGGGTTGCGGACGACGAACAGAGCGTCTGGAGCGGGAGTGATTTCGATGTGGGTCGCGAGCCCGAGATGTTCGCCGTCGGCCTGAAAGGGTGCTGCGGGGTCGGCTTCAATCGTCATCTGGTCGAAGCACGTGAACAGAGGGACCCGCAGTCGTTCGACGAGTGGCCGACGCAGGATCGCCCTCGCGAAGATCTCTGCGGCTCGATGCACCTCGAGATCGCCTGCCACGATACCGGCGAGGCCGTCCACGGCGTCCCGGGTGATGTGCAGTGGGACCGGACCGAAGTATGTGTATGGGTGATGGACCTGGACGAGCGCGGCGACCCCGTCAACGCGGGAGCCGTCCACTTCGACGCGCAGGTTCGCCGGACGACTGCGCCAATCGGTGAGCAGCGTCATGATCGCCGACTCGGCGTAGTGCAACCCACCGAACCAGACCTTCGAATGTGGGCGGGTCTCGGCGCGCGTGACGACGTCGGCGTCGAATCCGACACCGACGGCGAATGTTGCGTATTCGACGCTCGTTCTGCCGGACATCGTGGACTCGATACGGGCGAGCCGGGTTGGGACAGGTCCGAACTCGGCGATCGCCGAAGCGGCTCGTTTCGGTCGATGGGGGAGCCCGAAGATCCGCGCCGCCACATTCGTGGTTCCGGCAGGGATGATGGCGAGCGCCGCCGTCGTTCCGGCGACACCGTTTGCGACGTGGTGTACCACCCCGTCTCCCCCCATGGCGACAACAACCTCATACCCGTGCATCGCCGCGGCGCCGGCAAGGCGTCGTGTGTCGGCCGGGTCGTGGGGCCATTCCGTATCGAGGTCGAACGTCGCAGAGAGCGTCGCGACGACGTCGCGATAGAGGGCTCCGGTGAACCCGGAGGCTGAAGGGTTTGCGAGAAGGAGAAGGCGCCGCATCGCCGGGAAGCGTACGCTGACGGTGTGAGATATCGTGATCGTGCCGACGCCGGGCACCGTCTCGCTGCTGCTATCGAAGCATCGCACCTGATCGAGCAGGAAGAACGTCCCCTGGTGCTCGGCGTTCCTCGCGGTGGCGTTCCCGTCGCTGCGGAAGTCGCAAAACGGTTCGGATCCGAACTCGATGTGCTGGTGGCTCACAAGCTCGGCGTCCCCGGAAACCCCGAGTTCGCGATTGGTGCCGTGACTGAAGACGGCTCGCGGATCCTGGATCATGCGATCATCGACCGACTCGGAATCAGCGAAAGATATGTCGACGAAGAGACGGTCCGCCAAGCACGGGAAGTGGAGCGACGCGCCCGAGATCTTCGTCGGGGCAGAGATCCGATACCGATCGGCGGGAGGACGTGCATCGTCGTCGACGACGGCGTGGCAACCGGATCGACCCTCGAAGCGTCGCTTCGGCTCGTACGCAGGGGGGGAGCGGGCAGAGTGATCGCCGCAGTTCCCGTCGGTCCGCCGGAGACGATCGAGCGACTCGCCGGCATCGTCGACGGAGTCGTCTGCCCGATCCAGCCACGGATGTTCTACGCCGTCGGTGCGTGGTACGTGGACTTCACCCAGGTATCGGACGAAACGGTTGCCGCCCTTCTGGGCGGCGCGGACCCGCTGCGTTGACGATTCGGATCTACGCGACCTCGGGCGATGGTGTCGCCGAGGCTGCCGACCGAACCAGTTCTTCGACCGCCACGCGAAGGTCGTTCGGCCGGAACGGCTTGATCATGAACGCGTCGGCTCCGCCCGCCGCGGCGCGGTCTGCCATCTCCGGCTGCGCATGAGCGGTCAGCACGAGAACGCGAACGTTGCTCGTCGGCGGGTCGGAGCGAAGGCGGGAGAGAACTTCCCAACCGTCGAGTCCCGGGAGGCCGATATCGAGAACAATGACGTCCGGAACATCGGCGCCGGCCGCCGCGATGCCGACGAGACCGTCCTCGGCGAAGCGCATGTCGGCGCCGAGAGGGCGAAGACAGACCTCAATGAGTCGGCGTACGCTGGCCGAGTCCTCGATGACGAGTACTGAGGGTTTCATGTGCCAATCATCGGCACACCGAGAGCCCCACTTGAACGGTCCGTCGCCTCTAGACGTGCGATGTTCTCCAGTTACGATGTGGCTATCCGAAGAGACGAGGAGCATTCATGTTGCCACCGTACAAGACCGTTGCGTATTCGGATTTCACCGACCCGGTTGCCGCGGGAGCGTATCGCCAAGCCCTCGCTCGGGTCGAGGGTGACTTCGGTGTCCACGCGCCGCTCATCATCGGAGGCAAACAGGTCGAAACGGATCGTGTGATTCGGAGTATCGATCCGGCGAACCCGGATCGGCTGATCGGAACGGCGTCGTCTGCATCGAAGGAGCATGCGATTGCGGCGCTCGATGCAGCCTGGGACGCCTTCCCCGCATGGTCGGCGCGGCCGGCGACTGAACGGGCCGAACTCGTTCATCGTGTCGGCGACATCATCGCCGACCGGATCTACGAGTATGCAGCGTGGCAGACCTTCGAAGCCGGAAAGAACTGGGCAGAAGCGGAAGCCGATGT
>JANTHO010000112.1 GCA_024762335.1 Acidimicrobiia bacterium | reverse complement strand
TGCTCG
This sequence comes from Acidimicrobiia bacterium, assembly GCA_024762335.1. Lineage (GTDB taxonomy): Bacteria > Actinomycetota > Acidimicrobiia > Spongiisociales > UBA5794 > JAHEEL01. The sequence goes on along the minus strand of JANTHO010000112.1, from coordinate 3,053 downwards.
TAGATCTCCTTGAGCATGAAGTGCTCAAACCCGCCCTTCTCGGCCTGCTCTGCATCCCAATCGATGTGCATCACTTCACGATCGACGACCGCACCGTCGATCGTTTCGATGACTGCACCATCCTCCGTGATCGTGACGAGTTCATCGTCCTCGACGATGAGGAAGTCCCTGGTCCGGTGGAGCACGGCGGGAATGTCCGAAGCGAGGAACGTCTCGCCGTCGCCGAGTCCGACGATGAGCGGACTGATCTTGCGAACGGCAACGATCTTGCGCGGTTCGTTGATCGTCATCACCACGAGCGCATAGGCACCTTCGGCGCGCTCGACGGCGCGACGTACCGCCGCTGCCAGATCACCGTCGTACTCCTCGGCTACGAGATGGGCAAGGATCTCAGTGTCGGTTTCCGAGGTAAGCACCGCGCCGACCGATTCGAGCTCTTCACGCAATGTCTGGAAGTTCTCGATGATGCCGTTGTGGACGACGACGAAACTGCCCGTCGGATCGGTGTGCGGGTGCGCGTTGAGGTCGCTCGGCCTGCCGTGCGTCGCCCAGCGGGTGTGTCCGATCCCCACGGTCCCCTCGAGCGGTTCCTGCTCGAGAAGTGCGGCGAGACGGACGATCTTCCCCTCAGACTTCCGCACGTCGACCTTGCTGTTTGCGACGGCGATTCCCGCCGAGTCGTAGCCCCGATACTCGAGACGCTTCAATCCGTCGATGATGACGGGAGCAGCCTGTTGCGGGCCGACATAGCCCATGATTCCGCACACGCGCGCGACCTCCTCGATGTTGGACCGGAGGGTGCTGCAGAATCGTGCTCTGCCTCACTCGGGGAGGGTTGTCCCCGGAATCGCTTCCGGGATTTGCCTGACCCCGTGACGACCGTGAGCGGCCGAGAGGGCACCCGCCGACTGTTCGATGATCCCTCTTCCTCGTCACCTCGCTCATGCGAGGGCAGGCGCTTGGATGTTCTCCGGTCGATGGTTCGGTTGTGACACAGAGCGTAGTCCGCGGGGCCCGTATTGCTGCCGGATCCAACCGATCGGTCGACGGCTACGAGAGTTCGGCCCTGACGACTTTTGCGATCGCTTCGGCCACGTCGGCCGATTCCGAAGCGGTTGGGGCTTCGACCATCACCCGCACGAGCGGTTCCGTGCCGGAGGCACGCACGAGCACGCGACCACGACCTGCGAGTGCCCGCTCGCCTTCGGCCACCGCTGCGACGACCGCAGCGTTCTCGGCGAACGCCTTGTCCTTGACGATGATGTTCGTCAGCACCTGGGGATAGGCCTGCATCACGGTGCGCAACTCGCGCAGTTCTTTCCCGGTGGAGGCCATGACTTCCATCAGGCGCAGCGCTGTTCGAAGGCCGTCCCCGGTCGCCCGGTCCTCGAGGAGGACATGTCCGGACTGTTCCCCTCCGACGACGGCGCGCGACGTGCGCATCGCTTCGAGGACGTACCGGTCTCCCACCGCCGTCTCGATGACGGTGATTCCGAGTCGCTCCATCGCTTTCCTGAAACCGAGGTTCGACATCACGGTTGTGACGACGACATCGTTCTTGAGGCGGCCGCGTTCCTTCATCCATTGAGCGAAGATCGCCATGATGACGTCGCCGTCTGCGACGACACCATCCTCGTCCACGGCGATGAGCCGGTCGGCGTCGCCATCGAACGAGAGGCCGACGCGTCCGGCTGCTTTGTCTACGAGCCGCTCGGGGTGGGTGGCACCGCACCGATCGTTGATGTTCATGCCGTCTGGATCGGCGTGAAAGATCTCGACGGTTGCGCCGATACGCTCGAACAGCAGCGGAGCAGCAAGGAAAGCGGCGCCGTTGGCCGTGTCGACGGCGAACTCGAGGCCGCGCATCGAATACTCGACCGGTTGGACGATGGCGTGGATGTACCGCTCGACGGCGTCGCCCATCACCATCTGGATGCCGACCTTGCGTCCGACACCGCGGATCCATGGATCGCCCTCGAAGTAGCGGGCTTCGATGGCCAGCTCGTCGTCATCCGAGAGCTTGGTGCCGTTCGGTCCGAAGAACTTGATGCCGTTGTCCTCGGCGGGATTGTGTGAGGCACTCACCATCACGCCGAGCGTCGCCCGGGTGTCGCGAACGAGACGGGACACGGCACCGACGGGGATGATCCCCACGTCCATCGTGTCGACGCCGACCGAGTTGAAGCCGGCCATGAGCGCCGCCGAGAGCATCGCACCGGAACGTCGCGTGTCGCGGCCGATGATGACGTGGCCTTCGCGTCCTTCACCGGCGGCGCGGGCGAGATTGAATGCTATCTCCGGGGTCAGGTCCGCATTGGCCACACCACGGACACCATCGGTTCCGAACAGATGGCGTTCATCCGTCATGGCGCCTCCCCCCGGGAGTCGTTAGAGAAGGGCGATGTGCCCGAATCAACGCTTGGTGAACTGCGGAGCGCGACGGGCCTTACGGAGACCGTACTTCTTGCGTTCGACCTTGCGGTCGTCACGACGGAGAAGTCCAGCCTTCTTGAGCACCGGGCGAAGCTCCGGGTCGACCTCGATGAGCGCACGGGCGATGCCGAGACGGAGCGCATCGCTCTGTCCGGTCGTGCCGCCGCCCTCGAGCGTGGCGTTGACGTCGTACCGTCCCTCTTGGTCGGCGACTTTGAGCGGCTCCATCGCACGCGTGCGATGGGTCGCTTCGGGGAAGTAGTCATCGAGGCTCTTCCCATTGAGCGTGACCTGTCCCGTGCCGTCGAAGAGACGTACCCGGGCGACCGAGGTCTTCCTACGGCCGGTGGCCTGGACGAGCGGTTTGGCCATCAGCCTTCAGCCTTTCCATGCGTGAGCGTGAGTGGTTCTGGTTTCTGCGCGCTGTGCGGATGATCCGGACCGGCGTACACCTTGAGTTTCGTAAGGACCTGTCGGCCGAGACGGTTCTTGGGAACCATCCCTCGAACGGCGTTCTTCACGAGCCGGTCGGGATGATCGGCGCGCAATTGAGCGAGCGTTTCGGACCGCAGGCCACCCGGATAGCCGGAGTGGCGGTAGTAGACCTTCTCGCTCTCCTT
>JANTHO010000111.1 GCA_024762335.1 Acidimicrobiia bacterium | reverse complement strand
GTCGCCGTCCACGACGGATCCGTCTCGACCGGCGCGCCGTAGATGAGATCGATGTTCACGGTCTCGAATCCGGCAGATCGTGCGTCGATGACGGCGCGTTCGGCCTGTTCGGGTGAATGCCGGCGGCCGAGGTAAACGAGAACGGTGGGGTCGAAGGACTGGACGCCGAACGACACACGGTTGAATCCCGCATCTCTCAACTCAGCTGCGTATCGGGGGGACCAGTCCTCCGGGTTCGCTTCGATGCTCACTTCAGCATCGGGATCGAGACCGAACTGGTCGCGAATGGAAGCCATGATCCGTTCCAGGTCGCTCCCGTCGAGACGGGTCGGGGTCCCGCCCCCGAAGTTGACGGCGTTGATGGGGAACGGCCCTGATTCGAGGCCGATCTCGTCGACAAGTGCACCGACGTAGCGGTCAGTGTCTTCGGCCCCGGTTTCTCCGGCGGCCACGACGGCGAAGTCGCAGTAGGGGCAACGCCGTGCACAGAACGGCACATGCACGTAGGCCGACCGCCATGAGGACGCTTGCTCCGCAAGGGCGATCGAGTCGGGGCGGGCCGGCCGCACCGTCACTCCCCCACCGATCACATGTCCAGTTTCAGCGCCGCCACGAAGGCTTCCTGCGGCACCTCGACCTGACCGACCATCTTCATCCGGCGTTTCCCCTCTTTCTGTCGTTCGAGGAGCTTGCGCTTCCGCGTGATGTCCCCGCCGTAGCACTTGGCGGTGACGTCCTTGCGCCGCGCCTTGATCGTCTCGCGCGAGATGATCCGTGTCCCGATCGCCGCCTGAACGGGTACGTCGAACAACTGCCTGGGGATCAGCTCCCTCAGCCGGGACACCATCGCTTTGCCGTACGTGTACGCCTTCTCCCGGTGGACGATGGTCGAGAACGCATCGACCGGAATCCCATTGAGGAGGATGTTGACCCGAACGAGGTCGGAGACCTGGTAGTCGTCGGGTTCGTAGTCGAGCGACGCGTAGCCGCGGGTCTTGGACTTCAACTGGTCGAAGAAGTCGTACACGATCTCCGCGAGGGGCATCCGGTAGTGCAGCTCGGCCCGCTCCGGCGACAGATACGTCATCTCCCCCATCACACCACGCCGTTGCTGAACGAGTTCCATCACCGTCCCGATGAACTCTGAAGGAGTGATGATCATCACCTTCACGAACGGTTCCTCGATCGAAACCATCGCCGCAGCATCCGGGAGGTCCTGGGGACTCCGAACGGGAATCTGCTCCCCGGAAGCGAGATTCGCCCGATACGCAACGGACGGTGCCGTCGCGACGAGATCGAGGTCGTATTCGCGCTCGAGTCGTTCCCGCACGATCTCCATGTGGAGCAACCCGAGGAACCCGACCCTGAACCCGAACCCGAGCGCCCGGCTCGTCTCCGCTTGATACACGAGCGACGAGTCGTTCAGCCGGAGCTTGTCGAGCGCCTCACGCAGCCGTTCGAAGTCGTCACCGTCGGTCGGGAACAGACCGGAGAAGACCATCGGCTTCGGTTCCTGGTACCCGGGTAGCGCCCGATCGGTCGGTGTCCTGACATCGGTGACCGTGTCACCGACACGGATCAGGTCGATCTCTTTGACCCCCGTGATCAGATAACCGACCTCGCCCGTCGTGAGCCGCTCGATCTCCTCAGTGGCCGGACGCCGTATCCCCAGTTCATCCACATCGACGTCGAGAGCGGTCGCCATGAATCGCACCGGTTCGCGTTTCACGATGCTGCCGTCGACCACCCGGATGTGGCTGACGACACCCCGATAGGTGTCGTAGAACGAGTCGAACACGAGGGCTCTCAACGGAGCGTCCTCATCGCCCATGGGTGCCGGAAGCCGCTCCACGATCGCTTCAAGAAGCTCATCGATACCGGCCCCGGTCTTGGCCGAGACGCGAATCACCTCGTCGGCCGTCCCTCCGAGCACACCGGCGAGCTCCGCCGCCGCCCGGTCCGGGTCTGCAGCGGGCAGATCGATCTTGTTCACGACGGGGATGATCTCGAGACCCCCTTCGATGGCAAGGTACGCATTCGCAAGCGTCTGCGCCTCTACACCCTGGGATGCATCGACGACCAGGACGGCCCCTTCGCAGGCTTCGAGACTGCGCGACACCTCGTACGAGAAGTCGACGTGTCCCGGCGTGTCGATCAGATTGAACTGATACGACTCCCCCGATGCGGAGACGTAGTCGATCCGCACGGCGTTGGCCTTGATCGTGATCCCTCGTTCGCGTTCGAGGTCCATCTCGTCGAGCATCTGCGCCCGCATGTCCCGCTCCGATATCGCACCGGTGCGTTCAAGCAGACGATCGGCGAGCGTCGACTTGCCATGGTCGATGTGCGCGATGATCGAGAAGTTGCGTATGCGCGATGGCGCAGTCATAGGTGAGATCCGGGGACGGGAACACTGAGTGTACCGTTGAGCCGTTCTCCTGTTATCGTTCTGTCTCGTTCCCGCACCTCACGAGGTTTGTCCCGCATGGCCAATATCAAGTCACAGATGAAACGCAATCGTCAGAACGAGAAGGCGAACGCCCGCAACAAGTCGATGCGTTCCGAGTTGAAGACGCGTGAGCGCAACACGATCGCCGCGGCGGAAGCCGGCGATGCCGAGAAGGCTGAAGAACTGTTGCGCGAGACGCAGAAGCGTATCGATATGGCTGCCTCGAAAGGCACGATGCACGCCAACACTGCCGCACGCCGCAAGTCACGCCTCACCCGCCGGGTACGCACCCTCCTCGCCTGATCGTATGGACGACCAAACGACCTGGCTCACGCCGGCCGCACACGAGAGTCTTGAGCAGGAACTCGAAGAGCTGACGACGACCGGTCGGCGCGAGATCAGCGCCCGCATCGCCGAAGCCAGGGCTCACGGCGATCTTCGCGAAAACGGCGAGTACGACGCAGCCAAGAACGAGCAGGGCCTCATGGAGGCTCGCATTCGGCAACTCAAGCACCTCCTCGACAATGCTGAGGTTCGTGAAGTCGAGCACTCGGGACGGGTTGAGATCGGCACGGTCGTCACCGTGGTCGACGACGATGGCGACGAGTACGAG
>JANTHO010000110.1 GCA_024762335.1 Acidimicrobiia bacterium | reverse complement strand
GAAAGCCAATGAAGGCCCCTTCCGTCTCGAGCCTCCGCATCCGCTCAGAGCACGTGGAGGGGGCGATCCCCACGTGAGCCGCGAGCGCCTTGTTCGACAACCGTGCATTCTCCTGCAATGCGGCGATGATGGCGCGATCCGTACGGTCGAGGGTCGGAATATCGGTCATGCGGCGAATCCTCTTCGCTAGCCCTGGCATCTTGTGGCACGATACCCCACAATGGGGTCATTGGCAGGACGTCTGTACGGTGAATCACTCGTATCGGCGTAGAGCGCACGGAGAGGGACCAACAGTGCGGGACGAGTACGACGACACGATTGCTGGCAAGAAGCTCTCACCGGAGAGCCTGATGATGGGCTACGGCTACCGCCCGGAATGGTCGGAAGGGGCGATCAAGAGCCCCATCTTCCAGACGTCCACCTTCGTGTTCGAATCCGCAGCCGAGGGGAAGCGCTTCTTCGAACTTGCCGAAGGTGGAGATGAGAGCGGCGAGCAGCCGGGGATGATCTACAGCCGTCTCAACAATCCCAATCTCGAGATTCTCGAACACCGCCTCGCTCTCTGGGATGGTGCCGACCAGGGGCTCGTTTTCGCCTCCGGCATGGCCGCTATCACCACGGCAATGCTGGCTTATCTACGCCCTGGTGACGTTCTCCTGCACTCCGCCCCGCTGTACGGCGGCACGGACCATTTCGTTCACGGGGTCCTTCCCGAGTTCGGTGTCCGGACCGTCGAGTGGGAGCCCGACATGTCGGAAGCCGACGTCGACGCGGCGCTCAAGGCCGCCCTTCCGGGACGCCGTCTCGGCGCTGTACTGATGGAGACTCCGGCCAATCCGACGAATGACCTGTTCAGCATCGCCATGGCCAGACGCCTCGCAGATCGTCACGGTGACGGTGAGAGCCGGGTCCCGGTCGCCGTCGACAACACCTTCCTTGGGCCGCTCTGGCAACACCCGCTCCAGCACGGTGCGGATCTGGTGATCTACTCCGCCACGAAGTATATCGGCGGCCACTCGGATCTGATTGCCGGTGCGGTCCTCGGGTGCCACGAAATGATGGAACCCGTTGTCGGAATGCGCACGATCCTCGGAAGTATGGCGACGCCGCACAGCGCGTGGCTCATGATGCGGAGTCTCGAAACGCTCGATCTCCGGATGCGCAGAGAAACGGAATCCGCACAGAAGATCGCCCGGTTCTTGCAATCCCACCCGAAGGTGAAGGACGTCAGCTACCTGGGCCTCCTCGCCGAGGGAGATCGTGGGTACGAGATCTACCAGGAACAGGCAGAGGGCCCTGGAGCGATGATCACCTTTTGGATCGACGGTGGGGAGGAAGAAGCGTTCCGCTTCATCGACGCTTTGAGTCTCATCCATCTTGCGGTGAGCCTTGGCAGCACAGAGACACTTGTCGAACACCCTGCGACGATGACCCATGCCGGAGTCGACGCGGACGAGAAGAAGAAGCTGCGTGTGAACGGATCCCTGGTGCGGTTGTCGATCGGGGTCGAGAATCCCGACGATCTCATCCAGGACCTCTCCACTGCGTTCGAAGCGGTCTGAGGAAAGGACGGGACGATGACCAAGAGCTGGGCGGAACCCTGGAAGATCAAGATGGTGGAACCCATCGAGATGACGACGGCCGAGGAGCGTGAAGCGGCCATCCGGGATGCAGGATTCAATACGTTCCTCCTGAAATCGGACGACGTGTATATCGACCTACTCACCGACTCTGGAACCTCCGCGATGTCGGATCGGCAGTGGTCGGCGATGATGCTCGGCGACGAGTCGTACGCGGGAGCGAGGAGCTTCTACAAGCTCGTCGACGCGGTGCACGACGTCTACGGGTATGAGGAACTCATTCCCACCCACCAGGGGCGCGGTGCCGAGCACCTGCTGAGCCAGATCCTCATCAAACCCGGCGACGTGATTCCCGGAAACATGTACTTCACGACGACCCGGTTCCACCAGGAGTACGCAGGGGGGATCTTCGTCGATGTGATCGTGGATGAGGCACACGACCCGACAAGCACCTATCCGTTCAAAGGCAACGTCGACATGGACAAGCTCCGCGCCGTGGTCGACGAGTATGGAGCCGACCGGGTCCCCTACGTGTCGTTCGAGACGAACGTGAACATGGCGGGTGGGCAACCGGCTTCGATGGCCAACATCCGCGAGGTCTACGAGTACTGCCGTGCGAACGACATCTACGTGATGCTCGACGCCACACGTGCGCTCGAGAACGCATACTTCATCCAACAGCGGGAGGAGGGCTACGCCGATCGGTCCATCGCCGAGATCGTGCGCGAGATCGCTTCGTACTCGGATGGGGCGACGGTTTCGTCGAAGAAGGACAACCTCGTCAACATCGGAGGCTTCCTGGCGCTTCGCGACCCGGAGCTTGCCAGACAGGCACGTGCTCTCCTCGTCGCCTTCGAGGGCCTCCATACCTACGGGGGCATGTCCGGACGCGACATGGAGGCGCTCGCCGCCGGTATCAGGGAGATGGTCGCAACCGACGATCACGTACGTGCGCGGGTTGGACAAGTCGAGTATCTCGGCGAGAAACTGATTGACGCCGGCATCCCTGTGATCCGACCGATCGGAGGACACGGCGTCTTCCTCGATGCGAAGGCGATCCTCGATCACCTGCCCCAGGAGCACTTTCCTGCCCAAGCCCTGACCGCTGCGATCTATCGCGACTCTGGCGTAAGGGGCATGGAACGAGGCATTGTGTCGGCCGGCCGTGACGCCGAGACGGGGGAGAATCGTCACCCGAAGCTCGAGCTCGTGCGGCTCACGATTCCCCGAAGGGTCTACACACAGTCGCACATGGACGTGACCGCAGAATCCGTCATCGATGTGTACGCCCACCGGCACGACATCCGGGGTCTCCGATTCACCTACGAACCGGATTCGCTGAGATTCTTCCAGGCCCGTTTCGAGGAGATCTGACCGGCGCACCCCGGTAGATGTGTGGAAGACATCTCCCCGTCGGGGGGCAACCGATGCCGGGGTGCACAGGAAAGGTGAGGGGGTGGACGGTTCTTCGTCTCCACCACGCCAG
>JANTHO010000109.1 GCA_024762335.1 Acidimicrobiia bacterium | reverse complement strand
AGTCGGACGAGTCCAACGCCACGGCGCGGCCCTCGGACCCACCGCCCGATCCACCGGAATCGGTTGGCAGCAAACTTCGTGCGAACCTCCTTGCCCCGGAAAAGAGCGTCGTCGTCCCCGCCGCTCACTCGGCACAGAGCACTTCGAACGCCATCGACCTGACCCCCGAGGATGCTCCGGGAGGTTCCAACGACACACAGGCTTCCGAATCCACCGACCCAGCTCATCCGCGGTCCGAGCGTGAAGCGCCGCGATCGGTCAGTCCCGCTTCCCCTGAACGCGCTCCGGGAGCCGCGTCCGCAAGTGCCGTCAACAAGGCTCGCCGGCCCGCCCACGCGGCCGACCGGGGTTCCGACAGAGTCCGATCAAGCAGTAGACGCCCAGCACTCGTCCTTCCGATCCTCGCCGCTGTCGGAGCGCTGACGATTGCTGCGTGGTTTGTGTTCCCGCGGGCCGGTGACTCTCCGGCCACCGCAGAAACGGATACAACGGTCGCCGTCGCCGCCGAGGTAACCGTTGTCGATCAGATACGGGCGGTCCTCGACGGTCTCGGACATGATTCGCTGCTCGTCGAGGAGCGATCGGGCACCGTCTATCTTGCGGGAGTTGTGGCCTCGGACGGCGACCGCAGCACTGCAGTTGCTGCGACTCAAGCGCTGGCGGGAGATATGCCACTCGATAGCAGCGGACTGACCGTCCAGAGCGCAAATGGCTCGGCAGCTCCGCCGACCTCTTCGGCGTCGCAAACGGAGACGCCGGGAGAAGGCCAGGAACCGATCGCCGTACCGCGGGTCTTCGATGGCCCGTACATCGAAGCAACGCTCGACGGGAAGGACTTCGTCCTGGCGGGCGTCGTTCCGAGCGATGAGCTTGCCGCCTCCTATCTGGAAGCGGCAGAGATCGCCTACGCACCGTACATCCGCTCTGAGCTGACGGTCGATGATCAGCTCGCGTCGCCCGACTGGCTCTCACGCGGGCCCCAGGCAATCATCATGTTGCCGATGATCACCGAAGGGAAGATCCTGATCGCGGAGGATCAGGTGGAGATGTCGGGCCGATCGCCAAATCAGGCGGGAATCGACCGCTTGCAGGGTGCCCTCGAGGATATCACCGGTCTTCCGGTCGCCGTCGGGGAGGTCGACATCACCAACCTTCAACCACCCTCGTGGGTCATAGCAGCCGACGCCGGTGCCGTGGAGTTGAGTGGAGAGGTTCCAACCGAGGAGATCCGAGGTCTACTGGCGGAGGCGGCCACGGCGGCATACGGATCGGACAATGTGAAGGACCAGATGACCGTCAATCCGAATGTGTACCCATCGTTGTGGATGTACAACGGCGGACCATTGATGCAAGCCATGTCGACGTTCCCCGACTACGAACTCCGGATCAATGGAACCGCGTTCTCCGGGCACATCAATGGAAACGTCACCTTCGAATCGGGATCGGCCGTGTTCAGCGGCAACTACGCACAGGTCCTCGACGTTGGCGTCGGCGTCCTAACCCGGGATCAATCGCTGCATCTGGTCATCGAGGGCCACACCGACGATCGGGGCACGAAGGCCTCGAACTTGGCGTTGAGCCAGGCGCGAGCCGAGGCCGTCAGGGACTACTTCATCGCGCACGGGATCGACCCCGCTCGGCTCACCGCAGTCGGGATCGGAGAGGCGGAGCCGGTCGTGCCCAACACCAGCGAGGCCGCGCGAGCGCGCAACCGCCGTATCGAGTACATCCTCACCACGAGCAGGTAGCACCGTCTCCAACGAGCACGCCAGAGCGCCACGACGCGTCGACACCCTCAGATCGTCCTGGGGTGCTCCCGGCATGAACGCGATCCGAGCCGATCGGAGCCGACACGACGATCGAGGAGTGCGATCGCGCCGGAGGATCGGCATTGCGGTCGAGCCGGAAGCATCGGCCGCCGTGACACCGGTGTCACGATAAGGTCAGGACATGCAGGACCCACTCACCGGCTACGTGCGCGTGAAGGCCGTGTGCCTGTTCCTTCACGAAGGGCACATCCTCGCGATCGACGACTTCGACCCCACCAAGCAGCAACGATTCTGGGTCCCCGTCGGCGGCCGGGTCGAATTCGGGGAGACCAGCCGGGATGCGATCATCCGCGAGGTCCGGGAGGAACTCGACACCGGGATCGCCAACCTCAGACTCCTCGGTGTCAATGAGAACCTCTTCATCTTCGACGGCGAACGAGGACACGAGATCGTCTTCGTCTATGACGCCCAGTTGACCGACCCACAGATGTACGAGACCGAACAGATCCGAGGCCTCGAGAACGGTGAAGAGTTCACCGCCCACTGGATCGACCCGTTCGCTCCCAAGTACAGCCGCCCCCTCCATCCCGAAGGCTTGCGCGACCTCATCTCAGCGCAAGCTCCCTGAGCGAGAGCAGTCGGTTCGGCTCATCGCACGCGACGCAATCTGGCCAACTGGGACGGTTCTGATGTGGACGCGATGTGGACGCGGCGCAACCGGCACCGCGACAAAGGAAGGGGACTGACCGAGAGAAACCCAATAGCCACAAGGGATCCCCGCCGTGGGCGCTACTGGGATCGAACCAGTGACCTCTGCCGTGTGAAGGCAGCGCTCTCCCGCTGAGCTAAGCGCCCGGGAGCCGGAAGTGTAGCCCCATGCGGTTCTAGGCTCCTGAGCGATGAATCGCAGCCAGTTCGAGCAGGCCGTCGATGCCGTTCTCGCGGAGCTTCCCGAGTGGGTCCTCGATCGCATCGACAATCTCGCCGTCGTCGTGGAGGACCGACCGACGCCCCACCAGGATCCCGAAGGCACAGGAGTCCTGGGCATCTATGAGGGCGTCTCTCTCGCGGAGCGCGGATTCGACTACTTCGGATACGCACCAGACCGGATCGTCATCTTCTACCGGTCCCATCTCGATCTCGGTCTCGGCGATGAAGCGCTCGCCGCTGAGATCCGGGTGACGGTACTCCACGAGATCGCGCACCACCTCGGAATCGACGACGATCGACTGCACGAGCTCGGCTGGGACTGACCGGGAAACGCTTGGCCTCTCTGCGGTACACTCGGCTCCTGCGACGAAGGAGGATCCATGGATGAGCTGATCGCGCAGATCACCGAGAAGACGGGCGTCACCGTCGAGAAGGCCAAAGAGATGGTCGGGGTCACGACGGAGTGGATGAAGGACAAACT
>JANTHO010000108.1 GCA_024762335.1 Acidimicrobiia bacterium | reverse complement strand
GGTCCGTTGATCCTCCAGCCCCGGTCCGCGGCCACCTCAGCCAACGCTCGAGCGAGTTCCGTGTTGAGGTCGTTCGCATCCACCTCCATCGGCAGATCGGTGGGATGTACTCCGATCGTCCAGCGGTTCGGGATCTCCGGTCCGGTCTCACCATCCTCCACCACGAAGTCGGCCTGACGGATCAGCCGATCGGCCATGTCGACGGGATGCATCTTCCCGCGAAACACGGCCGCCGTGGCTCCATCGACGAGACGTTCGAGCCGTCGTTCCATCTCACGGGCGAGCTTCATGGTCTGATTGTATGAGGAAGATCGACAACGGGGGCGCGCAACGGTCGACCACGGTGAGGAGGTGCCCGGGTTCCAGGGGGGAGATATCCACACCTCGTGGTAGCCTTTCGCTCCCGCGGGCGAGTGGCGGAAATGGCAGACGCGCAGGTTTCAGGTATCTGTGAGGTAACACTCGTGGGGGTTCAAGTCCCCCCTCGCCCACAACTATGGCGTACTCCCCCTATCCGCCGGTTCGCCGTCAGCAGCGGAGACGCTGGCTCTCAGCGCTCCTCATCGGACTCATCATCGTTGCGATCCTCGTACTCGCGGTTCGTCGAAGAAGCGAAGCGCGCGGTGTCGCCGACTACCTCGCGGTCGCCCACGACGTTGCGACCACTGAGGCTGAGACCGCAAGCGAGTTGGAAACGATGTTCGCGACCATCACGGACATCGAACGCCCGGAGGTCATGCGCCGGCTCGAAGCGCTCAGAGCATCATCCGAGGCGGCGGCAGAAGAACTCGCCCTGGTTGCGGTGCCGGCCGTCGCCGGCGAGACCAACGGATACCTCGTCGCTGCGGTGAGTTCCTGGAACAGCGCCATCGACATTCTCGACGATGCGATCATCCTCATCCTGGACGAACCCGCCGAGGCGGGCGGCACCGACCTTCTCCAGGAATCCTTCGACTATCTCCGGATCGGCGACCTCTCGTATGAGCGGTTTCTCGAGTCCGCCGGCAACCTCGACGACGCCGTTCCGGTTGGGGAACTCGACGTCGTCGCGTTCGCCGGTGGAGACAGAGCGGGGCTGTTCGATGCGCCGCTCGTGGCGCTCCGCCTCAACTCCGTCTACAAGCTCGGTGAACTCCACGACGTGGCGGTGACCGCGCTGACCGATCCGGAACCACTCGGGGAGCGGAACAATGTTCCCGTGGTCCCGCACGCCGAACAGTTCATCGTCCAGGCCGTCGTTGCGAACAAGGGGAACGAACCGGAACAGCAAGTGAGCGTGGATCTCGAACTGATACCCACCGGGAGCGAGGAAGGATCCGTCACGATCAGACAGACGGTGGCCGAACTCCAACCGGGTCAGGCGAGAACGCTCGTGTTCGATACGCTCGACTTGCAGCCGGGTGGTCTCTACGAACTGGTTCTGACCACCGGAGTTGACAAGGACGAGGATCCCGAGAACGATTCCTGGCGTATGGTGTTCTATCAGAATGAGAGCGCATGAGCGACTGGATCACGATCGTCATCGTCGTACTCGTTGTCGTGCTCGCGATCTGGCAAACGGTCCAGCTCCAGCAGATCCGTAGGCAGGTCGATGCCGTCCCGCGCGACGGAAACGTGTTCGCGCAACTCGGTGCGACCGCCGGGCGTCTCGACCGTGTTGAAGGTGGACTGACCGTGCTCGATCAACGTGTGCAGGACATCGAGGCCCGGCTTCCGTATGCGGTGACGCGAACCGCTGTGGTCACCTACGACGCTTTCGGAAACATCACCGGCGGACTCTCCCGATCGATCGCGCTGCTCAGCGAGGTGGGGGACGGTGTCGTCATCTCGATTCTCGTATCGAGGGAGGAAACACTCTTCTTCACGAAAGAGATTCGCGCCGGCGCCGGCGCCGAGCAGCTCTCGCCGGAGGAGGAGGAGGCCGTGGCTCACGCCATCGGCCGGTAGCATCGCACCATGATTGATGTTGGAATCCTCCGCGAACATCCCGAACGTCTCGCTGCGTCCCTTGCACGCCGGGGGGAGAGCCTCGACGTCGACGAGTTGATCGAACTCGACCGGAGACGCCGTGCCGTTCGTATCGAAGCCGAAGAGATGCGCGCACGCCAGCGTGACAGCGGCAAGTCGATCGCTTCGCTCACGGGTGACGAAAAGACCGCCGCCATCGAAGAAGCCGGACGCCTCTCGGGTCGGTACAAGGAACGCCTGGCCGAAGCCGACGCCCTCGACGCGCAGTTCATGGAACGGTGGGTGACCATCCCGAACATGACGGACGAGACGGCAGCCGACGGGTTCGAAGAAGAAGACAGTATTGAGATCACCCGGTGGGGAACGCCACCGTCATTCGATTTCGACGCGAAAGATCACGTCGATCTCGGTGCGGCCCTCGGTGTCATCGACATCGAACGGGCAACCAAGATCTCGGGCAGTCGGTTCGGGATGCTCAAGGGAAAACTCGCGCTTCTCGAGATGGCAATGGTTCGATGGGCGATGGACGGACTCGACGGCTACGGGTTCACCCCGGTGCTTCCACCGATCCTCGTTCGCGAGCAGGCCCTGTTCGGTACCGGGTTCTTCCCTGCCGACCGGGACCAGGTGTACTCGGTCGAAGAGGACGACCTCTATCTCGTCGGCACCTCTGAGGTGCCGCTCGCCGCGATGCACGGAGATGAGATCTTCGATGCCGGTGACCTGCCGCTGCGGTACGCGGGTTTCTCCACGTGTTTCCGGGTCGAAGCGGGAACGTACGGGAAGGACACGCGGGGACTCTTCCGCGTTCACCAGTTCGACAAGGTCGAGATGTTCTCGTTCGTCCACCCCGATCGCTCTAGGGACGAGCACGATTTCCTGCTCGCCCGTGAGGAGGAGCTCGTTCGGGCCCTGGAGATCCCATACCGGGTCGTGAATGTCGCCGCAGGCGACCTCGGGGCGTCCGCCGCCAAGAAGTACGACATCGAGGCGTGGTTCCCCGGCCAGGAGCGGTACCGGGAGATCACCTCGACGTCGAACACGACCGACTACCAGTCGCGTCGACTCAAGATCCGGTTCAAGGACGAGGACGGCAAGAACCACCTCGTCCACACGTTGAACGGGACGGCCATCACCGGCCGTGCGCTGATCTCCGTCGTGGAGAATCATCAGCAATCCGACGGATCGATCGTGATCCCGGAGGCGCTCCGCCCCTATACCGGCTTCGACGTCATCGACTGACCGATGAGCAATGGAG
>JANTHO010000107.1 GCA_024762335.1 Acidimicrobiia bacterium | reverse complement strand
GAGTACGCCCACGAGATGAGATACGCCGACCCGATGATCCGGCAGGGCGACTTGACGATCGCGATCTCGCAGTCGGGGGAGACGGCCGACACACTCGCAGCGGCCCGGCTCGCATCCGAACGAGGGTCGCGGATGCTCGCATTGACAAACGTCGTCGCCTCGACCTTGAGCCGCTATGCAGACGACATTCTGTACACGAGAGCGGGCCCCGAGATCTCCGTCGCTTCGACCAAGGCCTACCTGGCCATGCTCATCGGCCAGTACCTCCTCGCACTCCGCCTCGGTACGGCGCGAGGGTCGATCGACCGGGAGCGTGCGACCGAGATCGCACGGGGTTTGAACCGGTTGCCGGCCCAGGTGGAAGAGATCCTGGAACGCGATGAAGCCATCGCGGAAGCGGCGGCGGCGATCGTCGATGCCGACGACATCTACTTCATCGGGCGCGGGCTCGACTATGCCGTGGCGATGGAGGGCTCCCTGAAGCTGAAAGAGATCTCCTACCTCCACAGTGAAGCGATGCCGGCCGGCGAGTTGAAGCACGGAACGCTTGCGCTGATCACCGAGGACGTTCCGGTGGTCGTCGTCGTGACGCAGCGGGCGACCTACGACAAGACGATCTCGGCCGTCCAAGAGGTCAAGGCGAGAGGGGGCAAGGTTGTCGCCGTCGCCTACGACACGGACACGGAGATCGAGAAATTTGCAGACCTCGTGTTGCGGATCCCCGAAACAGACGACTTGCTGGCTCCGGTGAACGCCGCCGTCCCGCTTCAACTACTGGCCTACCACGTGGCGAAACTGCGCGGGCACGGTATCGATCAGCCGCGTAACCTGGCTAAGTCGGTCACGGTCGAGTAGAACCGTCCCTCGGGCCGGCGGGGAGGAACCAGCAAATGGACATCATCGGTCTCGGAGTCGATCTCGTTGAGATCGAGCGCGTACGGGGCCTCCTCTCCCGGTACGGTGAATCATTCCGCGAGCGTTGCTTCACCGACCACGAGTGGGCATATGCCCAGCGGTTCAACGACCCATCGGCCCGGCTCGCAGCCAGATTCGCAGGCAAGGAAGCGGTGATGAAGAGCCTGGGAACCGGCTGGCGACATCTCCGATGGCGGGACATCGAAATCACCGGAGGGGGAGCGCCGACGGTCAAACTCTCGGGACGGGCCGCAGAGAGAGCGGCGGCGATCGGCGTCGACACGATCCTCGTGACGATCACCCACACGAGAGACCAGTCGATCGTGATGGCAATCGCGACCGGCAAAGCGAACTGATCACGTCGCCCTCCTACCGACCTGTCCCCCAACCACACCTGAATCCACGGACTCTCGAGAACAAAAGCGTTCGACCGTCAAATCATGTCCCCTCGGAGCGAAGCGATGGGGGTACGCGTTCGAGTTCTGCTCGAACGCAGGCGGGAGGTTCCATCCCGAGATCAGCCCGGGAGCGGTTCCACGGATGCATAAGGGCTTTCTGCAGCGGGATCACCCCACCCTTTCGTTCCGCGGGATTCGCGTTTCCCCCTCTGCCCTCCGGGCATCTCCCCCAGCCCTGCGGGCCGGGGGAGAATGCGCGAAGACGCCGTTCACGCACTCACCTTTTTCGTGATGACGGATGTCCGCGAAAGTGCAGACGCACCAACGGATTCGTCCAAGACAACAACGAGAAACCGTGGATTCAGGCTGCCCTTGGGTTGACGGACCTGGCCGGCTACTGCTCCATCGAGGGGTTCCAGACCTCCCACACCTTGCCGACGAGGTCGGGCCCCGGCTTCAAGGTGAGGTCCCCCGGCTGCCAACCGGCAGGAGTGGCTTCGTTGCCGCCCGACTCCCGGACGAGCTGGAACGCCTGGATCTGGCGGATCGTCTCGCTGAGCCGCCGTCCAACCGGTGGCGTCAGGACTTCCATCCCTTGGATCACACCATCGGGATCGATGATGAAGCGACCGCGCAGTTCGATGCCCTGAGCTTCATCCCAGACGCCGTAGGCCCGTCCGATGTTCCCGGCCTGATCCGATGCCATGGCGAATGGAACTCCACCGTCGACCATCTTCGAGAGCTCGTGATCGTTCCACATCTTGTGAACGAAGTGACTGTCGACGCTGACCGAGATGACCTCGACGCCGAGATCCTGAAGTTCCGAATACTTGTCGGCGACCGCCGACACTTCAGTCGCTCAGACGAAGGTGAAATCGCCGGGGTAGAAGCACAACAACACCCAGCTCCCGGCGTAGTCCGAGAGACTGACGGGATTGAAACTCCCCTTGTGATAGGCAGGTGCGGTGAAATCTGGGGCTTTCTGCCCGACGGTTGCAGTCACGTGTACCTCCTGAGGCATTTCGCCGACGATCGCGGGGGCATGTGCATCCGACGGCGCGTCATCACCAACGGTGCCCGTGACCCGGCCACATCCAACGACTTCATCGGTCATCATCGACCCTTCGCTCGGCCTTCACATCCTATCAACCGACATCGAAGCCGTCCAAAACGGCCTTCTGCCGGGTTGGGCCCGGACGCGAAGCGGCCGCTCCGTGGAGCGGCCGCTTCTTTGGTCGGGCCCGTCCCGGGGAGGGGTTCACTGCAGAGTGCGGAGATAGGCGACGATGTCTGCAGATCGGAACCCGGTGTCGGTGGGAAATCACCTTGCGGTGACGTGTCCACTCCCTCCGGTTGACCGGGTTGCATACGGGCCGACCGGTTCTTGAATCAATGCGTTGGTAGCTGCCGCGTCTCTCCTATCTCAGATCCCGTGCCCTCGGCAGGGGACCAGACTGCTTCCGACGCCGACACTACGGGGCGCGGCGGGTTCGGCGTAGGGCCGAAGGGCCCGCTTCTGACGGGGTACCGACACTTCCCCGAGGCGGCGAGACGGGACGGGAGTCGTTACCCTTGGAGCATGCGTCCCTCCTGGATCGAAGTAGATCTCGACGCGATCGAGTCGAACGTGCAGGCGATCCGCCGCGCTATCTACCCGGCTGCCGTCTGCGCGGTCGTCAAGGCCGACGGATACGGTCACGGTGATGTGCCGGTGGCCGAGGCCGCCATCGCAGGCGGCGCGCCCATTCTTGCCGTAGCCCTGGTCGCAGAAGGGGTGCGGCTGCGTGAAGCCGGCATCGATGTGCCGATCCTCGTGCTCTCGGAACCCCTAATCGACGAGATCGACACCGTCATCGAATGGTCGTTGACTCCGATGGTCTACCGGAGCGAGTTCGTCGAAGCCGTCGCCGAACGGGCGAGTCGCTCAGACAACGTTCCCTATCCCGTTCACTTGAAACTCGACACCGGGATGCACCGGGTCGGCGTCGCCCCCGCAGATGCGATCGA
>JANTHO010000106.1 GCA_024762335.1 Acidimicrobiia bacterium | reverse complement strand
TGGCGTGGTGGAGACGAAGAACCGTCCACCTTTCACCTTTTCTGTGAACTCCAGCATCGACTGAAATACGTACAGGAAAAGGGATCCCCGGTCCTTTTCCTCCCCCTCAGGGGGAGGTGGCCGGAGCGCAGCGGAGGTCGGAGGGGGTCAGAACGAGGCCCGCCGGAGCGGGGCTGGCATGGGGGAGAAGATTTCTCAAGATTTCTTTGAGAAACCCTGTCTGGGGACCGTTTTCTGTCACACCCGTCCGATACGTTACGGGTATGGAAACGACGACCACGACCCTCACGACCGATGTGATCGAACAACGCCTCGCCGCCGGTGAAGCGACGATCGCGAGGATCCGTGCCGCCCAGATGGTGTTGCTGCGTGAAGCCGACCGTCGCCAGGCCCCGCTGGCGGACGGGTGCCGGTCGATGGTCGAATGGGTGACGGGACGTCTCGACGTCGCCCCCGAAACCGCCAAGACCCTCGTCACCACCTCCCGCAGACTCGAAACACTCCCCACCGTCGAACACGCCGTCACGGAAGGTGCCGTGACCTTCGACCGGACCGCTGCCGCAGCGAGGGTCGCAGCACCGTCCGAAGATGGGACGATCCTCGGCGAACTCGCCATCTACGACGTAGCCGGGATCCGGCGACTCGCATCCAACCGGCACCGCATCACCACGGACATGGAACGTGAGGCGTTCGACCGCCGCTACCTCGTCACCCAACCGAACCTCGACGAATCGTCATGGCGTCTCTACGGACAACTCCCCGGCATCGCAGGCAGGGTGTTGGTCGAAGCGTTGGACCGCAAAGCCGACACACTGCCGAACGACACGACAGAGGCACGCAGCACCCGCCATGCCGACGCCCTATGGGCCATCAGCCTCGACTCACTCCAAGGCACCGACGGCGCCACAATCGAAACCGCCACACCCCTGCTGACGATCTTCATGGACGCCAACGACGCTGCACCTTCGAACGGGGAAGCCGGTGTCGTCATCGAATCCGGACCGAGGGTCGGACCATCGACGGTCGAAGCGATCCTCTGCGACGGAGCCATCGAAGTCACCGCCAAGACGAGCGACGGGAAACCGCTTGCAATGGGGAGACGAACACGGGTCATCCCACCAAGACTTAGACGGTTCATCCTGCACCGTGACGGAGGGGTCTGCACCATCGAAGGCTGCACATCACGCTACCGGCTCCAACCCCACCACGTGATTCCCTGGTCTCAAGGCGGCGCAACCGACCCCGAAAACCTGACGACCCTCTGCTGGTTCCACCACCACGTCGTCATCCACGGCCGCGGATACACGATCGACCCCGACACACCACCCCAACGCCGACGACTCAACCGACCCGACATCCACGCACCACCCGGGTAGACGCAGCGTCGAGAACCCGAACCTATTGATTGGCCTCGACGAAACGGCGGACGGAATCCGGTACCTCCATGTTGTCGGCAAGGCGTGGATCCGGTTGCGGCTCTCCAGCCACCGTCTTCAGCGGGATCGCTCCCGCCCATACGGGCAGGTCGTAGTCCTCGTCCTCGTCGTCGACTTCGCTACCGCTCACCTTCGCCGAGTACTCCTCGATCGGAACAGCAACGATGAGAGTTCCCTTGTTCTCTTTGCTCTGCATCGGGCGGGCCTCGTCCCAGCGTCCGGGTAGGACGGCGTTCGTGATCGCCGCCAGAGCGAGTACCCGCTCGTCGGGGTCATCGACGACCCGGGCCTCCCCGATCACGAGCGCGGATCGGAACCCGAGAGAGCTGTTGAACGCGGATCTCGCGACGACGATCGAGTCGACGAGCGTCACGGATACGGACACCTCGGCGCCCTCCTTCATGAGTCGGAGCATTCGGCTCGCCGGCGAGCCGTGGAAGTAGAGCGTGTCGCCAACGCGGGCATGGATCGACGGGATGACGAACGGCGTGGAGTTGTCGACGAAACCGACGTGACACACGAACGTCGCATCGAGGATCGCATCGAGCGTCTCCCGGTCGTAGTCGGCAAGTTCCGGCAAACGCTTCACCGTCGTCCTCTCCGAAGGTCCCTGCGGATATTCGGTCTTGGACATGATCAGCGCCTCTCTCACGAAATCCCGGGGCAGCCTAAGTCAGCCAGGGGAAGGGACATGTGAACCCTCCCGCAATGCTCAACCACACCCGGCCGGCACCTATGTGAGCCGGTTCGAAGGGTCCGCCCAATGGGCATCCCAGAATCGCTGGACCTCGATGAGGTGCCCATCGGGGTCGGTGGCAAAGAAGTGGTAGATCCGATAGTCGGGGTTGTCACGGGGCAAACCGTCGACGTCG
Organism: Acidimicrobiia bacterium; assembly: GCA_024762335.1. Classification (GTDB taxonomy): domain Bacteria; phylum Actinomycetota; class Acidimicrobiia; order Spongiisociales; family UBA5794; genus JAHEEL01. The sequence goes on along the minus strand of JANTHO010000106.1, from coordinate 1,044 downwards.
GCGCCGGCCGAGGTGAAGCGCTCATACCAGCCGGCAACGTCCTGGGTCACGATCGTCACGATCACGTTCGACGAACCAGAGTCCTCCCGTTCGCAGACACCGAGATAGGCAGCATCGGTGAGTTGGTAGATACGGCAGCCGCCTTGGTCCAGAACGAGCACGAGACCCAGCCCATCTGCGTAGAAGGCGTGTGAGCGCTCGATGTCGGCCACCCGAAGGAATGTGATGCTTGCGTCGATACGCACAATCTCATTCTGGACCATCGGTCCACGAATCTCCACTACCCCATCGTCCGAGCCATTGTTCCGGGCCGGATCACTCAAGTGGTGGCAGCGTCGTTTGAGTCGACTGGGGTCCCCTGGTGGTACACGAGGTGCCAACTGTCCCCGGTGCGATGCCAAACGGAGCACCGATTTGCAGCGATGGTCCCATCGGGTCCGGTCTCACTCCTGTACGTAGCGAGTGCCACGTCGGGTCCGAGTCGCCTGATCGTGAAATCCGGAAGCGGGATGGTGGCACCGATTCTCCCTGGTTCAACGTCGAGAGTTTCCTCCCTCGTCCACGCACGTCCCGACCGACCGATCTCGACGAAGTCGCCCGCGAGGATCGAGTTCATGAAGTCGCGGTCGAATCTGGACTCCTCGATCCAGAGAGACTCTTCCAGTTGCTGCAGTTGATCGTGCAGATGCTCGTCGCCCATGCGAAGCATCCTACGCTCACAGGTCCTTCATCGCGTCAAGACCCGTCTTTCGCCAGACCCTCTACGACGACGGCGCCAAGCGCGGTGAGGATGTCGGGTGAGGCCAGGACCTTGCGGTCCCTGCTGCCGCCACCGAGAATGATCCGGGGCCGTTCCATAACGCGGTGGTCCACCCACAGCGGCAGATCGGCGGGGAGACCGATCGGCGTGACACCGCCAAGCGCCATACCCGTCAGCCGCTCGATGTCCTCGCTGCGAGCGAATGATGCCCCCCGGGTCCCCAGCCGCTTCTTGACGACCCTGTTGACGTCGAGTCTCGTTGTTGCAAGAACGACACACGCTGC
>JANTHO010000105.1 GCA_024762335.1 Acidimicrobiia bacterium | reverse complement strand
CTGCCAATGACCCCATTGTGGGGTATCGTGCCACAAGATGCCAGGGCTAGCGAAGAGGATTCGCCGCATGACCGATTTTCCGACCCTCGACCGTACGGATCGCGCCATCATCGCCGCATTGCAGGAGAATGCACGGTTGTCGAACAAGGCGCTCGCTGCTCACGTGGGGATCGCCCCCTCTACGTGCTCTGAGCGGATGCGGAGGCTCGAGACGGAAGGAGCCTTCACCGGCTTTCACGCCGTCGTCGACCCGAGGGTGCTCGGCATCGGGCTCCACGCGATGATCGCGGTGCGTCTGCGGCGTCACGCTGCAGACGAAGTTGAGGCGTTCCGGTTTCACGCTGCGAACCTTCCGGAGGTCATCAGTATCTCTCATGTCACAGGGGCGAATGACTTCCTGGTTCGGGTGGCTGTCCGCGATGCCGATCATCTTCGCGATCTCGCCGTGAGGGGGTTCACGACGATGCAGGAGGTCGACCACATCGAGACCGCCCTCATCTTCGAACACGTCGGAAAGGGAATCCTCCCCGACCTACTCGACTGATCCGGTCGATTCCCCGCCGCCGGTAGCGAGTTCGTCGATGATCTGATCGACGAGCTCTTTCGTGGAGGCCTCAGCGATGCGATGCAGAAACGCCCGATCGATGAGTCGACCCACGCCTCCAAGCGGAGGGTCGTAGTGGCCCTGGATCTTGACCTGCGTGAGTTCCTCACCCACCCGGGCAATCACGAGTTCGGCATCCATCCTCGGAAAAAGCCCGGGTGTTCCGGTGGCTTCCCACGTGAGCGGGATGCGGCGCGCGTCGGTCGATTCGACCACGTCCCCGACGGTGAGTTCGACGGTCTTCGCCACGAACGAGTCTTCACCGCGAGGCCCCATTTTCGCCCGGATCGCCTCGCCGTCCCGGTATGAATCCCGCGCCCAACCTTCGAGCTGTCCCTGAACGAGCGGACACCGACCAACGACCTCGTCGTAAGGACGCGCTACCTCGCCGTAATACTGAACGAACACCCGAACTCGCCAATCTCTTTGAAGAACGCAGGTAAGTCGCTGCCCGCAGACATCGGTAGGGCCGAATGACAGTTCATGCGAAACGAGCCGAACTCGGGGTCATGAGCCCAGAGCCGACTCGACAAATCGAGCCACGACGCCAACCATCGCCGATGACGAGCGAATCGCCGGGTCGTTGTGCTGCGCACCCGGCACCTCGTAGACCGACGCACCCAGGGCATCAGCGATCGCCCTGCTCTGCTCGATCGGAACCGTCTCGTCTGCCGTGCCGGCAATGACGATCGTCGGCACGCCGTCGAGATCGCCCCGTTCGATACGCTCCAGCGACGCATACCGATCTCGGAGTAGCGCCGCCACGGGAAGCCACGGGTAGTGGTGTCTCCCGACGTCGACCAGGGACGTGAACGGGGAACCGAGCACCAGCGCGTCCGGCGGTTCCGCCGAGGCGACACCGATGGCGACCGCCGCCCCCAGCGACTCACCTAAATAGACGACACCTGCAGTTCCGAAGCCGCGCGAGCGGGCTGCGCGAACGATCGCCATCGCGTCCGAGATGAGTCCCGCCTCGTCGGGTCGACCCGGATTACCCCCGTAACCCCGGTACTCCCCGAGCACGACACCGTATCCGGCACGGGCGAGTTCGTTCCCGAGCGGTACGCGAACGGACCGGTTGCCGGCGTTGCCGGGAAACACGATGATGAGCGGTCGATCTGCGGTCACCTCGTCGATCCTCATCCAGGTTGAAAGGGCGAGGCCGTCATCCGTCTCGACGGTCAACTCCTGCCACGGCTCGGGGGCGGGCCCCGGGTCGCCTGCGGGGAAATAGATGAGTCGATCCTGCAGCATCCACACGCCCCCGATCACGCCCAGGATGGCGGCGAACCCACTCCAGATGGCCCGAGCCGGTTTCATCCCCCCACGCTACCGAATGCGCGAGACTTGGTACATGACTGCGACCGATCTGACGCTGGTGTCCCTCCTCCTCATCATGCTTCCAACCACCGCGATCCTCGGGGCTGCCGAAGCCTCATTCCTCCGGGTACAGCGTGTTCGGGTCGAGGTGAGCACCGCAGATGGAGACCATCGCTCCCGGAGACTCCTCCGCCTCCTGGACGACCTTCCACGTGTCCTGAACACGATCCTTCTGATGGTTCTCCTCCTCCAGATCGGTGCTGCGACGGTGGCCGGCATCCTCTCCAACCGACACTTCGGCAACCTCGGCGTGACGATCTCTTCGATCGTGCTGACGGTGGTGCTCTTCGTCTACGCCGAGGCGATACCGAAGACCTATGCCGTTCACCACCCGTACGCCGTCGCGCGTGCCACGGTTGGTCTCGTGGCCGGCCTGGTGTACGTGTTCCGCCCCGTCGTCGGTGTGCTGGTGGCCTTCGCCGATCTCCAAACCCCCGGCACCGGAATCACCCTTCCTCCGGTTGTGACGGAAGCGGAGCTGCGAAAGATGGCATTCGATGCCGCCGCCACGGGCGCGATCGACGAGACGGACCGGGACCTGATCGATCGCGCCTTCACCCTCGGGGATCGGACGGTCGACGAGATCCTCATACCTCGCACCGAGATCGTTGCAGTTCGGGTCGATACCCCGATTCGCGACGCCCTCGACATGGCGATTCGATCCGGCCATCGTCGCCTCCCCCTCTTCGACGGAGATCTCGACACGATTCGGGGCATCGTGCGCCTCCGAGATCTAGCTGCGGCGGTCGTCGAAGCACCTGCCGATCCGGTTTCCACCATTGCGACACAAGAACTCATCGTGCCGGAGACGAAACGAGTGGTTGATCTCCTGGCCGAGATGCAGGCGGGCGGAATCCATCTCGCCGTCGCCATCGACGAGTACGGGGGGACGGCCGGCATCGTGACCATTGAGGATGTCGTGGAGGAACTCTTGGGCCGTGTCTCTGACGAGGGCGAAATCGTGTCCCCTCCCATCCGCGAGATCGGTCGGGGACGTTGGGCCGTCGATGCGACGACGCCCGTCGACGATCTCGAGTCGGCCACGGGAGTCGCGCTCCCGGACGGTGATTGGAATACGGCCGCCGGCCTCGTGATTGGGGTCGCGGGCCACATCCCAGCCCGAGGTGAGACCTTCCAGTTCGATGACCTGACCCTCACGGTTGTCGACGCCGAGGCACATCGGGTCGTTGCGATCGAGGCCGTGATCGCCGATCACGAGCGATCGAGCTGATCCCGGAGGTCGATCGCCGAAGTGACCGGAAGGTCGCAAACGAAGTCCCTGCATACGAACGCTCGCGCGCCGTTCAGAGCCGTGCGTCCCTCGAGAAGCGGTACCGCCGAACCCGTCCCGTCACCCTCCGCCAACACGACATCCGGCCGGAAGTCCTCCCAGATCACCGCCGTGAGATCAAGGCGTTCGTGAGGCGGCCCGACCACCGCAACCTCCC
>JANTHO010000104.1 GCA_024762335.1 Acidimicrobiia bacterium | reverse complement strand
AACCTCAAGGTGGCGTTCAGCGGGGCGGCCTCCGCCGACCCGGCGATGCTCGAGTATTTCTCGGCCGTCGATGTCCCGATCCGTGAGGTGTACGGGCTGTCGGAAGCGACCGGTCCGTCGGCCGTCACGCGGGAGGGGGACACCCGATTCGGAACAGTCGGCCTGCCGATGCCGGGAGTCCAGATCGAACTGGCCGACGACGGGGAGATTCTGATCGGGGGGAGGAGCGTCTTCTCGGGCTACCTCGACGATCCCGAAGCGACACGGATGGCTCTGCGAGACGGCTGGCTTCACACGGGAGACCTCGGAACCGTCGGCGTCGACGGCTTCCTGACGATCAGCGGAAGGAAGAAGGACATCGTGATCACCACGGGCGGCAAGAACGTCTGCGCGCAAGCGGTCGAAGCGTCCCTTCGGTCCAGGCCAGGGATCATCGATGCAGTCGTGGTGGGCGACGGTCGGGATCAGCTCGGGGCTCTCGTCGCCGTCGAAGGCGTGTCCTCCCAAGCGGACCTGGGGGATGCCCGCTCGATCGCTGCATCGGCCGTCGACACCGTGAACGCCAACTACGCAAGGGCAGAGCAAATCCGCAAGATCGGACTGCTTCCGCGGCCCCTCTCCGTGGACGAAGATGAGCGTTCCCCGGACGGAACCGTGCACCGGAGCGTTGTCCTGGATCGGTTCTCCGAACTGATCGAAGACCTGTACCGCTAGCGGGGGACGCGGCGGTAGCATCCGCTGCCACATGACTGATACCGATACACTCGTCGTCGACATCACGGCGGAAGCGCTCGAAAAGATCCTCGAACTCAGAGCGGCCGAAGCGATCGATGATCTCTACCTCGCACTGAGAATCAGCGGCGTCGGAGCGAACGGCTACGTCTACGAGACGGCGTTCCTCAGAGGTGATGACCTGTCACCCGTCGATCACGTGGAGCGTCACGGTGATCTCCCGGTGTCGATCGCCGCCGGCTCGGTCGAGGATCTCCGCGGGGCCGTCCTCGACCTGTCGACCGCAGGACCGTCGGTCGGGCTCGTCATACGGAACCCGAACACGCCCAGCCCGGGTCTTGGACTCGGTGGCGAAATCGAACTCTCCGGAACCCCGGAGGAGAAGGTGCGCCAGCTGCTCGCTGAGCAGATCAACCCGGCGATCGCTTCCCACGGAGGGATCGCGAATCTGGTGGCGGTCGACGGTTCCAAAGCGATCCTGGAACTCGGCGGGGGTTGCCAGGGCTGTGGGCTGGCAGCTGTCACGCTCCAGGACGGCATCGAAAAGGCGATCCTCGATTTGATCCCCGAGATCACCGAGGTCATCGATGCCACCGACCACTCGATGGGTGCCAATCCCTACTTCTAGAGGACGTCGGCCGCCCGGATGTCTTCCCGTCGGCTGCGTGGAATCCTTTCCCTGTCGATGTTTCAGCCGATGCCGGGGTACACAGAAAAGGTGAGGGCGTAGGCGGTTCTTCGTCTGCACCACGCCAGTCGGGGAGACGCGATCGAGCTGTTGCGCGATCGTAGAGGGGGCGTCCCGAGGGACCCGTAGCTGCATCCGGTCTCCGTATGGATTTTCCGCCTCCGAGGTGCCCCCTCTGCCCTCCGGGCATCTCCCCCACCTCGGCGGTGGGGGAGAATGGGGACCGGTCCGGTGCCTCAGAGAGATCGTGGATTCAGATCGTCGGTGGGGGAGACTGGGAGCCGGTCCCGTGGCTCAGAGAAACCGTGGATTCAGGCTCGGTAGAGGGGGAGTGGTGGCGAGGGCGGTGCCGGTGGGGCATCGACACGGGCGGGCAGCCGAGCGTCGGAACCGCCCTCGCCAAGCTTGTCAAACTCTTTCGTACTCAGGAGACGGCGCCGACTCCGCTTCCCCCTCGTCGCTGCGTCCCGAGAGATTGGGGCGGAGCCCCGCCGCGGCGGCCATCGCCCCACGCCCGGCCTCAACGCCGATGCGGGGCAGCTTGGCCGAGCGTCGGGAGTAGAACGAGCGCCGTACCCCTGATGTCTGTTCGGAGGCGGCCTCGTCATCGCGAGCGACCTCAGACGCGTCGCGCTCCGCCGCGATCATCTCAACTTCGACCGTCTCCACGGCATCGATGGGCTCGCTGCCGTACTCGGCGTCGATCACCACAGGCATGGTGTCCGTCACGATGATCTCGAAGCGGTCCTCGGCGGGTCCGTCGATCGTGACCGGCTGTGTCTCTTCAGGCTTGCCGACTTCTTCGATCGTCTCGTCGGCGGCATCGGCTGCATCGATGATCGTGGTCTCGCTCGGGGGCTCCGTCGCCTCGGTCTCGACGTTCGCGCCGTCTTCCGGCTCGGTGCGGGCCATCGCAGCGGCGTAGCTGTTGATGATCTCGGCTTCCATGGCTTCGATCACCGCCTGCATCTCGTCGATTCGCCGCTGGAGTGCAGCTTCCCGTTCCGACGCCCCGTCGTCTGCCACCGTCTTGGCGGCTTCGGAACGGGCGAACGCAGCGGCCTCGGAGCGTGCTTCGGCAACGATCGCCTCGGCTTCGGTGCGAGCTTCCGTGACGACCTGGAAGGCCTGCATCCTGGCGTAGGTCATCATCTGGTCGCTCTTCTGACGGGCTTCCGCCTGTATTTCCTCGGCCTGACGCTCGGCAACTTCGAGCATGTCCTGCTTGGTCTGGGTGGCGGCGAGGATGGTCAGATGGACGGCTTCTTCGTGGCTTTGCGCCTGTTCGAGCGATCCTTCGAGGGCGGCGATCTGAGCCGCAGCTTCATCGAGCGTCTGATCCATCTCCGCGGCGAGCTCTTCGAGGTGAGACTCCACAGCCTGCGGGTCGTAGCCACGCTTCACGACGGCGAATCGGTCGTACTTTGTCTTTGTGCGCATCAGCAACCCCAAGATTTGGTTCTCGGGTGCCTTCCCACTCACCGACTGCCCACACGGAGTGTATCACCAACTACGCAGTGTGGTCAACTAGTCATTTTGGCAGTGTCTCAGATAGTCACGTTCTGGGAGGCATGCTCCTGAACGGCGCGCAGGTCGGCGAGTGCATCGTCTATGTCGGCGAGGAATTCTGCTCGCTCCTGTGCGTCTGCTCCATCGAGAAGTCCGGCATTCTCTGCAAGTGAGATCCCGGACTCGAACAGTTCTGTCGAGAGCGATTCGGGCCTGCTGATCAAACCTTGCGCTGCGTCCTGTCGTCCCAGCCGGAGGGAACGAGCACGGATCATCTTGCGGTCGAGAGTTTCGTCGGGGTGGGCTGCTGCGATGACGGAGGCAACGATGCGATAGGCCTCGACGAACGGAAGGAGGACGGCCGGGCTGGTTGCCGGAGTGAGATGTGCGGCGACACCGGCGATGTCGCCATCGTTGATTCGCTTGACACCGTCCGGGCAGGCCAGGAGCAACTCTTCGAGCATGGACTCGCGGAACCTGTCGCGCCCCTCGAAGAAGAAGTCGAATTTGAGAAGAGCTCTCCAGCCGAACGAGCGAGCGAGGAACTCCTCGATGCCGGAGGCGTCGTCGGTCCACATGCCTGCAATGACTGCCTCGAGAATGGAGCTGTTCACGAAGAAGTGGATGATCGTGTTGCGGTAGTAGG
>JANTHO010000103.1 GCA_024762335.1 Acidimicrobiia bacterium | reverse complement strand
GGAGATATCGAGGATCACGATCTCGTCTGCTCCCTGTTCCTCGTATCTCGCGGCCTGCGCCGCGGGGTCGCCGGCGTCGCGTAGATCCTGGAAACGGACACCCTTTACGACCCGTCCTGCGTCGACATCGAGACAGGGGATTACTCGCGGAGCCAGCATCAGGACGTCCCTCCGGTGCTATCGATCCACCGTCGGAGGAGATTCGCCCCCCACCTGCCGGACAGTTCCGGGTGGAACTGGCAGGCGAGGACGTTGCCGCGTTCCAGGGCCGATACGAAGCCGCCCCCGTAGTCGGTCCGGGCCCCCGACCACCCGTCCGGCATGGAGGCCAGCCGGTAGGAATTCGCGAAGTATGCCCAGCCGGGAGTCACGGTTCCGCCCCGGTACGTGGGCGTCACCTCGTTCCATCCGAGGTGCGGAACGAGGACATCTTCGGGCAGTCGGGTGACGGCCCCTTCGATGATGCCGAGACCGGCGGTGTGGGGGCTTTCTTCGCTCGTTTCGGCCAACAACTGCAAGCCGAGGCAGATGGCCAGCGTCGGCCGGTCGTTCGCGATCCGGTCGGTGAGCGCGGCCCGGAGACCCTGCTGATCGATCCGGCGGATCGCTGCTCCGAATGCCCCCACGCCGGGGAGGACCACACGGTCGGCATCGCGAACGTCCCCCGGGGTGTCTGCTCTGCGTGAAGCAACGCCGAGGCGGTCGAAGGCGGCGATGACCGATGCCGTGTTCGCAGATCCGGTCGGGATGATGGTGACGGTCGAGGTCATGTCAGCGTTCCCTTCGTGCTCGGTACCCCGCCGCCGGTCCGCCCGACCGCCTCCCTCAGCGCCAGAGCGCACGACTTGAAGGCGGCCTCCGCCCGATGGTGATCGTTGTCGCCTCGGATCAGATCGACGTGGAGCGCCATGCGCGCTCCGATCGCGAAGGATCGGAAGAAGTGGATGAGGTTCTCCGTGGCGACATCTCCGATTCGCTCTCGATCGAACGCCACGTGGATCTCGGGCCACGGCCGTCCGGCCAGATCCACCACGGTGCGGACGAGCGACTCGTCGAGCGGCGCATATGCGTACCCGAACCGTCGGATGCCGGAACGGTCGCCGAGCGCCTCCGCAATGCCGCGGCCGAGGACGATGGCGCAGTCCTCGACGGTGTGATGATCGTCGATCGCGGTGTCTCCGGTCGCATCGAGGACGAGGTCGAATCCGGCGTGTTTCGTGAGAGCGGAGAGCATGTGATCGAGAAAGCCGAGGCCGGTATCGACGCGGGCAATGCCGTCACCGTCGAGGTCGATGTGGCCGGTGATCTCGGTCTCGGACGTCGTGCGATCCAGGTTCGCGATTCGGTTCATCGGGGGACCTCCTCGAGGTCGACGGTTCGGGACGGTGGGGATGCGAAACGGGGCAGGACCGTGGCGATCGTTCGTTCCAGTCGGGAGAAGTGCTCCGGGTCGCCCGGCATCGTGATCCGAAGCGCGTCTTCGAGACCCGGCCGGTCGGGGAACGTGCGAACGCCGATGCCGAGTTCGGCACACCCCTCTGCGACCAGATCGGCAGCGGGGTGTTCAAGGAGCACGAAGTTGCCCTGCGACGGGAGCGACCGGACACCGAACCCGGAGAGGGTCGCTGCGAATCTGACCCGTTCGGCACGGATCTCGCCGATCGTTGAGCCGATGTGTGCGGGGTCGTTGAGTCGTTGCAGGGCGATCGCCGCCGAGAGAGCCGACACCGGGTAGGGGCTTCCGTGCGAGCCGATCTCTCCGATGAGGTCGGAAGGGCCGAGGAGATAGCCGACTCGGAGGCCTGCCAGTCCGTACGCCTTCGACAGAGTGCGAACGACCACGACGTTCCCCAGCGACAGCGCCACCGGGGTCAGATCGACGTCGGCGAATTCGGCGTATGCGGCATCGAGAACGACCAATCGTGACGCACTCGCCACGCGTCGCAGGTCGGCCTCTGAGATCACCGAGCCGGTCGGGTTGTTCGGCGACACCACGAAGGCGATGTCGGCATCGGATGCGGCGCCGATGAAGGTCTCGACCGGGAAGCGGCCTCCTCTCCAGTCGATCTCGACAAGGCGGATCCCGGTCTGGTCGGCGTAGATCGGGATCATCTCGAACGTCGGCCGGGTTGCGACGGCGGTCGTGTCCGGACCGGACCGGGAGAGGAAGCATCGGAACAGTGCATCATCGCCGCCAGCGGTGAGCAGAAGCTGGTTGGGTGACAGACCGTGCATCGCCGCCAGGCGACTTCGCAGGTCGCTCGTGTCCGGGTATCGGCGGACGAGTTCGCCGATCCCGTCGCCTGCTTCGAGCAGGTTCGAGTCGGAGAGAGGACCCTCGTTCTTCGATAGATCGAGGTCGATCCCTTCTCCGAGCGCCGGTGGAGCGTAGGCCCGTGGTGTCATGGGACGATCTGCTCCAGCCGTGTGACCACGATATCCGTCGCTCCGCGTTCCTTGAGGGAGGGGAGCAGGCTGGCGAGCGCCGCCCGCGGGACTGCCGCTTTGACCGACAATGCGGAACCGCCGTGTAGATAGGCGATCGTGGGCTCACGCATGCACGGCAGAACGTCGATCACCGACTCGAGCCGATCACCGGCGACGTTGAGCTCCACCATGGCGCGAGTTCGAGCCTCGACGACCGACTGCACACCGAGGACGAGGGCCTCGATCGCGGTCTTCTTCTCCGGCGTGTCGAGTGCAAGCGAACTCGCATAGAGACGGGTCGACGAACGCATCACCTCCTCGACGATGACGAGGCCGTTCGCCGTGAGGGTTTCGCCCGTCGCAGTGATGTCGACGATGACGTCGGCGTCCTCCGGTGGGAAGACCTCGGTCGCGCCGTACGAACGGACGAACGTGGCGTCGAGGCCCCGTTGGGCGATCCATTGGGTGGCCAGGCGCGGATATTCACTTGCCACGACGAGTCGACGCTGGGGGAGCCTGCCGTCTTCCAGGAGGTGCTCCGGGGCGGCGGCCACCATCTGAACGGGATCGAGACCCGTGTTGAGCAGTTCGACGAGATCCGCATCGGTCTCGGCGACCCAGTCGGCTCCGGTGAATCCGACGTCGCGTGAGCCGGCGGCGAGCATCTCGACGATCGTTTGCGGCTTGAGGAGCTTGACCTCGTATCCGGGCACGGAGGGAACCGGCCGGTAGCCGCGTGGCCCGGAGCGGAGCCCGATCCCTGCGGCCGCGAGCAGGTCGATGACGCCGGACTGGATGCGACCCTTCGGGATCGCAAGGTGGAGGGAAGCTGATTCGGTTGGCATGCGGGGTCTTTCCCGCCGCCGTCAAGGCCGACTCGTCCACAAACGGGAAACGCCGACCTCTCGGGTCGGCGTTGGTGTTGTGCTTGTTGCTTTCGCTAGGCGCTCACGACCGACCGACCCGGTATGGGTGGTGGTGATGATGATGCGCGAGAACGAAGAGCCGTGTCATTGGGGGAGGACCGTAGCCGTCGCCCCCGCACTCCGCAACCCCCCTCTCTTTGGGTTAGCCGGTCTGGCGGAGGTCGCGGCGCTTGAACAGGGCGACGGCGAGGCCGATGAGGATCACGGTTATGGCGGCGAGGATGGCGCCGTGCGTCCAGTTCATGCCGTTGATCAGCGGGTCGCTGCTCAGGTAGTAGTAGAACGGCGACCACTTCGCCCAGCCCGCGATGCTCTCGTTGAGCGGGATCAACGCGTTCCACAGATACAGGACGAC
>JANTHO010000102.1 GCA_024762335.1 Acidimicrobiia bacterium | reverse complement strand
TCTCCTGTTTCGGTTCTCGCAGCTGGGCGAATAGTCCTGCGAGTGGGTCCGGCTCGGGTTCCGGCTCCGGCTCGGGTTCCGGCTCCGGCTCGGGTTCGACGACTGGTTCCGGTTCGGGCTCGGGTTCGGGCTCGGGCTCCGGCTGCGGCTCAGGCCGCGCTGTCGGTTCCGGTCCACTCTCCGGCTCCGGTTCGGGCTCAGACTGGGGCGGCAATGCCGGTTCGGGTTCCGGCTCGACGATCGGTTCCGAACGAACCGTCGCTCGACGCATCGCCTCCACCTCTGCGGCGAGATCGTCTGCATCGACGGGCTCAGATGCCAGGACGCGATCCGGTGAAACGATCCGCACGGACCCCTCGTCGTCGGGCCAGTGGGATCGGGTGGCTTCAACCGCCTCGGCCCCTTCGACGGCAGCGGCGACCGCGTCTGCCGGTGCGTCGGCGGCCGATTCGAGAGTCTCCGGTTCGATCCCGGCAGTCGGCTCGACGCCGGCGATGGTTGCTCGCGCCGTCTCCAACTCCGCCATCAGCTCCGTTCGTCGCAGTTCGAGTGCGTGGGCACGCTGTTGCGCGGCTTCTGCATCGCGGCGGGCGGCAGCCGTGAGAGCACCGGCCTCCTGACGGGCGGCGATCAGGATCCGCTCTGCTTCATCGCGAGCCGCGTGAACCGCCTCATCCCGTTCGCGCCTGGCGTCACCGACGAGGCGAGATGCCTCCCGCTCCGCCTCCGCCTGGACGAAGAGCGACTGTTCCGTCGCCCGATCCATGAGGGCGTTCGCTTCGGCAATGACCGCCGCCATGATCTCGCTCCCCGTCTCCCAGACGGATCGCCGGACGTCGAACGCCGTTGCGGCAACGGACTCGCGCAATGCCCTGGACTCTGCATCCGCTTCCCCCCGCCACCGGGCGGCATCGTCGGCCGCTCGGGACCGCATCTGCTCGGCCGCGGTGCGTGCCTCCTGAAGGATTCGCTTGATCTCGTCCCCGACACGATCGATCTCGGATGCCAGGTCAACCGGCCCCTCGAGACCCAGTTCGGACATGCCGGAGCGAAGCTTCTCGACTTCCTGTTCGAGGGCGGTGATCCGCTCGTCGGCCTCCGACACGTAGGCATCGACCTGGGAGCGGTCGTAGCCTTTGCGAACGACGGCGAACGCGTCGGGCGAATGATGCTGGGGAGTCGACTCGTCCATGAGCCCAGGGTAACGACCGTCGACGTCCGTCCAGGGTATTGACGGCGATCTACCCGGCGTCGTCGGGCGGCACGTATCCCAGATAGTCGAGTGGGTCGTCGATCGTCTCGACCCGAACGACGGTGATCTTGTCACCCGCAGCGGCAACAGCGTCGTCGTAGTTGTTTGCCGGAACGAACACGACGGCGGCTCCAGCGTCGATCGCCGCGTGCACTTTCTGAGTGACACCTCCGATCGCTCCAACCGTTCCATCGAGCGCGATCGTTCCGGTGCCGGCGATCCGCTGCCCGTCGGTCAGATCCTGTTCGGTCATCTGGTTCATGATCTCGAGGGCGAACATCATCCCGGCAGACGGCCCCCCGATGTTCTGTGAATCTATCTCGACGTCGATCGGGAACTCGATGATCGGCTCGTTGTTGTCGAGCAGGACCCCCATCATCGGTTTGGAAGGATCGTCAACGTGCGGGCCGAGTATGAGCGTGACCTCGACGACTTCGGGTCCCTCCGCATCGTCGGCCGGCCGCTCGACCGTGACTGCGACCGGGTCTCCGATCTCCTTGTCCGCCAGGTCATCGATCACATCCGAGCGGAAGGCGACATCTTTGCCGTCCATGCCGATGATCACATCGTCGGCGAAGAGGACCCCGTCGGCCGCCGAATCGGGAACAGTGTCGATGACGAGCGCACCGGTTCCGATATATGTGGGTTCGTACCCCAATTTCGTGAGCGCCACGAACTTCGCGTCGGTCTTGGACTGTTCCATCCGCGCCAGGTTCTCGCGACGCAGATCCTCCGGCGAGACGCCCGTCGGGCGGATGTTCTGCTTCGGGGCCACATCGACCTTCGGGTTGAACTTCGCTGCGATGTATTCGAACGCGTTGGCCTCCCGCAGGGAAACCGTCAGGAAGAACATCTCGCCGTCGGCGGTGTCGGTGGCTCCCGAGACGTGGACGAAGTCGGATGTGTCGTACAGCGGACCCGGCGAGAGGGTGTAGTACGGCACCTTGATCGGCCACGCGATCGCGATCGCGATGCCGATCGCGATCAGAAAGCCGGCGAGGACGAAGGGCCACTTCGGGATCGGCCTGCGATCCACCCGTTCCACAAAGGGTTGCTCCGGACGTTCCGTGTCCGTTGTGATCAAGTCGCCCATCGTCGACGAGGTTACAGACGAATCGAAACTTCCATGTCGCTCAGGTGATGCGGCGGCCGGCGACGAGATCTGCCTGGACGACGATCCGGTACCGCGCCGACCCTCTCGGATGACAAGCGAACATCGTCACCATCGGCTTGCCGAAGTCGTATGAGATCCACAGATCGTCGGGTTCGACGACGAACGTGTCCGACACGCGGTACATGACATCGAATCCGTTCCCGTCCTCGAGGTAGACGAGGTCCCCGTTGCTGAGACGATCCAGATCCCAGAACGGGCGGGAGTGGGTGGTGCGGTGACCGGCGAGGACGACGTTGCCGGATCCACCCGGCACGGATGTTCCCACCCAATGTGCGACGCCGCGGTCGATGACCGACAGGGCGATGCCGGAACGGACCGTCTCATCGAGACCGATCGCGGGAATCCGGAGCCGCGACTCGATGATGCCCGACTGCTGGCTGCTGTCGAACGACGGCTGGCGGGATGGGGCCGGAACTGCATCCTCGGGCGTTGGGGCCGCGAAGGCGGGGACCGCCGCCAGAAGGCCGACGAGCAGCGCCAGGGCCGTCATGAAACGTATCGCCGATCTCACGGGTCTCATTGTCGTCCACATCGGCGTTTACCGCCGCCTCCTTGAGGAGCCGACCGTGGCTCCACGAACGAAAGGCCGGCCGTGCAAGCTCTCCATCCCAACGTGATCGTCGCCTCAGCCCTCCCCCGTCGGACGGCGAACACGATCGCGCTCATGGTCGGATTCGCCCTCGTGACCGCGATCGCCGCACAGGTCAGGATCGTCATCCCGGGGACACCGATCGCGATCACCGGGCAGACGTTCGGCGTCCTCCTCGCCGGAGCGGCACTCGGGTCGCGGCTCGGGGCCGGGAGCATGCTCGCGTACGTGGCGCTCGGCGCTGTGGGGATGCCGTTCTTCGCAGGCGGCGAGAGCGGGCTCACCTATGCGACCGGAGCATCCTTCGGGTACCTCGCCGGTTTCGTCGTCGCAGCCTGGCTGGTCGGCCGCTTCGCCGAACAGCGTCAAGACCGTGCCGTACACACCGCGATCCCGGCCTTCCTGATCGGGAGCGTCGCGGTGTACACGCTCGGCGTCACATGGCTGTGGGCAACGGTCGAATCGATCCCCACATTCGGCGCGGCGTTGCACGCGGGCTTCTACCCGTTCATTGCCGGTGATTTCCTCAAGGCCGTACTCGCGGGTCTGCTGCTCCCCGCCGCCTGGTATGCCGTGGATCGGTCCAGAGACCTGCCCTGATCGGTCGGCACGGCTGAACCGCGGGCCCGGGACGCCATATAGAACGCAGAGAACCCTGGGTTCGTGTCGGGGTTAGGAGTCCATCTCTTCGCCGAG
>JANTHO010000101.1 GCA_024762335.1 Acidimicrobiia bacterium | reverse complement strand
CATCAGCGTCATCGGGTCGCCCGACGGCGTGATGATTGCCGCCGCGATCAGGATGATGAGCACGGCCCAGCGTCGGTTGCTTCGGAGCTTCTTGCTCGTCACCGCGCCGACGGCGGCAGCGGCAAAGAGGAACATGGGGAACTCGAACGCGATCCCGAAAGCAAGAATGAACCGCGTCGCGAACTTCAGATAGAAGTCGGCGCCGATGATCGGCGTGAGTGCGTCTCCACCGAACTCGAGGAGGAACCCCAGTCCACGATCGAGGGCGACGTAGCCGACGACCACACCGAGCAGAAACAGCAACACGAATGCTGCGGTGATGGGGTAAGCCCACCGCTTCTCACTCGGTTTGAGCGCCGGCGAGACGTAACGCCATAGCTGATACAGGATCACCGGTGAAGCGAGGATCACCCCGCCGAAGAGACTCATACGCATGACCGTTGCAAACGCTTCGGTCGGTCTGAAGAACGCAAGTGATCCATCCGGCACGGCGATCTGATATGGCTTCGCCAAGAGGTTGAGTATCTGCTCGTTGAAAAAGAACGCTACGACTGTCCCGATGGCCACCGCAGCCGTCGACTTGACGACGCGTGACCGAAGCTCCACGAGGTGAGACATGAGCGGCATTGCCGGCTGAGTCATCATGCCTCATCGCCAGACGGCAGTTGATCGTCGTCCTCTTCAACCTTCGCGATCTCCGACGGGCGGTCTTCCTTCTTCGAGGGCCCGAGTTCGATCTCCGGCAGCTCAACCGAGATGTCAGGCACCGAGGACACAGCCGTCTTGAGATCGGTCATCGCTGAATCGTATTCCGCCTTGAGATCCTGGATCGGAGCCACGACGTCTTTGTACTCGGAGTCGAGGGAGTCGGTCACCGACTTCGACATCTGGCGAGCCTGGGCCAGCAGTTCCCCTGCCTTGCGCGTTATCTCGGGCAGCCGCTCCGGGCCGAACACGATCAACGCGACCAGAACGATTACGAGGATCTCACCTGTTCCGAGACTTCCCATATCCCGAATAGTAGGACGACAGAGAACGGACATAGACCGGATGCTGTCCACCACCGAGCGCTCAGATCGTTCTGATGGCTTCGAACCCGGACATTGTGTCTGCAGCCACCTGCGGTGTGGGACCAGGCGCGGAAGTACCGTCCGAGTCGTCAGGCAGGCGGGAGGTGGAAGCCGACGCAGCCGCCTGGACCGGCCTCGGCCCAGATCGTTCCGCCGAGCGCATCGATGAAGCCGGAAGCGATGGCGAGTCCGAGTCCGGACCCTCCGGTGGCCCGGGCTCGGGAAGGGTCGTCTCTCGTGAAGCGGTCGAAGGCGCGGTCGACGAACTCAGGATCGAATCCCGGACCCTCATCGACCACCCGAACCGTCGCTCCGTCCCGGTCCCTCACCTCGACGACGACGACCGAGTCCGGCGGAGCGAAACGGATCGCGTTGTCCAGAAGATTCCGGAGCACACGGCCGATCGCTCCCCACTCTCCGGTGGCGATCGCCCGCTGGTCGGCGTCGAGTTCAAGACGAACACCCGCGGTGGACGCAACGGGAGCAAGGACTTCGATCGCTTCGTCGGCGAGTTCCGTGACGTCGATCGACCCGGGTTCGACGGTCATCGAACCCTCCTCCAGTTTCGCAAGGAGGAAGAGATCTTCGACGAGCGTGCTGAGCACGCCGATGTCGCGGTCCATCGCCTTGAGGTACCGGTCGGGATCCGCTGCGATGCCGTCCTCGAGTGCCTCGATCGCGGCACGCATCGACGCGAGCGGGGTGCGGAGATCGTGACCGATCGCCGCAAGGAACCGGCGCCGGGCAAGTTCGTCGGCGCGACGTTCGGCGTCCCGCTGCTCCAACGACGCGGCCATCGCATCGAACGTCTCTGCAACGGTTCCGATCTCGTCGGGTCTCGTGACACCGGTGCGTGCGGAAAGATCCCCTCCCTTGATCCGTTGCGCAGCAGCAGCGGTGGACTCGAGGTCCCGGGTGAGCGTGCGGCCGACGAGCACGGCGAACCCGACGGCGGTTCCGCCGGCGAACACGAGCACGATCAACAGCAGCCGGAGGTCGTGGGAGGACAGGAACATCTGTTGGGCGGCGATGACCATCGCGACGGCGGCGACGAAGAACCCCGCGATGCTGGCGATCAACACGCTGCGTCGAATCGAGTGGGATCGCCGCACAAGCGCGGCAACGATGAGTGTCACGAGCGCGGCGAAAGCCGCGACGGCCGCGAAGATGAGGGCGAGTTGGAACCGGTCGGACGAGGTCGGCTGCATCGCTACCTCGAACGCGATCAGGCCGACGATCACCGCACCGAGGAACCAGAAGGTCGCTCTCACGGCTCGAACCTGTATCCGACGCCCCACACCGTCGCCAGCCAGCGGGGCTCGTTCGCGTCCTTCTCGATCTTGCGACGGATTCGACGGATGTGCACCGTCACGGTCGATGCGTCCTGCCAATCCGTCGACGAATCCCATACCTGTTCGAGGAGCTGCCCTCGCGAGAAGACCTGTCGCGGAGACGATGCAAGGAACAGGAGAAGATCGAACTCCTTCGCTGTGAGTTCCACCGGATGGCCGTCGACCCGCACCTCGCGACTGCGACCGTCGATTTCGAGACCGTCGAAGGAGAGTGGCGTGCTGGGAGCCGGCGGTTCGGCACGGGTGGTGCGACGCAAAACAGTACGGACCCGGGCAGCGAGCTCGCGCGGCGAGAACGGCTTGACCACGTAGTCGTCGGCGCCCAGTTCGAGGCCGAGAACCCGGTCGGTCTCCTCGGTGCGTGCCGTGAGCAAGATGACGGGAACGTCGGTGCGCTTCCGCAACTGGGAGAGAATGCTGAACCCGTCGATCTCCGGCAGCATGACGTCCAGGACGATGAGGTCGAATGGTTCGGTTTCGATGAGGGCGACCGCGGCGCGTCCCGCCGACGCCTGGCGGGTCTCGAACCCTTCACGTTCGAGATAGGTGCACACGACCTCGCGGACGATGTCTTCGTCGTCGACGACCAGTACGGTGCCTGCGGTCTCTTCCATGGAACCATCGTACGGGGAACCGGGCGGCTCGTCTCGTGTTGCGGTATCAGTTCACCGTTTGTTCATCACCCGTTTCGGACCCGTTCAGATCGGTGGTGCATCGTTCTGTGTGTCGTCAGAGCGGCGGCACGCAGATACGAGGAGCAGCAATGCGCAAGACACTCATGACCGGCTTCGTCGTCGGTCTCCTGACCATCATCATGGCCGTCCCGGCCTTCGCCTCGAACGGCAAGTCGGCTGACAGCAACGGGCGACCCGGATCGGAAGTTCAGGTCACCGTCCTCAGCACGGGTCTCACCTACGACTCGATCGTCAAAGCCGACCTCCCCATGCACGGCCGGTTCCAGCAGCTCATCCCGACCGAAGATGGTCTGACCACCGAGTTCGGCCCGGGCGACCGGGGCTACGTCGGTGGCCGCTGGTGGCTCGATGTCAATGGAGATGGCGAGATGAACGAGGGCGACGCCTTCTTCCTCTGCCCCCTCCTTGGCCCGGGCCGCTGAACGGATCGATCTTCAACGACAGGAGGGGTCCCGCCGATCGGCGGGGCCCCTCTCATTTCCTGGCGCGTCGTCGAACGCCTGGGATCCGATCAGCCGATGGGCTGGAGTTCCTTCTTCTCGTCGGGCTCGGCCGTGGGGCGCTTCGCCTTCGGAGCCTTCTCCTCTTTGCCGGCCCAGAT
>JANTHO010000100.1 GCA_024762335.1 Acidimicrobiia bacterium | reverse complement strand
CACGCACTCACTTTTCTTGTGAAGATGGCTGTCCGCGAACCTGCAGACGCACCAACGGATTCGTCCAAGACAACAGCGAGAGTCCGTGGATTGAGGCTGGCGTGGTGGAGACGAAGAACCGTCCACCCCCTCACGTCTTCTGTAGACCTCGACATCGACTGACACGTGAACAGGCACAGGGATTCCACCCATTGGTCGACGAAAGAACGCCCTAATCGCGCGGCACCTATGACGTTGGGAAACCCGCCTCGGCGACCCGGCGGTCCAGTTCTTCCATGACGCGACGGTGCAATTCGTTGAAGAATTCGGGCGTGTTGAACGGTTCGATTCCCGAATCCCCCACCGGGCCGTGTGCGTCTGCCGGGAGCCGGTAGTCGTCGGCGGTGAAGCCGACACGCCGTTCATTGGCGTAGCCGCGCAGGAACGTGCGCATCACGGCTGCGGTCAGTTCCTCCCCGGTGATGTCGAGTCCAGGCGTGATCCCGGCCGCTTCCGCCTCCATGTCGGCAGAGAGCCCGGCAAACTTACAGAGGCCCGAGATGTCATCCATGATGAACAACGGCCCCGAGTTGGTGATCACATCGACCCAGTAGTCGACGTCCGTCTGCCGCTCGTTGATGTACAACAGATAGGTTCGCATCGACATGTGCCCGCCAGCCAGCGCCCACGGATAGCCCGGGTTGGTGTGCGGAAGATAGGCGGGGAACTCGACGCCCTTCGAGTGCATCGCGTATCCAGTTTGACCCGTCTGGAGGGAAAGGCGCCGCGATCCCTGACCGACATCAGGCAGTTCTCCGTTGGCGACTGCGCGGATCGCGGCAGCGATACCGGTCGCGTCTCCGAATGCGAGGTCGCCGACGAGACCGCCGCCGTTCCGCTCGTTGTAGTCGAGGACGTAGCCGAGCGTCGCCCCGAGCGAAATGGCATCCATCGCGAACTCGTCGACCATGTCGATGAGTTCCAGCGCCTCATCGGGATCGTAGATTCCGAGGTTGAAGGACAGCAGTCCGAGCGGCTCGTAGTCGACCTTGGCCCGGAACCGTCCGGCTTCGCCGTCGGGCGTCTTGTCGTATACGTTCTTGTGGCACCGGATCCCGCACAGGTAGCAGCCCTCGGCCTTGACCTCGTAGGGGCCGGCTTCAACGGCTGGTCGCGACAGCTCGAGGGCGCGGTCCGTCCCCGTTGGGGAGAAATTGTGCTCCGGCAGCATGTTCTCAACACCCAGGAAGGGCACCATACGCCAGGTGCCACCGCGGTCGCCTTCGACGTCCCGATACCGGACGCTCCCCGGTCCGGTGCTGACTTCCCGGTTGATGTCCTTCAGTCCACGCACCCGACCCGGGTCCGGACCGTCGGCAGCGATCGCCCACAGGTTCTTCGATCCCATCACGCTGCCGTAGCCGCCACGGCCGCAGAAGCGCTGCTTGGCGTCGCCGCTCTCCAACTGGTTGTCGGTCGACAGGGCGACGGATGCGAATCGAACCGACTCGTAATTCTCGCCCGACGTGCCGATGACGGCGAAGTGGGCATCCGGGTATCGCCCGTGGAGTCCCTGGATGCGGTCGTTGACGCCGAGGCCCGAGAGATCCGATGCGTCGAGAAATCCGAAGACCGCCGGCTCACCATCTTCGCCGGGCGTGAGGTGCAGCAGCGTCGGCCGATCGGCCCGGCCGGTGAAGATCACCTCGTCGATCCCGAGACCGCGCAGTTTCGTTCCGAAGTGCCCGCTCCCGGCACTCCACATGAGACCCGGGGCGCCGCCGTCCGACGTCTTGAGCGGCGAGTATCCGTGGAAGAACGTGCGGAGCCCGGTCATGACACGGCTTCCGCTCAGGAGCCCGAGGTTGAGGATGAGTGGGGACGAGGGTGCGTACGGGTCATCGACGTCGACCGCGGACAGCATCTTCGTGGCCCGGGCGATGCCCCCCAGGGCATCTTCAAGATCCTCACATGGGGCCGGCTCGAAACGAACCGTCCGGGTCGTCAGGTCGACGTGATACCGGTTCACGACAACGGAAGTGGGGGGAACCAGGTCGCTTGTTTGCACGGTGAATCGTCCCTTCTTCTGTAGCCGGGCAGGCTAGCGCCGGGGCGGGAATCGAACGATGATGCACCGGTCGGGACAGAGATCGACCCCGACATCGTGATCGTGGGTCGCTCCGTCGATCACGATGCCGGGGTCACCCCCTGCAGCTCAGTTCGCTAGCCTGCGATAACCGCCATATCGGTTTCCGGATTGAGGAAGACCCAGAACCCACCGGCGCCGTGCTCACCCATCGCTCCTAGGAAATCGGGAGCTTCTGGATCGTCAGAAAGCTCGGGGCATTCGAGGTTCTCCCGGGCGGTTTCATTGCCGACCATGCAGATCCGGAGGTGTCCGTAGGTCATCCCGTATGCGTTCTTGATGCGCCAACCGTACGCATTGGCCCATTCCGGCGGCGCCTCCATGTCGGGCGCCTCGTCCATGACGTCATCCATGCCCTTGTCGGGCTTCTCGGCGGCGTGGCCGTGTCCCTGGCCGGGCACGCCACTCGGCGGGGCGGCGATAGCCGGGGCGGCGCCGGCAACCACCAGCGTGGCCACGGCGATCAACATTGCTACTCGATTCCTCATTTGTTCCCTTTCTCGTTGCGTCTGATCATGGCTTGGCCTTCGGCGGGTTCCCTCGTCCCGGCGATGGATTGGCCTTTCCGGGCGGGTCGGCCCGGTGGTCGCCCGATGCTCCGGGCGATGCGGGCGGGGTGACGGCGGGGGGTGTGCCGGGCCGGTCGGACGGTCGGCCGATCTCGCGTGCGAGCTCGGCGACGTGACCGCCGTCGACTTTGCCTTTGCTCTCCGAGAGGTAGGAGAGCAGTCCGGCGACGCGCAAGCGAACTTCGTCCGACTGTGCCGACCCGGCTTCCACCCGTTCCGCTGCTTCCATGAGTGCAAGTGATGCTGCCGTGTAGCGGGAGTCATGAGACTCGACGGTCTCTGCCGCGTGTCGGAGCCCTTCCGGCACCTCATCGGCGTCGAAGAGGTCCCGCACTTCCGCCAGTCGCTCGGCAGCCCGCCCGTTGCCGATTCCCACTGCTTCGAGGGCCCGGTCGAGTCCGTAGAGGGCGTCGCCGGGTTTGGCATGATCGGCGGCTGCGGCCACGCCGGTCATCCCGCCCGCGAACACCGCCAGGGCGACCGCCACTGCTGCGACCCGCCGGCGTAGCGAACCAACCCACGACGTCTTGCTCGTGCTCGCTGCCACGGCGGCCGGAGCCGTGCTTCCTGAGGCCGCCGTGATGGCCGACTGGACGAGGCGGTCAGATGTGGACTCATCGAGGGGCGTACTCGCCTCGGCCCGGAGCGCGGTGAAGAGGGCGGCGATCGGGGCTAGGTCGTCCGGGGTGTGGGGTGAACCATCGAGGAGGCGCTCGATGTCCCGGTCGGTGTGGCGGCTCAGATCCATATCACCCGGGTAATCGTCGAAATCGCTCACGGGGATACGCCCTGTCGCGAGATTTCTCTCCGGAGGGCGGCCACGCCTCTCCGTTGAAGTGCCTTGACCGCTCCAACGGGTTTGCCGACGACCTGCGCGGTCTCTTCCAGCGTGAGCCCTGCGACGATCCGCAGATTGATGACATCGCGTTGCGCATCGGTGAGCACGTCCAGCAGCTTCGCCGCTTCGATGCCGGCAAACGTCTCCATCGCGACGTCTTCGGCGCTCGGAGCGATGCCGGCGGGTTCGGAGTCGAGACCGCTCG
>JANTHO010000099.1 GCA_024762335.1 Acidimicrobiia bacterium | reverse complement strand
CAGCCGAGGCCTGGGAAAACGGGAAGGACTTCTGCGCGCTGGTCGCCCAGGATCCGGACGTGCCTCTCGACCAGGCGGAGATCCGGGCATGCTGCTCCCCGGACCGGTTCCTGCAACATGCCGAGCTGGTGTTCGACCGCCTGGAAGACCTGACGGTCTGAAGACCGAGACTCAGGGCAGCCAGGCGGCGCCCCGGACCCCACTGGAGTCGCCGTGCACGTTGCGGCGGATCTCGGTCCTGACCTCACCGCCGAAGACCCAAGAGGGCAGCCGTTCCGGGATACTCGTGTACAGCTCGTCGATGTTCGACATGCCACCCCCCAGAACGACAACGTGCGGGTCGAGCACATCGATGATCGTCGCCAGGCTTCGGGCGGCTCGGTCCAGATACCGCTCGAGTGCCGCCGCAGCATCTGGGTCCCCTTGCCGTGCAGCTTCGACGATCTGCCTCGAGGTGAGCTCCCTCCCGGTCTGCCGGGCGAAGTCCCTCGCCATGCCAGGCCCGGACAGGAACGTCTCGATGCAGCCGTGTTTGCCGCAGTAGCAAGCCGGGCCTGGACGTTCGTCACCTTCCGGCCACGGCAGCGGATTGTGACCCCACTCGCCGGCGATCGCGTTGGGTCCACGCACCAGCGCACCGTTGACGACGATGCCGCCGCCGACCCCGGTGCCGATGATCACCCCGAACACCGTTCCGAAACCTTCGCCGGCACCGTCGGTAGCCTCCGACAGTGCGAAACAGTCGGCGTCGTTGGCGAGCGCCACGGGACGCCCGATCGCCGCTTCGAGGTCACGGTCGAAGGGCCTGCCATTGAGCGCCGTCGAGTTGGAGTTCTTCAGCAGGCCGGTGACCGGCGAGATGGCGCCTGGATGGCCGATCCCGACGGTCGCCTCGCCGCCGGCCAGCATCTCCAGTTCCTCCACGAGACCGGCGATGGCGGCGACGATCGCTCCATAGTCCCCGGCGGGGGTGGGGATGCGGCGCCGCACCTGCTCCCCGCCGTCGTCATCGATGAGAATGCCTTCGATCTTTGTCCCGCCGACGTCGATGCCGATCCGCATGGTGACATTCTGCCACCCCTGGACGCCCGGTTCCGTAGCCCATTGCCGGCGGCAAGCGCCGCCATGGCCAACTATCGCAGCGGGTCGAGGTGCTGGTACTCGCCGGTGCGGAGGAAACAGGCGGCCCGATGCTCCGGATTGCCCGCTACCGGCAGGAGCGGCGGTATCTCCCCATCACATATTCCCTCTTGGGCGATGGGACAGCGGGGATGGAACCGGCATCCGGACGGCGGGTTGATCGGGTTCGGGATCTCACCGGCAGGAAGCGGCTCCGTCCTCCGATGCAATGGGTCCGGAACCGGCACCGCATCGAGCAGAGCTCTCGTGTACGGGTGCTGCGGGTTCGTGTACACGTCTTCGAGCGGGCCGACCTCGACGATCTTGCCGAGATACATGACGGCGATCCGGTCGCACACATATTTCGCGGTCGCCAGATCGTGCGTGATGAACAGATAGGTCAGGTCGAACTCGTCTTTGAGCTGCATCATCAGGTCGAGGAGCAGTGCGCGCACGCTCACGTCCGCCATGGCGATCGGCTCGTCGGCGACGATGAGGTCGGGAGCGGTGATCATCCCCCGAGCAAACACGATCCGCTGCCGCTGCCCGCCGCTGATCTGGTGCGGATACTTCGAGTAGAAGAACTCCGGGGGGACCATGCCCACCTGTTCGAGCATGCGCAACACGAGCGCTCGCCGCTCTTCCGGACTGAGCTGCGGCATGTGGATCCTCGCCGGATGTTCGATCGCCTCTCCGATCGTCATCCGTGGGTTGAGCGACGCCAACGGGTCCTGGAAGACCACCTGCATACGGTGGCGGAGCTTCCGCATCTCCTCCGCAGAGAGACCGGCCAGGTCGACGCCGTCGAACACGACGCTTCCATCGGTCGGCTCCAAGAGCCGCAGTACGAGTCGTCCTACCGTCGACTTGCCCGAGCCAGACTCACCGGCCAGCCCGAAGACCTCGCCCTTCCTGATGTCGAACGAGACGCCGTCGACGGCCCGGACGTACTGCCGTTCCTCCCCGGTCAACGCGGCGAGGAATCCCTGCTTCACCGGGAACCACTTCCGCAGATCGCGGACCTGGACCAGAGCCTCAGTCACGGGTGGCCTCCAGTTCGTACAGCCAGCAGGCAGTCGACTGCCCCGGAACGACCTCGTGGAACACCGGGACCTCGACGGCGCAGACATCCATCGCCTGCGGGCAGCGAGGATGGAAGGGGCAGCCCGACGGCGGGTTCAGCAGGTTCGGCGGGGAGCCTTCCATCTTGTAGAGCTCGTGTTCGTCCAGGTCGATGTTGGGGACCGACTGGAGCAGGCCCTGCGTGTAAGGGTGCTTCGGATCGCGGAACACCCCGTACACGTCACCCACCTCTGCCATCTTTCCGGCGTACATGACCGCGACCCGGTCGGCCACCTCGGCAACCACCCCGATGTTGTGGGTGATCATGAGGATCGTCAGGTCGAACTCGTCGCGAAGTTCCCGCAACAGATCGAGGAACTTCGCTTCGACGATCACGTCGAGCGACGTGGTGGGCTCATCGGCGATCACCAGCTTCGCCCGTAGCGCGAGCGCCAGGGAGATCATCACGCGCTGCCGCATGCCGCCCGAAAGCTGATGCGGATAGTCGTCCAGCCGTTCCCGGCGAATACCAAGCTTCTCGACGAGCTCTTCGGCCCGGGCCCGCGCCGCGGCGTCCGACACCTTCGGCTCGTGGGTTCGGATGGTCTCGGTGAGATGGTCGATGACGCGCTGCACCGGGTTCAGGGACGTCATCGGATCCTGGAACACCATGCCGATCTCGCCGCCGCGGACATGCTGCATCTCCTTCTCGGACAGGGTCATCAGGTTCCGACCATCGAACCACAACTCACCGCCGGATATCCGGCCTGGAGGGCGAATCATCCGCATGAGCGCCTTGCCAAGCGTCGACTTGCCGCAGCCCGACTCGCCGACGAGGCCGAGGATCTCACCGCGGCGAATGTCGAGCGACACCTGATCGACCGCATGCACGTCACCTGACCGGGTGGCGTAGTCGACGGTGAGGTCCCGGGTCGAATACAGGATGTCGTCCATCATCGTTCCCTCAGCTTCGGGTTGAAGATCTCCATGAGGCCCTCTCCCA
Source organism: Acidimicrobiia bacterium (assembly GCA_024762335.1). Taxonomy (GTDB): domain Bacteria; phylum Actinomycetota; class Acidimicrobiia; order Spongiisociales; family UBA5794; genus JAHEEL01. The sequence continues at coordinate 559 of JANTHO010000099.1, read as the reverse complement.
TCATCGTGAAGGCGAGGACGACCGACATGACCGCCATACCCGGGAAGGTGATCATCCACCACGCGTTCTGAATACGCTCCTGGCCTCGGGCCAGGTCGATGCCCCAGTCGGGAGTGTCCGGCGGAAGTCCGAGTCCGAGGAAGCTCAAGCCGGCGCCGGTCAGAATGGCGTCGGCGACGTTGACGGAGAAGATGATCGCCACCGAAGGAATCACGTTGGGGTAGATGTATTTGCGGAGAATCTCCCACCGTTTCGCACCGATGCTTCGGGCCGCCTCCACATACAGCTCCTCCTTGACCGACAGCGTCTGGCCCCGCACGATCCTGAAGTACGTGGGGATATACACCACGCCGATGGCGACGATCACGTTGACGATCGACGGTCCCAGCACGGCGGTGATGGCAATCGCCAGAATGAGGCCTGGGAACGCGTAGAGGCTGTCCATGAGCAGGCTCATACCCCGGTCGAGTTTGCCGCCGGCGAACCCGGCGATCAGGCCGAGAGGCAAACCGATGATCAACGACATGAGGGCGGCGGCGAACCCGATGAGAAACGCCAC
>JANTHO010000098.1 GCA_024762335.1 Acidimicrobiia bacterium | reverse complement strand
GATCGGCCGTGGATCAACGTGTCGAGCGCATTCGAAGATGCGTAGACGGCGCGTTCTCGGAGCGATCGGAGTTCGCCTTCACCCATCCATGTGGGCGGTGCTTCGACCACGTCGACCTCGGGCACATGGCTCTCGATGTCGGCCGCCGAGCGCGCCCGGATGTATCCCCACACCTGTCCGGTGCCGTATTCGAAAGCGACGAGATGATCCGTCATTGCGATCCTCCAGAGCGGATGTCCTCTGGTGCTATCGGCTGCCGGACGGAAATTCTTGAGTTAGCGGCGCCACCGCACTCCGAGGAAACGTGGGATGCTTTCCTGCCCGCCGTAGGAGGGTTCGCGTTCGATGGCCGCCGGCCCGAGTGGCGCCTCGATCATCTCCTCGAGCGACCAACCCGCTTCGGCCGCTGCCGTGAGCAACGTCGCCGTTGGCCGGTGATACATCGTGACGGTCCCCGTTCCCGCGGGCACGTCGCTCCTCCCGTCTTCGAGGTAGTCGCCCCATCGCCAGAACACGTCCAGGTCGGGGTCCATGAACGGTCCCGAGTCGGGTGCGGTGAACGCTGGGTGGTTGATGATCACGACGAGCGCTCCCCCGGCCCGCACGATCCTCGCCGTTTCGGCGATGAACCGCTGATGGTCCTCGATCAGATCAAGCACGAAAACCGACACCGCCGTTCCGATCGCGCCGGATCGTATCCACCCGACCTCGGGCAGGACTCCTTGAACCAGTGGAGCCTCACCGTCGACACCGCGAAGGAGGGAGAGCGAAGCATCCGTACCGATCGCTTTTCGGCCCCGCCCGAATCGTCGGAGCCATTGTCCTTCTCCGCACCCGAGCTCGAGGAGCGGCTCGGGTACCCCGATCATCAATTTCTCGAGCATCGGTCCGATGTCCTCTCGATACACCGGATCTTCCTGCACTTCATCGAACCACCACTCGGCGACTGAATCCCAGTTCTCGACCGACTCAGTCATACGCCGTCACCCCGCGATCCAACAGCAACGCGACGACACCCTCGTACATCATCTGAGAGCTTCGCCGAGGAATCGTCCGGTATGAGAGTTTGCCACTTGAGCGACCTCTTCCGGTGTGCCTTCGGCGACGATCCTCCCGCCGCCGATGCCGCCCTCCGGTCCGAGATCGATGATCCAGTCTGCAGTCTTGATGACGTCCAGATTGTGTTCGATCACGACGACCGTGTTGCCCGTCTTGACGAGACGATCTAGAACGCCGAGGAGTTTCCTGATGTCTTCGAAGTGCAGTCCCGTCGTCGGCTCATCGAGAATGTACATGGTGCGTCCGGTCGACCGCTTTGCGAGTTCTGCTGCGAGCTTCACTCGCTGCGCTTCGCCTCCTGACAGCGTCGTTGCCGGCTGTCCGAGTCGCACGTATCCGAGGCCGACGTCGAAGAGCGTGCCGAGGATGCGGGAGATGCGCGGCTGGTTCTCGAAGAAGTGCAGAGCCTCCTCGATCGACATGGCGAGTACGTCCGCAATCGAGTGCCCCTTGAACTTGATCTCGAGCGTGTCGCGGTTGTACCGCCTCCCCTTGCAGGTATCACATGGGATGTATACGTCCGGCAGAAAGTGCATCTCGATCTTCAGCGTTCCGTCACCCTTGCACGTCTCGCACCGGCCTCCCGACACGTTGAACGAGAACCTCCCCGGCTTGTACCCGCGCATCTTCGCGTCGTTCGTGCTGGCGAAGAGCTGCCGGATGGCGTCGAACGCTTTCGTGTAGGTGACCGGATTCGAGCGTGGGGTTCGTCCGATCGGCGACTGGTCGATGTTGATGATCTTGTCGATGTGCTCGACACCGGTAATCCCGCGATGACGCCCGGCCATCCGCTTGGCGCCGTGCAGCTCTGCATGGAGCGCCTTCGACAGGATCTCCTGAACCAGCGACGACTTTCCGCTCCCCGACACGCCGGTGACGGCGATGAACCTGCCCAGGGGGAACGCCACGTCGATCCCGGCAAGGTTGTTCTCCTCTGCGCCGACGACCACGATCTCGTTGCCGTTGCCCGTCCTCCTGCTGATTGGAACCGGGATCGACCGGCGTCCGGTCAGGTAGTCGCCGGTCAGCGACGTCGGCTCGTCTTCGATCTCCTGCAACGTCCCCTGTGCGACGATCTCTCCGCCGTGCTCCCCAGCCCCGGGTCCGATGTCGACGATGTAGTCCGCTGTCCGGATGGTCTCTTCATCGTGTTCCACGACGATGAGCGTGTTCCCCAACTCGCGGAGGCGGATGAGCGTTTCGATCAGCCGGTGATTGTCGCGCTGGTGCAATCCAATGGACGGCTCATCGAGGATGTAGAGAACCCCGACCAGACCCGATCCGATCTGCGTGGCAAGTCGAATCCGCTGTGCCTCCCCTCCGGCGAGGGTCGCCGCCGACCGCATGAGTGTCAGATAGTCGAGACCCACGTCGAGAAGGAAATCGAGCCTTGCTCGGATCTCCTTGATCACCCGTCCGGCTATCTGTTCGTCGCGATCGGACAGAGTCAGGCCGTCCAGAACCGCCCGCGCTTCCCGGAGGGAGAGCGATGAGAGTTCGCTGATCGAACGGCCGCCGACGGTGACCGCAAGCGAGACCGGATTGAGGCGCGCTCCCCCACACGTCCGGCACGGGACCTCCCGCATGAACTGTTGGTACCCGTCCCGTGCCGCGTCACTCTCCGAGTCGGCATACCGCCGTTCGAGCCACGGGATGGCGCCCTCGTAGGTGGTCTCGTAGCGTCGAGTGCGCCCAAACCGATTCTGGTAGGTGATCGTGTATGGCTCATCCGAGCCACCGTTCATGAGAAGATCCCGGTGCCGTTTCGAGAGATCCTTGAACGGCCGATCCATGTCGATGCCTTCGGCGGCGGCAACGGCGCTCAGCAAACGCTGGTAGTAGGTCATCCGGTGGCGGCCTCGCCACGGCGCGATCGCTCCTTCGGCGAGGCTCCGGTCCGGCTGCGGCACGATGAGTTCCGGATCGACCTGGTACCGGGTGCCGATCCCGGAGCATTCGGGGCATGCCCCGTAGGGGCTGTTGAATGAGAAGTTCCTCGGTTGCATCTCCTCGAACGACAGTCCGCATTCCGGACAGGCGAAGTGCTGGCTGAACGAGAGGGTCGGCCCATCTTCGATAACGACGTGCGCGACGCCGTCGGCGAGCCGCAATGCCGTCTCGAGCGAATCGGTGAGCCGCCGCTCGATACCGTCCTTCTTCACGAGGCGGTCGACAACTACTTCGATCGTGTGCTGGAAGTAGCGGTCGAGCGCGATCTCTTCCGTGAGATCACGTACCTCTCCGTCGATCCTCGCGCGGCTGAAGCCCTGCTGAGCGAGGTCTCTGAGAAGCTGCTCGTATTCCCCCTTGCGTCCACGAATGACCGGCGCCAGCACCTGGAAGCGTGCCCCCTCCTCGATCTCAAGGACGCGATCGACGATCTGCTGCGGCGTCTGTCTGGCAACCGGCGAGCCGTCATTCGGACAGTGAGGTTGCCCGACGCGGGCGTAGAGGAGCCGCAGGTAGTCATGGATTTCAGTGACGGTCCCGACCGTCGATCGAGGGTTCCTGCTCGCCGTCTTCTGATCGATCGAGATCGCCGGCGAGAGCCCCTCGATGAAGTCGACGTCCGGTTTGTCCATCTGCCCGAGGAACTGCCTGGCGTAGGCAGAGAGACTCTCAACGTACCGCCGCTGGCCCTCGGCATAGATGGTGTCGAATGCAAGCGACGACTTCCCCGAGCCGGAGAGGCCCGTGAAGACAATGAGCTGACCGCGCGGAAGATCGAG
>JANTHO010000097.1 GCA_024762335.1 Acidimicrobiia bacterium | reverse complement strand
GGCCTTGCGCACCCGGATCCGTCCCGTCTCCTTGTCGATCTCGAGGACCACGCCGGTCGCGCCCACCGTGTAGTGGACGTTCGGGTGTCCACCCTGTCCCGTTTCCGGGTCGCTGTTGGCGTTGGTGAACTCGGGCATGAACTTTCCGCTCGCAACGATCGGTCCGCCGCGCCAGGTCCCCTCTTCCGTCTGGATGCCGTCGATCACGAATTCGCTGAGCGGCTTCGCGAACGACGGATCGGTCATGCACTTCACCTTCTCGTCTTCGAGGTAGAGCGAGTCGTCCTCGTATCCGTAGACCTGGTGGATGACGTCGAAGATCTTGGCTCTGGCCTCGATCGCCGCCTTCTCCACCGCAAGACCGGAACTCCACGTCACGTGTGAGGCGACCGTCTGCCACTCGTACGGGTTGCGATCCGTGTCTGGGGTCTCAACCCTGATCTTGTCGACGGGGACCGAGAGGACCTCTCCCGCGATCTGAGCCATCACCGTCAGGTAACCCTGTCCGAGCTCCATCCCCGACACCGTGATGTTGATGCTGCCGTCCTCGTTGAACTTCAGGAACGATGCAGAAGACGAGTTGGGCGGCATAGCCGGTGCTTTCCAGAACAGCGAGATGCCTTTGCCGATGACCGTGTTGGGATCGTCCGACTCCTCCTCGACACCCCAGTCGATGGCCGCGGCGGTGCGGTCGATCGCCTCGAGCATGCCGGAGGGGTTCATGTGCGCCCCGTATGCCAGTTCGTCACCTTCAACGATGGCGTTCTTGCGGCGGAATTCGACCGGGTCCATGCCGATGGCTTCGGCGATGCGGTCCATGTGGGACTCGAGGCCGAAGTGGAACTCGGAGTACCCGAATCCCCGATACGGACCGCCGGGGGGCAGGTTCGTATAGATGCACAGCGAGTCGTTGGTGATGTTCGGCACGCGATACGGTCCGGTCGCCGACAGTCCGGCGGCGTTGACGACGTTCGCTCCGTATTCGACGTACGCGCCGGCATCCCAGTAGAGCTTGTGCTCGACGGCGGTGATCTCCCCGTCGGCCTTGACTCCCACTTTGAGTTCGGCGACAACGCCCTGCCGCTGATAGGTGTTGTAGAACTCCTGCTCTCTGGTCCAGCGGAGCTTGACCGGTCGCCCCTTCACGAGGGTGGCCAGGGCGGCCCCCAGGATCTCCATCGAGACGCCGGCCTTTCCTCCGAACCCTCCACCGACGTACGGTGTGATGACGCGCACGTCCTTGTGCGTGAACCCGAGTGGGGCAAGTGCTTCCGCGAACAGGTGCCGCTGGGTGTGCGGCGATTGCGACGCCGTCCACACCGTCAGGCGGTCGGCGAAGTCGAGTTTGCTGACCGTGACGTGCGGTTCGATGGCGCAGTGGGCGTAGCGGGGCACGGTGTATGTGTCTTCGAGGACGTAGTCGGCTTCCGCGAATGCCTTCTCCGTGTCGCCCTTTCGGATCTTGCGCCAGTGGGCGATGTTCGTGTCCGCCTTCGGGAAGAACCAGGGAACGTGGGTGTAGTCATCGAGATCCGGGTGGATCAACTCCGCTTCGTCTTCGACGGCGGCCCTCGGATCGAGCAGCGGGGTGAGCACCTCGTACTCGACCTTGATCAGTTTGGCCGCCTGAACCGCTTCACGGTGAGTGCGTGCGATGACACCGGCGACCTGTTCCCCGACGAACCGGACATAGTCCTGGGCGAAGATGTAGCGGTCCTCCATGTACATCCCGAACTTGTATGGGAAGTCCTTGCCCGTGGCAACCCGAACGACGCCTTCGGCCTTCTCAGCCTCCGACGTATCGATCGAGATGATCCTGGCGTATGCGTGCGGGCTCTCGACGATCGCTGCGTGGAGCAGTCCGGGGCCGAAGTCGATGTCGTCGACGAACTGTGCGGCACCGCTGATCTTGTCGAGTCCGTCGATCCGGACCGCCGGCGTTCCAACGCTCTCGAGGTCCTGGTTGCCGGATTCGGCTTCGAAGAGGAATGTATCGGTCGGCGTCATTCGGATCCCCCGTCTCCTGCGGCGAGGACCGCATCGATGATCGGTTCGTACCCCGTGCACCGGCAGAGGTTGCCGGCGAGTGCTTCCTGGACGTCGTGTCGGGTCGGATTTGGATTCTGTTCGAGGAGTTCGGTGGCGGACAGGACGATCCCCGGTGTGCAGAATCCGCACTGGAACGAGTTGTTCTCCAGGAAGAGCGTCTGCAGCTCGCTCAGGCCGTCGTAGCTGATCCCCTCGACGGTGGTGATCTCGTGACCGTCGGCTTCGACGGCGAGCACCAGGCAACTCCTGACGGATCGTCCGTCGATCAGGACGGTGCACGATCCGCAGTCGCCTCGCTCGCATCCGATCTTGGGGCTCTTGGTTCCGACACGTTCTCTGAGAACGTCGAGCAGTGTGTCGGCAGGTGCGACGTCGAGCGTCCAGTCCTCGCCGTTGATCTTGATCTTCAAATCCATTGCCGTCCCCTCACACAAGCCGGGTGCCGTATGCCGGCCCGGTTCCTTCGAGTCGCTCCGTCGCTGCCGCCAGTCCCCGTTTCAACATGACCTCGGTCATGCGGGTCCGATACTCCGCTGAAGCCCGGATGTCGGTGATCGGGCTGATCTCTTCGCTCACCAACCCGACCGCTTCGCCGATCAGCGAGTCGTCGAGGGTTTTGCCGCGAAGCAGTTCCTCGATCCGGTTCGATCGAATGGGTGTCGGAGCGACCGCACCGAACGCGATCCGGTAGTGGTGATCGGGCGTGACGACGATGCCCACAGACGCCTGGGCGAGGTCCTCGCCCGCGTATCGCATCAGCTTCACATAGGCGCCGCCGTGACGGCCCGGGTCGATCGTCAGGTGGGTGACGACCTCATCGTCGGTGCGGGCGGTTTGACGCAGTCCGACAAACCAGTCGCCGATCTCGACGGCACGTTCACCGGACGGTCCGGCGAGGTGAACGGTGGCGTCGTATGCAAGGAGCACCGGTCCGGCGTCGCACGACGGGACGGCCGAGCAGATGTTCCCGACCATCGTCGCCCGGTTGCGGATCCCCGGGGAAGCAACCGTCCCCGCCATCTCTGCCAGGAGCGGAGCGTGTTCCGCGACGATGTCCGACTCCATCAGTTCCGTGAACGTGACGAGGGATCCGATATGGAGTGTCCCGTCTGTCAACGTGAGGTCGTGCAGACCGGGTACGTCCTTGATGTCGACGACCAGGTCGGGAGCGATCACGTCGTCGCGGAGCCACGCGACGAGGTCGGTTCCGCCGGCCAGGATCTGAACGGACCCGGACGCTTCTGAGAGGATCTGAATGGCCTCCCCCAGCGTGTCCGGACGCCGATAGTCGAACTCGTTAGCGATGACCATGCTCACCCTCCATCGTCGCCCCCGGACCGTGCATCCTACAAACTCGGGGAGAACCCCCGGCCGGACATCGAACCTCGACTCGCACGCTCATCGTGACACCTCCGCGAGCGCTGTGATTCCCTGTGTGAAGCACTCCATCGGGGCTTCGACGAGTCCCGCGCCGACCATTCCCGTGCCCGGGACCTTGCCGGCCACACCGGTGTTGATCTGCGGCAGGACACCGGTTCTCACGATGCGGCTCGCGTCGATCCCGACCGGGGTTCCCCGGAACTCGAGCATCGGCACCTGGTAGATCGGGTGCTCGGCCATCGTGATCTCGTACATGGCCAGTGTGCGACGCACCGCGCCGGCTGCGGTGCCACCGACGAATCCGACGATTGCCGGAGCGGCCCCCATAGCGAATCCGCCGAGTCCGACGGTCTCGGTGATCGTCGAGTCGCCGATGTCGGGACTCGCGTCCTCCTCGGTGAACGATCCGAGGTAGAGGCCGTCGACGGGCGGCGCGGGTGCTATGAACCATCGGTCCCCCGTGCCGGACAGCCGGACCCCGAAGTCGGTTCCGTTTCGTGCCATCAC
>JANTHO010000096.1 GCA_024762335.1 Acidimicrobiia bacterium | reverse complement strand
GAGATACGCGAGCATCTCCGGATCGGTGAGGTCGTTGATCGCCACGATGTCGAGTCCGAGAACGTCGGTCTTCATCTTCGTGAGCACGGCGGCAATGTCACTCGCCTCGGTGATCTGTGCGCTCGACACGGTCTGCTTGAGGTTGGCGAAGATGTCTCCGCCCTTCGATGCACGGAGGAAGTTCCTGCCGATGCGGCCGAATCCGTTGATGGCTACCTTCATGATGCCCTTTCCTGGTGGATGTTGGTCATATATGGGCGAGTCCCCGGAGGATTTCGCCGAGGCGGACGACGTCGTGACAAGGACGACCGTCGACATCGTCGAGCAGGTCCGCCGTCACGAGATCTGCGCCGTATGTGGCGGCAGCCTCTGCATCGATTCCTACGGCCTCAAGAGGCGGATCGATGCGAACCGGGGAGTCTGACGCGACGATAGCACCGGGTGGACGTACTCCGGTGAGCCGAATGAGCGCCTCGAGGTGATCGACCGCGTCCATGCCGAGGGTTTCCCCGTCCTGCGTGACGATGTTTGCGATGTAGACGAGCGGAGCCGTCGACCGGTTGATGGCATCCGTGATTCCGGGAACGGCCATGGCTGCGATGATCGACGTATACAGGCTCCCCGGTCCAAGGACGATCTGATCCGCCGTCTCGATCGCTTCGACGGCGCTCCGCGTCACGGGTGCGTCCTCCGGTACGACCCGGATCCCGGTGACGGTGCCTCTCGCGAGCGATACGTTGACCTGTCCGCAAACATCGACACCGTCGATCTCCGCGCAGAGTTCGAGGTGCAGCGGCGAAGCAGGAATCACCGATCCGAAGGCACCGAGAAGCCGCTCCGACGATCTCAGAGCCGCTTCAAACGAACCCTCGATATCGGTCAGCGCAGCGATGATCAGGTTGCCGAGCGAATGTCCGCTCACGTCCGCATCCTCGAACCGGTACTCGTACAGGCGCCGCCAGACGGAATCGTCGGGGGTCAGGGCAACGAGCGCCTTGCGGATGTCCCCGGGAGGCGGGATGTCGAGCTGGGGTGCCAAGCGCCCGGATGATCCTCCGTCGTCGGCAACAGTGACGACGGCGTCGATACGGCCCGCGTAGCTCCGGATCGCATGGAGCGCCCTCGCGAGGCCCTTCCCTCCGCCGACTGCAACGACGTGCGGGCCGGGATCGATGAAGTCGAACGCGTCGAGGAGTGCCGAGGCGTCAGTGCTGGTGCGCATCCGTGTCCCCCAGGCCGGCATCCCGATGATGAACGGTGACGTGGAGATCCTCGGACCGAAGGTGCCGTCCGATCGCCTCAGCGATGGCAACCGAACGATGTCGGCCACCCGTGCATCCGACACCGATCGTCAGGTACGCCTTGCCCTCCTGCTCGTAGTACGGAATCACGAAGTCGAGGAGGTCGACGACCTTTGCGAGGAATTCGTTCGCCTCGCCCTGGGAGAACACGTAGTCCCGGACCGCCTCGTCCATGCCGGTGAGCGGCCGCAGTTCGGGCTGCCAGTGTGGATTCGGAAGGAAACGAGCGTCGAACAGCAGGTCCACGACACGCGGAACGCCGCGTTTGAATCCGAACGACGTGATGTCGATCTGCATCTGGCGCTCGGGCAGGCCTCTCGCGAAGGCGTTCCTGAGACGGTCGGCGAGCTGATGGACGTTGAGATCCGACGTGTCGGCAATGATGTCGGCCATTCCCCGTATCTCGCTCATGTTGGCGCGCTCGTTGGCAATGGACTCGTTCAGGGTTGATGCCCCGATCGGGTGGGGTCGCCGGGACTCTTCGAATCTTCGAATCAGCACACGATCGTCCGCATCGAGGAACAGCACCGTCGTCCTCAGGCCCTTCTGCCGAAGCAGTTTGATCGCTTCCGACAGCTGGCCCGCGGTGACGCCGCCCCTCGCATCGACGACGACGGCGAACCGGTCCCGAGACTCGTCGCCCACGCCCGACCGCTCGACCACGTCGACGATCAGGTCCGCCGGGAGGTTGTCGACGACGAAGTACTGGAGGTCTTCGAGCACGTTGGACGCATGCGACCGCCCGGCACCGGACATGCCGGTGATGATGACGACTTGTGGTTCGGTGAGGACTGGTTCATCCATGGAGGCTCTCCCAGAGTGTCACTGCAACCCTATCGGGTAGCACGTCCGCGAGCTCTTCTTTCGATGCGGCCCGGATCTTCTTTACCGAGCCGAAGTGCCGGATCAGCTTCTTCTTCCGGCCCGGGCCGATCCCAGGCACGTCGTCGAGGATCGAGTCGATCATCCGCTTCCCGCGAAGTTGCCGGTGGTAGGTGATGGCGAAGCGGTGCGCCTCGTCCCTGACGCGTTGAAGGAGGTAGAGCGATTCTCTCCCCTTCTCGATGATGATGGGGTCCGAACTATGAGGGGGGAACACTTCTTCGAGCCGCTTCGCAAGACCGACCGCCGGGATGTCGAGGCCGAGCTGCTCGATAACGTCGACGGCGCGGCCGAGCTGGCCGATGCCTCCGTCGATGACGATGAGTGACGGCGGGTACGCGAACCGGCCGCGTTCCTCGATCGGCAGGTCCCGTTCTTTGAGGTAGGCGGTGAGTCGGCGGCGGATCACTTCTTCCATCGACGCGAAATCGTCCTGACCGTCCACGGTGCGAATCTTGAAACGCCGGTACTCGCTCTTCTTCGGCAGGCCGTCCTCGAACACGACCATCGAAGCCACCGTGTTCGTTCCCTGGATGGTCGAGATGTCGTAGCACTCGATCCGCAGCGGCGGCTGCGGCAGCCCCAGCGCCTGTTGCAGGTCGTTGAGCGCCCGGGCTCGGGCGTTGTGGTCGGTGTGGCGGCGGAGACGATGACGGCTGAACTCTTCTTCGGCGTTCACCCGGGCCGTTTCGAGGATGCGCCGCTTCGCCCCCCGTTTGGGCACGCGAAGCGACACGCCGCTACCCCGCCGTTCACGCAGCCAGGCTGTATGCAGCTCCGGGTCGTCCGGCAGTTCCTGTACGAGTACCTCGCGGGGCGGCCGTTCCTCGCCGTACAAGCCGGTGATGAGAATGCCGATCAGCCGCGCGGTATCAACGTCTTCGACCCGGTCGACGATCGTCGTCTTCCTCCCCGTCACCCGTCCCTTGCGGATGTTCAGGACGACGAGCGCCGCCTCCAGCTCGTCGTCTGCGACGGCAATCACATCGAAATCCTCCGGCCGCTCCGTCACCAACTCCTGACGTTGCATCGCCTTGTCAACCGACACGAGCTGATCGCGAATCCTGGCCGCCTGCTCGTACTCTCGATCGTCCGCCGCTGCCTGCATCTGTTCACGGAGCCGGTCGGTTACCGCCGCCGAGTCCCCGGCGAAGAACGACGACATCCCGTCGACGAGCTCACGGTAGGACTCCGGGTCGACCTCGCCGACGCACGGCCCGGCGCACTTCTCGATGTGGAACAGGAGGCAGGGCTTGCCGGTGTTCTCGTGCCGACGGAACTTGGCGTCGGTGCAGGTCCGGATTGGGAACGTACGGAGCATCAGGTCGAGCGTCTGGCGGATCGCGTACGCCTGAACGTACGGCCCGAAGTACCGGACCCCCCGCTTTCGCTTTCCACGTACCACCATCGCCCGCGGCCACTCTTCGTTGACGGTCAGCGCAAGAAACGGGAAGCTCTTGTCGTCCTTGAGCCGGATGTTGAAACGGGGCTGATGTTCGTGGACGAGCGAGTACTCCACCATCAGCGCGGCGACTTCCGACGGTGTGACGATCCACTCGACGGAGTTGGCGGCGTCGACCATCGCAGCGGTCTTTCCATCGAGGTCCGATACGAAGTAATTGGCGAGGCGCTTCCGCAGCGACTTGGCCTTGCCGACGTAGAGAACCCCGCCGTGCTCATCACGAAACAGGTACACCCCGGGACCATCGGGAATCTCGGCTGAAGAAGGGCGACGCAGCATCGCCCCGATGCTATCGGGTGGTGATGGGGTTCGGGTGCAGGCTACGCGGCCGGTGATCGGCCGTGGATCAACGTGTCGAGCGCATTCGAGGATGCATAGATGGCGCGTTCTCGGAGCGATCGGAGTTCGCCTTCACCCATCCATGTGGGGGGCGCTTCGACCACGTC
>JANTHO010000095.1 GCA_024762335.1 Acidimicrobiia bacterium | reverse complement strand
GAGGCCACGAGTCGATTCACGCCCGATGTCGAGCTTGAGGTCCGCATCCGACATGATGAGCGCCTGCGCGTCCGTGTTGACGGCGATGAACTCCACGCCGCCGACGCCGGCCTCGATCATCCGGTTCACGGCATTCACGCCGCCACCGCCGACACCGACGACCTTGATCACGGCCAGATAGGTGTGAGGACTGAGTTTTGGATCGGTCATTTCTTCTGGGCCTCCCGCGCAGGTAGTTGCAAGGTTAGTCTGAAGGTTGAGACTCTTCTACCACTGTTGTCTCACCTTCCAGTTGAGATTGAGGAGGAGCCACGGCCGGGCGTGTCGGAGCCGTCACGTTGATCTCGCTTCCCGGGTCGAGACCCTCCTCGAGCAACGCGGCAACGGCGGCCGCTTTCGCCTCCATATCGATCGGACGACCGAACACGATCTTGACGCCGGCGACGGTCGCTGTCACGGAATCCCCGATCACCGTGATCGACGTCTCGCTGCGCAGCGACGGTGGCAACGTTCCGACGAACGCGACCGCTCCCTGCGTCGATTCGCGGTCGACGCGCTCCCCCGGTCTGGCCGAACGAGTCGAGTCGGTTTCGATGATGGGCGGGACTGCGCCGTTCTCGATGCGTTGAAGCAGCGTGCCGTCGACCGCCACCAGCAAGGTCCCATCCGGGGTGACGAGTGATGCGACCGGGGTTCGTTCCACGACGTCGATCTCGATCGTCCCCGGCCAGGACACCGTCGCTCGAGCGTCGTCGATCCAGGGATCGGTCGCGAGCGCCCGCTCGATGGAACCGCTCCGGACGGTGATCGTCGGCACCCCGATCTCGGCGCCCACACTCGCTGCGATCGCCCCGGGATCGGATCGCTCGGCGCCGGTGACCGTGATCGTCCTGATCGAAAGCACCGGAGAGGTGACGAGCCAGATCAGCAGTCCGATGACCGTCGCGGCACCGACCAACCAGAGGAGCATCCGGAGGCGCCCGCGAGCCTTCTCCTCGCTGACATTGTGCCGCCGTTCGGCGATGCGATGATCCATCGTCTTCACGTTTCCATCTCCGGTCCAAGGTGCTCGTCGCCGGAACGTTCGAACGATCCCGCGAATCGAATCTCCGGGGTCAACCAAACCCCCTCCGACTCGGCGACCCGCCGGCGTACGGCCCAGATCAGGTCCCACACGTCCTGTGCCGTGGCATGTTCGTCGGCTACGAGGAAATTGGCGTGCATTTCGGACACGGCGACACCACCGCGGCGGAATCCTTTGAGGCCGGCCCGATCGATGAGCCGGCCGGCGGCGTCACCCACCGGGTTCTTGAACACCGATCCCGCGTTGAAGGTTCCGCCGGGCTGATGCTCCTTGCGCCACCGCGTGATCTCCCGAATCTGCTCCTCGGACTCGAGCGACCCACATGGGTCGGTCCGGAAACGGGTCGCTACCACGATGTCGCCCAGGCCCAGATTCGAGTGCCGGTACGAAAGGCCGAGGTCTTCGACACGCTTCTCGACACGGGTTCCGCTCGCCCGATCGATGATCGCCGCGTCGACGAGCCACTGGGAAATCTCGCTCCCGTGTCCCCCGGCGTTCATCCGGACACCTCCGCCGACGGTCCCAGGAATGCCGACCATGAATTCGAGTCCGCATCGGCCCGCATCGGCAGCCGAACGGGCAACCCGTGGCATCGATGCGGCCCCGCCCGCGTGCACGAAACCGGCGCCGTCGACGGTGACATCGAGGAACTCCCCTAGCAGGCGTATCACGAGACCCGGGAAGCCTCGATCCGAGATCAGGAGATTGCTCCCCCGACCGAGAATGAGCATCTCAACGTCGTCACTCACCGACTGGAGCACCTCGGAGAGATGTGCCTCGTCGCCGACCTCGACGTACCAGGCGGCCGGACCGCCGAGCTTGTAGGTCGTCATTGGGGCAAGCGGCACGTCGACCTGCACGCCCCGTATCGAACCTGGATTCGTCGTCACGGCGTGCCACCGAGCCGGTCGGCCAGGTCCCGCCAGATGGTCGCCACGTCTCCCGCTCCCATCAGGATGACCGTGTCGCCGTCGTCCAGTTCCCCGATGATTCGCTCCGGGACGTCCGCCAATCGTGGGACATAGGTGACATCGCCGCCGCTCGCCCGTACCGCTTCCGCCACCAGTTTGCCGGTCACACCGGGCTCGGGACGCTCACCGGCCCCGTACACGTCGGTGACGATGATGTGGTCGGCTTCGGCAAGCGGTGCGCCGAACATCGGAGCGAGGTTGGCCGTACGCGTGTATCGATGGGGCTGAAACACCACCCACACACGCCCATCGGTCATCGATCTTGCCGCGGCGACCGTCGACGCCACTTCCGTGGGGTGGTGCGCGTAGTCGTCGATCAACGTGACTCCCCCGACCCGTGCCTTGGTCTCAAAGCGGCGACGCACTCCACTGAACGCCTCGAGCCCGGCAATCGCACACTCGATGTCGAAGCCGAACTCACCGAAGACGGCGAGTACGCCGGCAGCATTCCGGATCACATGCATGCCCGGTTGGCGAAGCTGTACCGTGTGCGGTCCCGCAGGCCCCGTGAGCGTGAACGACGGCGCGGCTCCGCTCCGGATATCACTGATCCTCCATGTCGCGTCTGCTGCGGTTCCGTAGCCGATCACCGGGGCCCGTTCGGCGAGCCGCCGAACGCCGGGATCGTCGACACATCCGACGACCGGACCCGCAGTTCTGCCGGCAACCTGAGCGAATGCCTCTTCGACGGCCGTCACCGTTCCGTAGTAGTCGAGGTGGTCCGATTCGATGTTCGTCACACCCAGGCCGGCGAAATGGAGATGGCGAAACGTTCCGAACGCTTCGTCCGCTTCGAGCAGGAGGAGGTTTTCGGCGCCGAGGTGGGCACCCGTGTTGAGGGCGGCGATCTCTCCCCCGACGATGAAGGATGGATCACGACCACAGGCACGTAGCGCGGCAACCGCCATTGCCGTGCTGGATGTCTTGCCATGCGTGCCCGAGAATCCGATGGTCGGCATGGCGGCCGTGACACCCCGGAGCAGCGCTGGTCGCCTGGCCGTTGACACGCCGGCTTCCCGAGCGGCGACGAGTTCGACGTCCCGGTCTGGTACGGCGGAGGAGGCAACCACGACGTCGACGCCTTCCATCCGGTCGGGTCGGTGACCGATCCAAGCGTCTACGCCGACGTCGGCAAGCGAGTCCACGATGTCCGACGGTTTGAGATCCGATCCGGTCACCCGGATCCCGCGTTGGGCAAGGAGCTTCGCGAGGGCAGACATCCCGGAGCCTCCGACACCGATGAGATGGATCGAGTCGATTTCGTCGATGTTCACCGTCGAGAGTTCATCCACCGGCAACCTCCTGAACGATCGTTGCGACACGCCGGGCGGCATCCGGTTTGGCCACCGACAGAGCAGCGGCCCGCATTGCCGACAGCCGGCCGGGGTCGGAGATCAGGCTCCGGAGGATGCCCGGTACCTCCGCTATCGCTTCCTGTTCGACGATGATGCTCCCGCCCTCCCTGGACAGATCGTCGGCGTTGCGTGCCTGATAGCCCTTGCCGGCGGGGAGCGGTACGACGACCGACGGCGTGCCGGTTGCGGCGAGTTCACTCACCGTCATCGCTCCGGCTCTCGACAGAACGAGATCGGATGCGGCGTAGAAGGAGGGCATGTTCGATTCGAACGGCACGGTGATCCAGTTCTCGTGCGATGCCGCGACGCCCGCGATCTCGTCGTGGTGGGCAACACCGGTGAGGTGCAGGATCGAGAATCGGCGCTCGGAGTCGTCTGCCAGGGTGGCCGCTACCCCGTTGAGGGATGCGGCTCCGAGACTGCCTCCGACGATTCCGACGACCGGCAGGCCCGGGTCGAGACCGTATCGACGCATCGCTTCGGTTCTCGAACCGCTCCGATCGAACGATGAGAAGCGTGAGTCCAGCGGATTCCCGACGATCTCGGCACCGGGCAAGCGTTCCAGAGCCGGTGCGAATGCCGCAAGGGTTCTCGCAGCCCGCCGCGCGACGTATCGGTTGGCGAGACCGGGGACGGCATTCTGTTCGTGGATGACATACGGCATGCCGACCTTCCGGGCACCGATCGCTGCGGGGACGG
>JANTHO010000094.1 GCA_024762335.1 Acidimicrobiia bacterium | reverse complement strand
TGGGTCTCATCAACCACGACGGCCAGTTCGTGACGCTGACCGACATCCTCGGAGCCGAAGATGCTCTGGGGGACATGGACTTCAAGGTTGCCGGTACCGAGGACATGATCACGGCACTGCAGCTCGACACGAAGATCAAGTCGCTCCCCGCCCAGGTGCTCATCGATGCGATGAGCCAGGCGAAGGACGCGAGGCTGTTCATCCTCGGCAAGATGACGGATGTCCTCCCCGGGCCCCGTGCGGAGCTTGCCGAGACGGCCCCGAAGATCGAAGCCATCTCCGTCCCGAAGGACAAGATCGGCGAGGTCATCGGGCCGAAGGGCAAGACGATCCGTGAACTCGAAGAAGAGACCGGTGCCAAGATCGAGATCGAGGACGACGGAACCATCCGCGTCGGCGCTCCCGATACAACGTCGCTGGAACTCGCCAAAGAGCGGATCCTCGCCATCGGCTACCCGCCGGAGGCGCACGTCGGTGAGACGTACGAGGGCGAAGTCGTGAACATCACGAAGTTCGGTGCGTTCGTCAACATCCTGCCCGGCCGTGACGGCCTGCTGCACATCTCCAAGATCGGCGGTGGGAAGCGGATCGACAAGGTCGAGGACGTGCTCGCCCTCGGTGACAAGGTGGAGGTCGTGGTCCGTGAGATCGACGATCGCGGCAAGGTCAGTCTCGACCTCGCCGGCGCTCCCGAGCCGTCCGGTGACGCCGGTACGGAGCAGAAGAGCGACGACCGTCGGAACGACCGCAACGAAGGCCGCCGGGATCGTGGAGGGCGCGACCGTGATCGCGGCCGACGCGACCGCGGAAGCCGGGATCGTGGAAACGATCGCGGGAACAACCGTGGTGGCGAGTCCAAGCCGGGCCGCACCGTCGTCTCGTTCGAAGACGAGTTCGAAGGCGGCAACTAGTCGGACCAAACTGTGATGGAAGGGGTCCGGCTCTGCCGGGCCCCTTCTGCTATTTGCCTCTATGCATTTCGGAGCGGCTCTGAGATTCTTGTGACGGTTGGTGGCCGATTCGCGCCTTATGGGGTAGAACTGGTAGAGAAGGGGTTGATCCATGGCCCTCGATTCGATGCTCAACGAGACGTATACGAGTTTCGTCGAGAACGTGGAACCGAGGTTGCGGCAGGCGCTGGTTTCCCGTTTCGGGCCCGATGAGGGCAGGGACGCAACAGCAGAGGCACTGGCGTACGGCTGGGAGCATTGGGAACGGATCAGGGGTATGGAGAACCCTGCGGGGTACCTCTATCGGGTCGGCCAGCACAGAGGGATGCGCCGTTGGAAGCGACCGGTCATGCCCGCGGCACCGGCGCATCATGATCCGATCATCGAGCCGGGTCTCCCGAAAGCACTCGAGCGATTGTCGAATCGGCAACGCACCGCAGTACTGCTGGTTCACAGCCACGGCTGGACGCACGAAGAGGTCGCCGACTTGATGGGGGTGTCGGTCTCGACCGTTCGCAATCACCTCGCACGTGGCATGAAGAAATTGCGGAGAGCACTGGGAGGTGGACGATGAGCCTCGATCTCGAACGGCAGCTCGTTGCATATGGAGAGATTCTCACTGAGGCCGCGCCTCCGGTGACAGCACCGTCTGGTGAGCTCACCGTCGCGAAGCCGATGGTCTCCTACGCAAGAGGCGTCGCTGTGGCCGTTGCTTCGGCCATCGTCGTCCTCGTCGTTGTCGGAATGCTGATCCTCCTCGCCCCGACGGCCGAGGGCCCACCGGTCGTCGACGAGCCGGTGACGACCACCGCGCACACCAACAACACCACAACGACGATCCCGCCCGTCGAAGGTTTGAGTGCTGAGGACTTCGTGGTGACCGGAGCGCTTGAAGCCGGGTTGGTCTCCGACCTCAGCGTTGCTGATGACGGCACGGTCTGGGCCGTCGTCCTGGATACCGACTTCTCGGACCCGATGTATCCCGGCCTATGGGACAGTCTCGGATCGCCGGCGTGGGCGATCGTGAGGCAGGCCGGCGCCGGGTGGGAGGTGGTTGCCGGTGAAGATGATCCCTCGGTACCCGACGAGCTTGGCTCGATGAACTGGTTCGCTGGGCCTCAGATTCTCGGCTTCCGTCCCGACGGCGGTGTCTGGATCCATGACCTGCCGGTAGCACCCGAAGGCCCCTTCTTCCTTTGGGAGTACAAGAACGGCAAGTGGATCGACCACACCGAGGCCGCCCATCTCCCCGGCCACTTCGATCGTCCCGTGTCGATGGATTGCTGTCGCCTAGGGATCGATGAGGATGGGGTGTTGTGGGTGCAGTCCGAGGATTGGGCGACGGTTGATCTCGATGGCTTGTGGGACGAGGACGACTTCGACAGTCTCGCGACAGTTCGTAGTCGGTTCGATGGTGAGTGGAAGCCGACGGACGAGCTATTTCCCCGGGAACTCGCGCGCGACGATCTGCGCTTTGGTGGGATCGAGCGAGGCGATGTGAGATGGACGCTTGACCACAATTGGGAGCGCACAGGCACGTGGACGGTGAGAGGCGCTGGCGCTGAGTCCCGCCGTTTCGCGGTGGACTACGACACACTCGAAGAGAACCTCACGTGCTCGCCCCACCAGGGAGTCTTCGACCTCGACACGGAGTCCGCGATCGCATCGGACGGAGCGCTCTGGACCGCCTGGCCGTGCATCGGCGTGACCCGTGTCGATCCCATTGACGGGTCGATGACGCTGATCAACGAGGGCCTCCCAAGCTCCGACATGTGGCGGATTCAGATTGCACCGGATGACACCATCTGGGTTGGGGGGACCGGAGGAATCGCGACGATCACACAGGAGAAGTAGTCATGCGGGTACGACTCGTGTTGGTCGCAATCCTGGTTGCATCCAGCGGGTGTGGATCAGCGAGTAGCGACGAGAAGCCGGTGGCGTCGGTCCCATCCAGTGTGGCGGCTACGAGTACACCTACGACGGTTCCCTCAACTACGGCGCCATCGCTCCCAGCAGCGAAGCCGTACGAGGTAGAGACGGCGAGGGATCTCGTCTATCAGGAATCTCGTCCGGGGCTGCATAAACCATTGGTTGATGTGTACGCCCCGACGACGGAAGGACCATGGCCGGTCGTCATCACGTACCACGCGCACCCGTTGTACAACACGAAGGCAAACACGAGCAGCCTGGCGCGCTATCTGGCCGAGCAAGGTGCCGTCGTCTTCAATCCTACGTGGGGTGGGACGGCGGTTGACAATGAGTACTTGCGGGGGGTGTTGGAAGGGCCGTGTGCCTACTGGTACGCCGTCGAGCATGCCGCGGAGTACGGGGGGAATCCCGACGATGTGACCGTCGTCGGATTCTCCGGCGGTGGCTTCGTCCTCGGCGTGGAGGCAATGCACAGCGAGGACCAGGCGGAGAGTCCTGGGTGCGCTGCGCCATCGAATCCCGTGGACTTCTCTTCATTGGTCCTCTTCGAAGGAGACCACCTCCTCGCACCGTGGTGGGACGACAATCTGCGCGATGACCCGACGCTCTATCGCGACATCACGGTGTGGGACTACATCGATGGCTACGCCGGGTATCCGATCCACTTCCTCCTTGACGAACAGACGGCTCAGGATCACAAGACGTACTCTGTCGAAGCGCTTCTCGGCCCGGGAACTTCGACGGTCGATGACTACCTTGAGTTACGGGATCCGCAGGGGGATCTCCGAGAGACACTCGAACAGATCGGGGCGTTCGACGACGGGCAACTGAACCTCACGGAGTTCAGTCTGCTCTTTCATGAGAAACTGATCGAAGCCGGTCATCCATCTACGGTGACTTGGATCGACGCTGCTTCTCACTCCATCAGTACCGAAGCGAAGGAGGCGATCGCCGAGATCATCTTCGGTGAACCGGGAGCGTAGGGCGTCCCGGTTGGCCGCGCTGTCGTGTCAGAACGTATGGGAGAAGCGAGAAGCCCCGGGCAGACACCCGGGGCTTTCGCTCGTTCTGTGCGGATGATCAGTCGTCGATGAGGAACGTGAGTTTCATGTCGACGCGGAAGTGCCTGATCGTCCCGTCTTCGGCGAGCTCGACCTTCTGCTCGGAAATCCATGCGCCCTGGATGTTGTCGATGGATTTCTGTGCCTTGGCGATTCCCTTGCGGATCGCATCTTCGAAACTTCCGGGGGAGGTGGAAGTGATCTCAATCACCTTCGCAACCGACACGTACGTGCTCCTCTCGTTGACGATGCCGG
>JANTHO010000093.1 GCA_024762335.1 Acidimicrobiia bacterium | reverse complement strand
GCGAAGAGTGCCGTGCAGGCCAATGCGGTCAAGTTGCAGGAGCTCTCCGCAAAGCAGATGGAGCTGCTCGGAGCGTTGGAGCAGGCCAAGATGCAGGAGACGGTGAACGCAGCGGTCCAGTCGATGTCGGCAACGCTCGACGACGAGCTCCCCACCCTCGAGTCGGTCGAGGACAAGATCGAGAAGCGCAAGGCGCAGGCCATGGCGAAGGCCGAGATCTTCGAAGCGACGCCCGAGGGCGGAGAGGCCGAACTACGTCAGGCAATGAACGAAGCGCAGGCCGATGCGAAGCTCGAAGAGTTGAAAGCGGAACTCGGCTTGACGACTGAGGCAGCGACGCCGGACGAGACCGGAGAAGCAACCGAACTCGAGGCGTGACGGAGAACTCCGGCATCGCCGGCTCCTATCATGGGGTCTTCGCGATGCCGGAGGATTTCTCCCATGACCATCATCGAGGCGCCGACTCGTACCGTGATCACGGTCGACGGCAATGAGGCAGCCGCATCCGTCGCATATCGAACGAATGAAGTCCTCGCCATCTATCCGATCACGCCGTCATCACCGATGGGTGAACATGCCGATGCATGGTCGAACCAGGGCAGACCGAACATCTGGGGCAACGTTCCCCATGTGATCGAAATGCAGAGCGAAGCCGGTGCCGCCGGTGCCGTCCACGGGTCGATCCAGGGCGGTGCGCTGACCGGAACGTTCACGGCCTCGCAGGGTCTGCTCCTGATGATCCCGAACATGTTCAAGATCGCCGGCGAACTCACGCCGGCGGTCTTCCACGTCGCAGCCCGGTCGGTGGCAACCCATGCACTCTCCATCTTCGGGGATCACAGCGATGTGATGGCGACCCGGGGCACCGGATGGGCGCTCATGGCGTCGAACTCGGTTCAGGAAGCTCACGACATGGCGGCGATCGCCCAGATGGCGACGCTCGAGAGTCGTGTTCCCTTCCTCCATTTCTTCGATGGGTTCCGCACCTCCCACGAAGTGAACATGATCGAGGAGATCTCAGACGACGACCTTCGCGCGCTGGTCCCGATCGAGGGTGTGATCGCCCACAGGGAACGCCGGATGGACCCGGACAAGCCCGTTCTTCGCGGCACCGCACAGAACCCGGACGTGTTCTTCCAGGCCCGTGAAGCATGCAACCGTTTCTACGAAGCCGCACCCGACATCGTCCAGGCGGCGATGGACCGATTCGCCGAGCGGATCGGACGGGCCTACCACCTCTTCGACTACGTCGGGGCGCCGGACGCCACCGAGGTGATCGTGATGATGGGGTCCGGCGTCGGAGCGGCCGAGGAGGCCGTCCAGGCGCTCGTCGAGCAGGGCGAGAAGGTGGGGCTCGTGAAGGTCCGGCTGTTCAGACCGTTCTCCGCCCAGGCGCTCATCGCTGCATTGCCGTCCACCATTGAGACCATTGCCGTGCTGGATCGGACGAAGGAACCCGGCGCGGTCGGCGAGCCGCTCTTCCAGGACGTGATGATGGTCGTGGCGGAAGAGACCCAACTCGGGCGGACTTCATGGACGGTTCCGCCGCGCGTCATCGGCGGCCGGTACGGGCTGTCGTCGAAGGAATTCACGCCGGCGATGGCCGCCGGCGTCATCGATGAGGCCCGGAAGGAAGAACCGAAACGGCGCTTCACCGTCGGCATCGTCGACGACGTCACCCATCTGTCGATCGAGTCGCGCGCAGGGTTCGAGACGGGACGTGAAGCGCAGGTGCGCGCCGTGTTCTACGGACTCGGCGCAGACGGAACCGTCGGGGCGAACAAGAACACCGTCAAGATCGTCGGAGACGAGACGGATCTCTACGCCCAGGGGTATTTCGTCTACGACTCGCGCAAGTCCGGTTCGATGACTACATCACACGTCCGTTTCGATCCGTCTCCCATCGAAGCGACCTACCTGATCGACGACGCGACGTTCGTTGCGTGCCATCAGTTCGAGTTCATGCACAAGGTCGATGTCCTGGCGAAGGCCGCGAAGGGATCGACGTTCCTCCTCAACAGCCCGTACGGTCCGGACGAGGTGTGGGGAGAGCTGCCCTCCGATGTGCAGCGGGAGATCATCGACAAGCAACTCGACTTCTACGTCGTCGATGCAACGTCGGTTGCCAGAGATGCCGGACTCGGCCAGCGAACGAACACCGTCCTCCAGACGTGTTTCTTTGCCCTGGCCGACCTGATGCCGCAGGACGAGGCGATCGAGTCCATCAAGAAGGCGATCAAGAAGTCGTATTCGAAGTTTGGCGACGTCGTCGTTGAGAAGAACTTCGCAGCCGTCGACGGCGCCGTCGAGAACCTGCATCGGGTGACGGTCCCATCCGAGGTCACGTCCACGATTACGATGCGGCGCACCGTGCCGGCGGATGCCCCGGACTTCGTGCAGCGGGTGACCGCCATGATGCTCGAAGATCGCGGCGATCAGTTGCCCGTTTCTGCACTTCCCGTCGACGGTACGTTCATGACGGGCACGACCCAGTATGAGAAGCGGAGCATCGCCGTCGATATCCCGATCTTCGATCCCGAGATCTGCATCGAGTGCGCGAAGTGTGCTCTGGTGTGTCCGCATGCCGCCATCCGGATGAAGGTGTTCGAACCGTCGGCGGTCGAAGGGGCGCCCGACACGTTCAAGACCCGAGGATTCCGGAGCCGCGAACTCCCGGACCATCTCATGTCGATCCAGGTGTCCCCGGACGACTGCACCGGTTGCGGCGTCTGCGTGGACGTGTGCCCGGCCAAGTCGAAGACGGAGGTCAAGCACAAGGCGATCAACATGGAGCCGAAACTCGACCACCTGGATGTGGAGCGAGCGAACTGGGACTTCTTCGCCACGATCCCCGAACCGCCACGCGACCAGTTCAAACTCGAGACGGTGAAAGGCTCGCAGATGCTCGAACCGCTCTTCGAGTTCTCTGGGGCGTGCGCCGGTTGTGGGGAGACCCCGTATGTGAAGCTCGTCAGCCAGCTCTTCGGCGATCGGATGGTCGTGGCGAACGCAACGGGCTGTTCGTCCATCTACGGTGGGAACCTTCCGACGACGCCGTGGCGGACGAACGACGAGGGTCGCGGCCCTGTGTGGTCGAACTCGCTGTTCGAAGACAACGCAGAGTTCGGCCTCGGAATGCGGCTCGCCATCGACATGGAGACCGCTGAGGCGCGGCGGCTTCTCGAGGGAATGTCCGGTGTCGTCGGAGAAGATCTGGTCACGTCGATTCTCGAAGCCGACCAATCGGATCCTGCGGGGATCGAGGCACAGCGTTCGCACGTTGCGGAACTGACCGCGAAGCTCGCCGGTATGGATGGCGACGATGCGAGGAGGCTGGAGGTTGTTGCCGGCGCACTCGTCGACCGGAGCGTCTGGATCATGGGCGGGGACGGTTGGGCCTACGACATCGGCTTCGGAGGTCTCGACCATGCCATCGCTTCCGGCAAGAACATCAACATCCTCGTCCTCGACACGGAGGTGTACTCCAACACCGGAGGGCAGGCATCGAAAGCAACACCCCGAGCAGCGGTGGCCAAATTCGCGGCGGGAGGGAAACCGACCGGGAAGAAGGACCTCGGACAGATCGCGATGTCGTACGGCAACGTCTACGTCGCCCACATTGCCATCGGTGCGAACAACACGCAGGCGGTCAAGGCGATCGCCGAAGCGGAGTCGTATCCAGGGCCGTCGCTCGTCATCGCCTACTCGACGTGCATCGCGCACGGCATCGACATGGAGCGATCGATGAGCCATCAGGCGGATCTCGTCGCATCCGGCTACTGGCCGCTCTACCGATACGACCCGAGGCTGGTCGAGCAGGGGAAGCACCCGTTCAAAGTCGACAGCCGGCCGCCGACGATCCCGTTCGCCGAGGTTGCTGCCAAGGAAGCCCGTTACGCGGTTCTCAGCCGGGTCAATCCGACCCACGCGGCCGAGCTGATGAAACTGGCTCAGGAGGACATCGACACACGGTGGGAGCTCTATCAAGAGTTCACGGAGATCGACTGGATGGGCATCGATGAAGAGGAGGAGTCATGACCACCGACCTCACGACGACCTATCTGGGTCTCGAGTTGAAGAATCCTCTCGTCGCATCGTCGAGCCCCATGACCGGGACGCTCAACGGCGTACGGCGGCTCGAAGAAGCCGGCATCGCAGCCGTCGTGTTGCCGTCGGTGTTCGAAGAGGAGATCGAGCATGAGGCGATGGAGATGCAGCGTCTCATGGAGCGAGGCACAGACTCGTTCGCCGAGTCGCTCTCGGGCTACTTCCCCGAGGTCGATGACTACGCCACGCGAACCGAGTCGTATCTTCGC
>JANTHO010000092.1 GCA_024762335.1 Acidimicrobiia bacterium | reverse complement strand
GCGAGGATCGCGATCTTCACGTAGACGACGAGGTCCTCTGCCTTGCCGGTCATCCGGGCGCCGGCGAGGTTCACCGCCATGAAGATGCCGAGAGCGATCGCGGACAGGATCAGCCTGACCAGCGTGTTCCCGCCGAATCCGACGAGATCGGCACCGTACGCACCGAACGTGAACGCGTAGAGGCCGAGCGTTCCAACGTAGCCGAGGATGACGGTCCACCCGGTGATCGCGCCGAACTCCGGGTGCTGCGGCCAACCGCGGGTGACATACGTGTAGCTGGCCCCGTCGGTCGGGTACGCGGCGGCCAGCTTCACATACGAGTAGCCGGCGAAGAGGGCGACGAGTCCGCCAAGGGCGAGGGCGGCGACGACCCCGTGTCCGGCGATCTGCGCACCGATACCGAGGATCGAGAAGATCCCGCCACCGATCATGCCTCCCACACCGATGGCGATCAGTTCGGGCAGCCCGAGAGACTTCCCCCGACGACTGTGGTGCAGACGGTGCGGCATGGGGAGACCTTAGGACATCCGTTCAGCAGAACGCCGCGCCATGCTTTCTCCGACTACCGAGCAGCGCGGTACTCGGGCGACCAGCGGTACTCCCTGGGAACGGACGCTGCGCCCTCCCAGACGACGTGTCGGAAGTCGTCCGGATCCGTGTTGCCCTCCGAGTTGATGAGGAGGACCTGCGAGTGCGGCCCGAGTCCGATTGAGTCCTTCTGCTCGCGGAACTGAGGGAATTCGGCGAGGAACATCAACGCGCCGAGGGTCACCGCACCGGACTCACCCGAGACGATGAAGGGATCGCCGGCGAGGGGAGTGGCGTACACCCGCATGCCTTTCGCCGCGACGTAGTCGGGGCATGCGGTGAAGGCGTCGACCGTGTCCCACAGCACATCCCACGCGATCGGGTTCGGCTCACCGCAGGCGAGGCCGGCCATGATGGTGTTCAGGTCGCCGCCGACGTTGTGGGGCCTGCCGTCACCAACCTTTGCCGAGTGGAGGAGACATTCGGCTTTCGTCGGCTCGACCACGACCGTGGTCGGCCGATCGGCCCCGAAGCGACTGCTGTAGAAGCCCGCCGTCGCTGCTGCGAGGGATCCGACTCCGGCCTGCATGAACACGTGCGTCGGCTTGATGATGCCGGTGCCCGCTAGTTGTTCCTGCGTTTCGGACAGCATCGTGGTGTACCCCTGCATCACCCAGCGCGGGATGTCGGTGTATCCCTCCCACGAGGTGTCGGAGATGATCTGCCAGCCGTTGGCCTCGGCGTCGACGCTCGCCTGGTGGACGGCGTCGTCGTACGTGCCGTCGATGACGTGCACTTCGGCCCCGTAGCTCTCGATCGCCTCGATGCGGGCGATCGACGTGTCCTTGTGGACGTAGATCACCGCTTTGCAGTTGAGCTTGGAGGCGCCCCATGCGACGCCCCTCCCATGGTTGCCGTCGGTGGCGGTTGCGAACGTCAGATCACCGAGCTTGGCCTTCGTGGATTCGCTCACCAGTTCGTCGAAGCTCAGGGCCTGATCTTCGAGACCCAGCTTGGCCTTGATGAAGCGGTAGATGGCGAACGATCCGCCGAGGACCTTGAACGAGTTGAGATCGAGTCGCTGCGACTCGTCTTTCACCCAGATGCCGCCGACGCCCAGCATGGAGGCGAGATTGCCAAGGCTCCGCAGAGGGCTCGGCCGGTATCCGGGGATCTGGCGATGGAAGGTCTGCACTTCCTGGAAGATGCCGTCGGGGAATGCTGCTGCAACGGCGGGGCTGGAATCGATCGTGCCGGCACGAGGATTCGGGACCCATTCGATGGGGGATTCGGGGGTATTCATGTCCATGAGGCTAGCCGTCGAACTTCCGGATTCCATAGGAGACAATATATGAACATCTGTTCAGATATTCATGTATCATGCCGGCGTGATCGAAAGAAAGGCATCACGCCGCAGCGAGAAGCCACCCGATGTCGAGACGTTCCACCGGGACCGGATCGAACTCGCACGTGAGTCGATGCTCGATCCCGATGATGCGGATCAACTCGCACGGCGCTTCAAGATCCTGTCCGACGCCGGGCGCCTCCGCATCGTCTACGCCCTCCTCGAGGTCGGGGAGATGTGCGTCGGTAACATCGCCGCTGCGGTCGGCTCCTCAGAGTCGGCAACGAGCCATCAACTCCGGCAGCTGAGGGACGGCGGACTTGTCAGGTCGAGGAAGGCCGGGAGGAGCGTCAACTACCGCGTGGCCGACACGCACGTGCGCTTGCTGCTGGATGTTGCCATCGAGCACTATCTCCACGAGCACGGGAGCGCATCGTAGGCGGTGACCACGACCACGGCGTATCCATACGGGCCGGCTCGCGCTACCGGGGCCGGCTCGCGATCGTCTTCGGTTTGGTTGTTGCCTTCATGGTCGCCGAAGCGGTGGCGGCGTGGATCTCCGGGTCACTGGCGCTCCTCTCCGATGCCGGGCACATGGCGACCGACGCGCTCGGAATCGGGATGGCTTTGGCGGCCATCATCGCCGCCGACCGGGCGACGGAGAACAAGCAGCGGACGTTCGGTGTTTACCGGTTGGAAGTCCTCGCGGCGCTTGCCAACTCGGTCCTGCTGTTCGTCGTCGCCGGGTATGTGATCTTCGAAGCCATCCGTCGTCTGACCGGGGGGTCCCCCGAAGTGCTCAGCGGTCCAATGCTCGTCGTCGCGGTGCTCGGGCTCGCGGTCAACGTGGTCTCGTTCTTCCTTCTGCGGCAAGGGGCGGGAGAGAGCCTCAACGTCGAGGGTGCGTTCGTCGAGGTGCTTGCCGACATGCTCGGCTCGGTGGCGGTCATCGTCGCGGCGCTGATCATCTGGCTGACCGGCTGGGTGTACGTCGATGCCATCTTCGGCATCGGGATCGGCCTGTTCATCCTCCCGAGGGCGTGGCGACTCGGTCGCAAGGCGCTCCACATCCTCGTGGAAGCAGCCCCATCCGGGTGCGACGTCGTCGAACTCGGCAACCAACTGAAGTCGATTCCGGGGGTCGTCGACGTGCACGATCTACATGTGTGGACGCTCACCTCGGACATGGACGCTGCTTCGGTCCATCTCATGACGAGCGAAGGTGTCGACCCGCACCCGGTACTGGACGCCGCTCGCACGATGCTCCACGACGAATACGGCATCGAACATGCCACGTTCCAGGTGGAACCGGAATCCCACGCCAACTGTGACGACGTGACCTGGTAGGCAGTCCCCGACCCTCGGTTGTCGGGGCGCCTATACCCATCTGCGAGCCCTGGGTCGTGCGCGTGTTGTGGGTATAGTTCAATGAGTCTTGACATAACGTCGCGCTCCCGGATACGATGGGCGCATGGATAGTTCAAGAAGTCTTGTAATAATGAATCTTGAAGAACGAGTGGATGTTCTCAAGGCGCTCGCCGATCCCTATCGCCTCCAGATCCTCGACATCCTGTCGCCCGAGATTCGGTGCAACTGTCACCTGCAGGACCAGATGGACATCGCCCCGAACCTCCTCTCCTATCACCTCAAGGTTCTCCGCAAAGCCGGCCTCATCGTCGGAACCAAGAGGGGGCGATGGATCGACTACGCCATCGCACCGGACGCTTCAGAGATAGTTGCCGGTGCTCTCCCCGGGAGGATCTCGGGGTGAGCGTCTTCCTGCCGGAACCGGGAACGCGACGGAGCGCTCCCCATCTTTGGGGACTCGTCGCTGCCGCAGCGTTCGCTTGGGTCATCGGCTACATCGTCAACGGGAAGATCTGGGACTGGGTCGTATTCGAGCTCTTTGCCCTCGATCCGGAGAGCCGATTGGGGCAGGCCGTGCACTTCTTTGTGTACGACACCACGAAGATCCTGCTCCTTCTCGCGGGCATCGTCTTCATCGTCACGGTGTTGCGCAGCTTCATCACGATCGAGCGCACCCGTTCGCTCCTCGGTGGCAAGCGTGAGGGATACGGCAACGTTGCCGCAGCAGGTCTTGGCGTCGTCACGCCGTTCTGCTCGTGTTCGGCGGTCCCCGCGTTCATCGGGTTCGTCGCCGCCGGTGTACCTCTCGGTGTCACCCTCAGCTTCCTCATTGCCTCGCCGATGGTGAACGAGGTCGCCGTGATCCTCATCTTCGGCATGTTCGGCTTCAAGGTCGCCGCGATGTACGTGGTGTTTGGTCTGCTCGTTGCGATCGTCGCCGGCTTCGTCCTCGGTCGGCTCCGTCTCGAGCGCTGGGTCGAACCGTTCGTTTTCGAAACCAAACTCCGCGGCGAACTCGTCGAGCCTTCAACCGACATGCCGTGGGAGGATCGCCTCGCCCTCGGATGGGAGGAGGTCAAGACCATCGTCGGAAAGATCTGGCCCTATCTCCTGGTCGGCATCGCCATCGGCGCCGTCATCCACGGATGGGCGCCCGAAGACTTCTTCGCCGGGCTGGCCGG
>JANTHO010000091.1 GCA_024762335.1 Acidimicrobiia bacterium | reverse complement strand
CGACGAACCTGCGCTCCGCGCCGATCATCACCGTCCACGACGCGTCCCCGCACGCGATGGCATGGCTCGGTTCGGTGTGGGGCACCAGGGTCCACGCGCTCGGCCCGACCAGCTTCGGCCAGGCGGGCAGCATCGCCGACCTCTACGACGCATACCGCCTGTCGGCTGCCAAGATCGTCAATGCAGTGATCGGCGCCTTCTGAAAGGAACCTCATGGCGACCTTCGACGCCCTCGGCATCGTCGTCTCCGACCTGGAACGGTCGATGGCCTTCTACCGCCTTCTCGGCATCGACTTCCCCGACGGCGAGGGCCACGTAGAGGCCACACTGCCAGGCGGAGCCCGACTGATGCTCGACACCGAAGAACTCATTAAGAGTTTCGATCCCGACTGGACATCGCCGTCGGAAGCCGGCCGGATCGCACTGGCCTTCCTGTGCGACTCGCCTGGCGACGTCGACGCCACCTTCGCCCGGGTGACCGATGCCGGGTTCGCCGGTAAGACGCCTCCGTGGGATGCCTTCTGGGGGCAGCGATACGCCACCGTCCTCGATCCGGACGGGAACTCGGTCGACCTGTTCGCCCCGCTCGAGCCGTGACAATCCGTCGATCCGACATTATGTCGGAAACAAGGTATGCTGACGCTCGCCGACGGGCTGGAACATACCGGAGCACAAGACCAGGGACCGGAGTCCGTCACGAAGGCGAAACGGCAAGGGGCCGGCGACCCGGACGCGTTCCGGGTCGTTGCGCGTGAGGAGACCACATGGACGCAGCATCGATTCGTGAAGGCGTGAAGATCTACGGCACCGGCGAAACCGAGGTCCGAGCCCTCGACGGCATCACGGCCTCCTTCGAAGCAGCCCGATTCACTGCGATCATGGGCCCATCCGGCTCCGGCAAATCGACGCTGCTGCACTGCCTCGCCGGCCTCGACACCCTCACCTCCGGTCAGGTCTCGATTGGAGACGTCGACCTCGGCTCGCTCACGGACAACGAACTCACCCGGCTACGCCGCGACCGCGTCGGGTTCATCTTCCAGGCCTACAACCTGGTGCCCACCCTCAACGCCATGGAGAACATCACCCTGCCGATGGCCATCGCGGGCCGAAGCCCCGACCAGGCATGGCTCGACACGATCATCGATACCGTCGGCATCCGGCACCGACTCAGACACCGCCCGGCGGAACTCTCCGGCGGTGAGCAGCAGCGGGTCGCCGCTGCCCGGGCGCTGGCCTCGAAGCCCGACATCATCTTCGCCGACGAACCCAGCGGCAACCTCGACTCCGTCTCGGGAGCCGAACTCCTCGGGTTCCTCCGCCGTGCCGTCGAGGACCTCGGCCAGACCATCGTCATGGTGACCCACGACCCGGCGGCTGCCGGGTACGCGGATCGTGTCCTATTCCTACGAGACGGAACGACCGTCGGAGAGATGACCGAACCGACTGCCGAGCGCATCCTCGACCGCCTTCGGGAGCTCTGAAGTGCTCCGAGCGACGATCAAGAGCCTGCTGGGCCACAAGCTCCGCCTGCTGCTCACCACGCTTGCGGTGACCCTCGGGGTGTCCTTCGTCGTCGGCTCGTTCGTGTTCACCGACACCCTCGGCGCCGTCTTCGAGAATCTCTTTTCGCAGACGACGAGCACCGCCGATGTGATCGTCCGGCCGGCAGGCGACTTCGACACGTTCGGCCCCCAGGCGCGGCCGGTCGGCATTCCCCCTGAAGTCATCGACGAGATCCAGACCGTCGACGGCGTCGAGCAGGTCGAAGGATCGGTGTTCGGCGTCGTGCAGATCCTCGGCGCCGACGGCACCCTGCTTGGGACCGGACCACCCATCATCGCCACGTCCTGGACCGAAACCGGACTGTTCACCATCGACGAGGGCCGGCCCCCGGAGGCAGACCTCGAGATCGTACTCAACCGAGCCCTCGTCGAACAGCAAGGCTTCACCATCGGTGGGCCGGTTACGGTCATCGCCGCCGGGTTCCCTGAGACGTTCACCCTCGTCGGAACGGCAACGCTGGGCAATCTCGGGTCGATGAACGGCGTCGGGTTCGCCATCTTCGAAACCACTACCGCACAGCGGGTGCTCGGCATCGGCGACCGGTTCGACACGATCCAGGTGGCCGCCGCCCAGGGCGTGGCGCCGGAACAGCTCGTCGAGCGGATCCAGCCGCTCCTGCCTGAAGGCTTCGAAGCCCAGTCGGCTCAGACCGTCGCCGAGGAACAGGCCAACCAGGTGAAGGAAGGGCTCGGCTTCTTCAACACGTTCTTGCTCGTG
The DNA here is from genome assembly GCA_024762335.1 of Acidimicrobiia bacterium. GTDB lineage: Bacteria > Actinomycetota > Acidimicrobiia > Spongiisociales > UBA5794 > JAHEEL01. Next base: position 2,326 of record JANTHO010000091.1, on the reverse strand, counting down.
TTCGCCGGGGTCGCCCTGTTCGTCGGGACGTTCATCATCCAGAACACGTTCCGGATCCTCATCGCGCAGCGGACGAGGGAGCTGGGCCTGCTTCGAGCCCTCGGGGCCACCTCCCGACAGGTGACGCTCATGATGCTCGGCGAGGCCGTTGCCGTCGGCCTCGTCGCTTCGGTACTCGGCCTCGCAGGCGGCATCGGTCTCGCCTATCTGGTCCGGCTCGCCTTCGAAGCGTTCGGCGGCCAGATCCCCGACGAGCCGCTGCTCATCCTCGGCCGGACGGTGGCCGCCGCGTTCGCCATCGGAGTGACCGTGACCGTCGCCGCCGCGCTCCTGCCGGCGCGTCGCGCCGCTCGCATCCCGCCGATGGCGGCGCTTCGAGAAGAAGAAGGACGGATGATCGGCCAGACCCGGCGGAGTCGCATCATCATCGGGTCGATCTTGACGCTCATCGGCGTCGTCGCCCTCCTGCTCGGACTGAACGACCTCGTGCCAGAGGCCGTCACCGTCGTCGGTGTCGGCGCCGGCATCATGTTCGTCGGCATCGCGGCGCTCGCCCCTACGTTCGCTCGCCCGGTTGCGTCGGTCCTCGGCCGCCCGGTCGCACTCATCACCGCCACCTCGGGAGAGCTGGCACGGCGCAATGCCATGCGAACGCCTCGCCGGACCGCCACCACCGCCTCGGCGCTCATGATCGGCCTGGCGTTGGTGAGCCTCGTAGCCATCCTGGCCGCGTCCCTCCAAGCCACGGTCAACGACCTGATCGAAGAGACGTTCACTGCCGACCTCGAACTCGACTCCCTGTCGCTGCAGGGAACCGGCTTCGACCCTTCGATCACCGATGAAGTGGCGGCACTCCCGGTCGTCGGCGAACTGACCCGCATCCGTACCGCCACTGCCGAGATCGACGACGACGCGGTGACCGTCGCCGGCATCGAGCCGGACCGATACGCATCGTTCATCAACCTGGAGGTGAGCGAAGGCTCCATCGAAGCCCTCGACGGCGACGGGATCGCCCTCGAATCCGACTACGCCCAGCGCCACGGCTTCTCCGTCGGCGACCCGATCGAGATCATCTTCCCGGACAAGACCGTCACCCTCACGGTGCGGGCGATCTTTACCGACAACCGGACCGGTGGACGGATCCTGATTCCGATGAGCGTCTTCGACTCGGCGGTGCCGCAGCAGCTCGACGTCCGTGTCCTGCTGCGGTTCGCTCCGGACGTCGACCCAGCGACCGGAAGGTCGGCGATCGAAGCCGTCGTCGCCGACTATCCGAATGTGGCGCTGCGTGACGAAGCCGACCTTCGTGCCGAGGCAACGTCGCAGATCAACACGCTGCTCAGCCTCATCTTCGCCCTGCTCGCCCTCGCCGTCATCATCGCGCTGCTGGGCATCACCAACACCCTGTCACTGTCGGTCATCGAACGCACCCGCGAGATCGGGCTACTACGCGCCGTCGGCATGACCCGACGCCAGGTGCGCGACATGATCCGGTCCGAAGCGATGATCATCGCCCTGTTCGGGGCGGCGCTCGGCATCGTCGTCGGGGTGTTCTTCGGCTGGGCGACCGTGCAAGCCATCAGTGCCGACACCGAGATCCACCTGGCGATCCCGGTCGGGTACCTCGTCGCCGGAGCAGCCGCCGCCGGCATCGCCGGCGTCCTCGCAGCGGTGATCCCGGCCCGGCGTGCCGGGCGGCTGAACGTGCTCGAAGCGATCAACTACGAGTGAGCCGGCCGACCGGTCCTGCGTTCAGAACCATCTCTCCCGCTACCCAGCCACGTTGCGCGTAGAGCACGCCGTGCCGGACGTTGTCCAGGTCCGACACCTGATGTGCGTCCGAACTGATGATGAACCAGACACCGCGCTCGGCCGCTCTTCGGGCATGCTCGGCAGGCAGATCGAGGCGCTGGAGATGCGAGTTGATCTCCAGTGCGGTGCCGGTCGCTACGCAGGCGTCGAAGATCGGATCGAGGTCGACCTCGATGGGAGGCCTCGACCCGATGAGCCGTCCCAGCGGATGAGCGATGGCCCGAACGGCCGGATGGTGGATCGCCGCGAGCAACCGGGACGTCTGACGATCCTTCGGCAGGTCGAAGTGACTGTGCACTCCGGCAACGAGCCAATCAAAGCCTGCCAGGAAGTCGTCGTCGTAGTCGAGGCCACCGTCGGCGTCGATGTTCAACTCCGCCCCGTGCAAGATTGTGAGTCCCGGGTACTCACTGCGCTTGTCCTCGATCAGTCGCCGCTGCTCCAGCATCCGATCCTCCGTCAGGCCGTTCACACGCAGGTTCTTGCCGTGGTCGGTGATCGCCACGTACTCGTA
>JANTHO010000090.1 GCA_024762335.1 Acidimicrobiia bacterium | reverse complement strand
TCGGAAGCGTCGACACTCCCCCTCACGCTCAACCGTCGATCAGATCGTCTCATCCTCGACCTCGCCAACCGGATTCGGCGTCGTATCCACGACGACGGCCCATTCGACCTCCTCAGACCCGGTCCGGAAGCCGGCAGCGGAACGATCGAGACCGCATGGCTCGCAACCCGTAGCGACGAAGCGTCATGGCTCGCGAATCGCATTGCCGCCGAACACGACGAAGGCACACCCTGGGAAGAAATTGCCGTCCTCGTTCGCAAGAACCGCGACATCGGGCCGATCCGCGACGCGCTGCTCTCGGCCGACATACCGACGGAAGTCGTATCGATCGGAGGTCTGCTCGAAGTCCCGGAGGTCGCCGAACTCCTCGCCTGGCTCCGCCTGTTGAACGATCCCGGCGACTCTACCTCGATCGGCCGCATCCTCCTCGGGAGCAGCTATCGACTCGGCCTCGGCGACCTCGCTCCACTCGCTGCATGGGTTCGACGATCCCCGGCACACAGCACCCGCCCCCAAACATTCCTCGACGCCGTCGAACACGTCGAGGCGATCGATGGATGTTCCGTCGAGACGAGGAGTCGCGTCGGGGCCTTCGGTGACCTCTATCGTCGTCTCCTCATTGAGGCGCAACATGCCGCCGTGCCCGACCTATGCCGTTCGGTCCTCACCTCCATCCACGCATGGACTGAGATCGACGCCATGCCCGATCATGCGTCCGCTTCAGCGCGACTCAACCTCTACCGGTTCCTCGACCTCGCCGAGTCGTGGAGTCCGATCACCGGCAAAGCCACCCTCGGCTCGTTCCTCAGCTACCTCCGGATGCTGTCCGACGAAAGCGCCGCACCGGAACTCGACACCGCATCGGTGACGCACGGGCCGGCCGTGTCGCTGCTCACGATCCATCGCGCGAAAGGTCTCGAGTGGGATTTCGTCGCAATCCCGTCGGTCGTCGAAGGCGGGTTTCCTTCCAAACCGCGCTCGTATGTGAACCCGGTCGACAAGGCCGAGTTTCTTCCCTCCCCGCTTCGACTCGATGCGGAGACCCTCCCCGACCTCGAGAGCGTCGTCGGGCGACAGCAACGCAACGCGATCCTGCGGACGTATCACGATGCTGAGGAGTGGCGGATCGCGTACGTCGCCGTCACCCGCGCTCGCCGAAGCCTGGTCGTAACGGGTTCTCACCGGACACCGGAGCGCAAGAGCCCCCGCGTCCCCTCTCCCCTGTTCAGGATGGCATCCGGTCTCGCCGGGTCGAACACCACGACCGACGATCCCGGCCCGATCGACGTGCCGGCATGGCGACCCGAACCCTCCGCGCCGGATCCGCTGTTCGGCTCAACCGGCTGGACCGGCACCCTGCGAAAGGCGGTCGACGATCCCGAATGGCTCTCTGCCTACCCCGATCATGCGGCGGCCGCAGAGGAGCAGGCGGCTCAGATGCGGCTCGACATCGAGTCGCTGCCCCAAGCGACGCGCTCCCCGAAGTCGACAGCGAAATCCACATCGGTCACCGGTCTGGTCACCATGGCCCGCTGTCCCCTCCAGTTCCGATGGGCTTTCGTCGATCGTCTCCCGACACGACCAACGTCCGCTCTCCGCAGAGGCGTCGAGTTCCACCGTCGGCTCGAACTGCACAACCTCGGCAAGGCATCGTTCGACGAACTCGTGGCTCCGGCAGCGGGCCCCCCGGAAGAGCGGGAGGACGCTCGAGCAGCAGGTCCGAAGCCGTTCGATGTCTTCGCAGCATCCCGGTTCGCAGATTCGCGCGCCCGGTTCGCAGAGGTCCCGATCGATCTTCAGCTGAACGACGTGCGGATCCGCGGCCGGATCGACGCTGTGTACGAACCCGAACCGGGTTCGTGGGAGATCGTCGACTACAAGTCCGGACGGCCATCGGACGACCCGGCGCTCGACGTCCAGCTTCAGACGTACGCGATCGCCGCTTCCGATGGAGCCGTCGCCACACCGGTACCCGAACGCCTCACCGTGACGTTCGCCTTCTTCGGCGGTGGAGAGCTCGCCGAGCGCACCGTCGACGTCGACGCCGCCTGGCTGGCAGAGGCACGGGACCGCATAAGCATCCTCGCCGAACGGTTGGCCAACGACGACTACGAGCCCACCCCTTCTGAAGCTTGCCGCCGGTGCGACTTCGCGACGTTCTGTCCCGCCGGCCATACCTACGTGAACCCCTGACACGTGCCCCACGAACCCAGGGCTCGCAGGTGCGTATAGGTGCTTCTCCGGCCCGCGGTTGGGCGTCTCAGCGATCGCGATCCAGCCGGCGCAGCTCCTTGTACCGACCGGTCCGCCACTGTTCGAGATCCGAGGTGTACCACCGCGAGAATCGCCGATCCGACGGACCTCCCGCGAGAGCAGTGAACATGCCGGGGACGCCCACATCCACCATCATCCGGAACGACGGCACGAAGCTCGTCGTGCGACCGGCACTCTCGTAGATCTGCCCCTGATGCGGCGTGGCTCGACCGCCGGGAATCTCGATCGGACCGATGTCGAACCCGGCGGCGCCCGGCAGCCTCCCTCCGAGCAAGATGTTCGTCATCGTCACCCGGTTCACGTCTCCCCATCGTCGATCCGAATCTTCCCCGACCTGCTCGAAGGCATTGCGGTATACCTCGTCGATATCACGATCACCGAGCCAGGGCGATTGGTCGAGGAGAAGGATCCGGTCGAAATTGGCGTAGAAGTCGATGAAGATTCCCGTGGCATCGAGCAGATGTTCGATCACCGGTTCTCCCGCGCCCGTCGGGCCGAACATCTCGATGAGGAGGTTCCGGTAGAACGCTTCGAAGACCGTCGCTCCGTGGGAATCCGGATCGTAGGAGAGGTCCCAGGTCGCGAGACGCCGTCCGATCCGAGTGTCGGGGAGTAGCGGTCGGAGGATCGCCATCATCTCCTCGGCCTGAATCGAATGGGTGTCCTGGTGGATACGACGGAACGTCGACAGGTCACACAACGACTCGGTGAGGAGGTCGGTGATGCGGCGCGCCCGGTAGTCCCCCATCGGCATGTTGATCGGGCGGGTCACGCCGAGATGATTCAGATCGTTGTTGGCCGTAACGATGACCCCCTCGGCCGGGTCGATCACCCGCGGCATGTCTTCCGGAGCTGCGAAGCCGCGCCAGTCCCATCTCGGGTCCCAGCCCGGCTTTGGCGTGAACCCATTCCACTCGCCATCCCGGATCGGTGCCTGGCCGGACATCTGGAATCCGATCCGTCCCGAATCGTCGGCCATCACCCAGTTCCAGGCAGTCTCGATTCGCCCGAAGACACTCATCGCTTCCTCGACCCCGGATGCCGCCCAGATGTCGGTCACGGCGTTGAGCGTCGCCGCCCCGGTATCGGATGGAGCCCATCGAGTCGCGAGATAGAAACCGGGTTCGAACGGGTCTCCGTCGAGGACGCCGTGCATATTCTCGAAAAACACCACGTCGAGTGGATCGCCCTTCTTCACGAGGATGCGCTCGTGTCGTTCGGCAAACGGTTCGTATGACCCCTCCCGCAGGAACCCGCCGTCCACGCAGTCTTCGACCCACGAGTCAACGGCGTCGATGAAGGCATACGTCGCTCCCCACGAGAGGTTGTTCTTGCGCCCCACGAGCGGACCCGGAAGACCGGGCATGTTGGCTGTGAACACCGTGTCGGACGGGAACTCGATGACCTGCTCCACCCAGACCGCGGGGAGACGATTGACCTCGAGATGCGGGTCGTTGGCGAGAAGCGCGCTGCCCGTCGCCGAACGTTGCGGTGCGACGGCCCAGTTGTTCGATGCCATCATCCTCGGACCGCCGTTGAGCCATCTGACCGACTCCGGGACGATACGTTCGCCGAGTTGCACCTTCCCGACCAGGTCTCGGTCGAGTCCGACGAGGCATCCCGGGAAGAGCGATTCGAGTCGCGCGTCGTCGATCCCTCCTTGCACCATCTCGACGAACAACCGCTCGACTTCCGACTGGGAAACGGCGAGCGTGAGATAGCCGGTCATGCGTGCCATCAGGAAGACATCTTCTACCGTCCAGGGATCCGGGCGGTAGCCGAGGGCTCGAAACTCCCACGGCCTCGACTCATCGAAACGTGTGTTGACCCCGTCGCAGTATGAGTCGATGAGCTTGCGCGTTTCCTGGGTGAGAAGATCGACCTGTTCGGTCGTGTTCCCCCTCCAGTTCATCCGGCGGAAGAACCGGTCGATCTCGACCGATTCCTCGCTCCCGTCCAGGCACTCTGCGACCCGTCCCTGACCGATCAGACGCATCATGCCCATCTGCATGGCGCGGTCCCGGGCGTGGGCATACCCCATGCCCCAGTAGGCGCCGGCCAGGTCTGCGGTCTGAATGTGCGGGATACCGTGCTCATCTCTGGTCAGCCGGACGTCGTCAGGAACCCGCCCTTTGATCTTCATTGAATCCTCCCGTCGTGGGTGTCGATCACGATCGTGACCGGGCCGTCGTTCGCAAGTTCGACGAGCATGTGAGCACCGAAGCGCCCGTGCTCGACCCTGATGCCCTCAGCCTCGATCGCTGCGGTGAAGGACTGCAGGATCGGAATCGCCTCCGACGGTCTGGCAGCCGAGACGAACGACGGACGACGACCTTTCCTGACATCAGCGAGGAGCGTGAACTGCGAGACCACCAGCACGGCTCCTCCGATGTCGCCGACACTCCGGTTCATCTTGCCGTCCGCATCGGGGAAGATGCGTATCGCAGCGACTTTGCCCGCGGCTGTCATCGCATCCTCGATGGTGTCACCGTCCGCAACGCCGACCAGTGCCAGAAGGCCGGCAT
>JANTHO010000089.1 GCA_024762335.1 Acidimicrobiia bacterium | reverse complement strand
ACGCAGCTGGAGCCCGGTTTCGTCCAGCTTTCCTACGTCCGAGGTGCCCCCTCTGCCCTCCGGGCATCTCCCCCACCTCGGCGGTGGGGGAGAATGGAAACAGGTCCTGTGCTTTAGAGAAACCACGGATTCAGGCTCGGCGGTGGGGGAGAATCGGAAACGGTCCGGTGCCTCAGAGAAACCGTGGATCCAGGATCAGGAGCAGGAGGAGTTCGCAAAGCGCTCGAGTCCCGGGGTTGCAGCCCGTTCTGGTGAGAGAATTCAGAGCTGTGCCGTGGCGCGATCGGTCAGTCGTAGAAGCGGAACAGGTCGGTGATGATGGCGGCGACTGCGTCCAGCGAATCGTCGTCCCATCCTCGGGGTCTCGTGACCTGCACTACGTTCGCCGCGGCGTACACGCGGGTGATCGCAGGATCGTGGGCAAAGATCCTCGCGGCGAGAATCGAAGGGAAGTCGTCTGCGTCCGGGGCGGCGGGTGCCTCATCGAATGACCTGGTCGCCATACTCGTCAAGTTCCGATCGAGTGTGAAGACGGCTACCCCATCGACCGTCGTGCGGTCGAGTTCTGCGATCGGCTGTCCCACAGGCTCCTCCTCGGATCGGGACCTGTGAGTGTAGGACACCGCAAGCCGTCACCGGCGGCGGGTCATCGCCGATCGACCATCCTCAGTGCTTCGGTGCCCCGCTGGTTTGGGTGCCGATTCGGTGGATCTTCATCAGATTCGTGGAAGCCTGCAGATTCGGCGGGATTCCCGCCACCATCACCACCGTGTCACCGTTCGACACGATCCCCTGCTCGAGCAGGTACCGCTCGGCGAACGTGAGCATCTCGTCGGTCGAATCGTGAACCGCGGTTCGTAGTGGTGTGATGCCCCCATAAACACTCATGATCCGGTACGTCGCCTTGTGAGGAGTGAACGCGTACACGTCGGCCTTCGGTCGATACTTCGAAAGCAGGCGCGCCGTCGAACCCGACTCGGTGAAGGCGACGATCGTATCGATTCCCAGTCGATCGGCCGTCTCGACGGCTGCGCGGGCGACAGCGGACGAGTACGGAGCGGCGTCATGAACCTCAGCTCCCCGACCCATGATCTCGAATTCGGGGTATCGCTCCGCCTCGCGGCTGATCACATCCATCGTGCGGACCGCCTCAACCGGGTGCGCCCCCACGGCCGTTTCGGCCGAGAGCATGACTGCGTCTGTTCCCTCGAGCACTGATCCGTAGATGTCGCTCACTTCCGCTCGCGTCGGTCGCGGATTCGTGATCATCGACTCCAGCATCTCGGTCGCGGTGATCGTGAACTTCCCCATGGCGCTCGTTCTGGCGAGGATTTCTCTCTGCGCCCGGGGAACGGCCTCGAGTCTCAGTTCGATCCCCAGGTCGCCGCGAGCCACCATCGTCCCATCGGCCTCCGTGAGGATGTCATCGAGATTGGCGTAGCCGTCCGCCGTCTCGATCTTGGCGACGATCGGTTTCGACCCGGCAAGGGAACGGACTTCGCGGATGTGGGCGCCGGTAGAAACGAACGAGGCCGCCACGAGGTCGAATCCAATCTCGCGGCCGAAAGCGAGATCCTCGAGATCCTTCGGCATAATCACGGGCACATTCGTGGTCGATCCCGGGAAGGCTGCTCCCTTGTGGTCGCGAAGCCTGCCACCGATGGTGACCCTTGCCCCGGCTTCCCGCCCTGCCACATCGGTCACTTCGAGGCGGATCATTCCATCGGAGAGCACGACCATTGATCCCGGTCGGAGATCGACGTGGTCGAGGTAGGCGATCGGAATCCGACCGGCACCGCCCGTGCTGTCTCCAGGTGTAAGGATGACCTCGTCCCCATCTTCGAGCAGCACCGACCCGCCCGGGAACGTTCCGACACGGATCTTCGGACCCTGGATGTCCTGCATCGTGGCAACGGGAATGCCGGTCTCGGATGACACGGACCGCACCCACTCATATCGGCGCAGATGGTCCGCATGGGACCCGTGAGAGAAATTGAACCTCGCAACGTTCATACCGGCCCGGACAAGATCCCTGATGCCGTCGAGGTTATCGACGGCCGGCCCGAGCGTTGCCACGATCTTCGTTTTCCGATGCACGACCTCACGATACCGCTCCCGACAGGCGCAAAGGTGACAGGCGACCCCGACAACGAGTAGCCTTTCATTCTGATCCCAACCGTGGGATCGCTAGGAGGAATGATGCGAAAGTTCACGAAGCTACTGCTCGTTGCGCTCGCTGTGATGCTCGTTGCCGCGGCCTGCTCTTCGAGTTCGTCCGATGAGGATCTCGGTGGCCGGACCGTCACCGTCGCCGTTGAGAACGCTTATCCGCCGTACAACTTCATCCCCGAAGGGGCATCGGCAGGTGAGGGTTGGGACTATGACGCATGGAACGAGATCTGTAGCCGTCTGAACTGCACGGCCGAGTTCGTTGAGGCCGGCTGGCCAGACGTTATCGTCGAGACCGGTCAGGGCCAGTACGACACCGCGGCGGACGGCATCTCGATCACCGACGAGCGCAAGGAAGTCGTTGCGTTCTCGGACCCGTACATGACGATCGAGCAGAAGCTGATGGTCAGAGCGGACGAGGACCGCTTCTCGAGCCTCGACGAGTTCAAGGCGGGCGACTACCGGCTGGGGACGCAGGTCGGGACGACCAACTATGAGCTCGCCGTCGACCTCCTCGGCGGAGATGCGCGGATCGATGCGTACGACCAGTTCGGTGTCGCCGTCCAGGCGCTCATCAACGGCGATGTCGATGCCGTCATCATCGACGACACGGCCGGTCAGGGCTACAAGGGAGCCAATCAGGAGTCCGTCAAGCTCCTCGACGACTCGTTGCAGAGTGATCCGCTCGGGTTCATCTACCCGAAGGACAGCGACCTGATCGAGCCCGTCAACAAGGTCCTCAAAGAGATGAAGGACGACGGCACGCTGGACGAACTCGCGAACAAGTGGTTCGTCGAATTCGAAGGCTGATCTGAACAAGCCGATCGACATGGAAGCGCCGGGCCTGCGGGTCCGGCGTTTCTGTATGTGCGCTCCGTCCATCTTTGTGCCACCATCCAGGATCGACGGCCGACCAGGGAGCAGACATGGAAACAGTCGAAGAACCGACGATCGACCCGCTGCCACCCGGCGCCACCGCTCGGTGGACGTTCGGCGGTCTCCCATGGTGGCTGCTCGGGATCATCGCAACCATCGTCCTGATCGGATTCCAGATCTTCACCAACGAGACGTGGAGGCAGGGCTTCAACTTCATCAGCGGAGGCATCACGCTGACGCTGCTCGTCACCGTCGGCGGTTTCGTGATCGCCATCGTGCTCGGCCTGGTGATCGGTCTCGCCCGCCTCTCGCCCAACAAGATTCTGCAGAATCTCGCGATGTACTACATCGAAGTGATTCGCGGTGTGCCGGTGCTCGTCACGATCCTGTTCATCTCGATCGTGGGCTTCGGCCAACTGTGGCCGGAGGACATCATCGGCATCGACAAACCGAACAAGGCGCTCAGGGGGACCCTCGCACTCGGCATCATCTACGCCGCGTTCATCGCGGAGGTGTTCCGTGCGGGCATCGAGTCGATCCCCAACGGCCAGCGCGAGGCCGGAATGTCGATCGGGTTGTCGAAGCGGCAGATCCTGCGTTTCATCGTGCTCCCCCAGGCGATCAGGAACATCATGCCTGCGCTTGGAAACGACCTGATCGCCCTCCTGAAAGATTCGTCGCTCGTGTCGGTGATCGCCGTTCGCGAACTCACACAGATGACGAAACTCTGGACCGGAAGTTCGTTCCAGTTCTTACCCGGGTATCTGATCCTCACCGCGTTCTACCTGACCTTGACCGTCTCACTCAGCCTCTTGCTCCGCTGGTACGAACGACACATAGCCACGCCCGGGCACTGATGGCGGCAGACGTCCGAACGTTCATCCCCATCCGGTCGTTCACCGGGATGAGCCGGCTCGGAGACGCGCTCGGTCCGGCCGAGCGCCGTGCCCTTGCGAGATCTGTCGCTGAGCGGACCGTCCATGTCGCCCTCGAAGCGGGAACGATCGTCTCGGTGATATCGAACGATGCAGCGGTTCATGGCTGGGCCGAAGGCCTCGGTGTCGCATCGATCGCCGAACCCTCCCCCGGGAGCCTCAACGCAGCTGCTGCGGCCGGAATCGCTACGACATCGGGCGATCCGTGGCTGGTCGTCCATGCAGATCTGCCCGCCGTCCGCCCCGAGGACATCCGCACGGCATCTTCGATGGCGCAACGCGGTGTGGTGCTCGCTCCGTCACACGACGGAGGCACGTCGCTGGTCGGCGAGTCACGACCCGAATTTCCGTTCCGGTACGGCCCGGGAAGCTTCCATCGGCACCTTTCAGCCGTCGGGGAGAATGCGATGATTCTCGTACGTCCCGGCCTCGCCCTCGATCTCGACCGACCCCGTGACCTGGAAGCGTTTCGTCTGCTCGGCTATCTCGATCCATCCCCCACCAACTTCCCCGATTCGACGGGCGAGTACCGGCGGTAGGCTGATCGAGCAGGTTCCACAGACTCGATCGCAGGGCAAGGAGATCCAGATGGCCACTCGAACGCTCGTTCTCGGTGCGGGAATCGTCGGCTCGGCAGCGGTCTGGGACCTGTTTCGCAGAGGCCACGCGGTCACAGTCGCAGACGCCGACAGCGAAGCGGCAGAAGCGGTCGCCGGGGAGTTCGGAGCGACAGCCGTCACCGTCGACGTCGCCGACGATACCGCCCTCACCGGGCTCATGGAGGGGTTCGACGCCGTCGTCTCTGCCGTGCCCTACCGGTTCGGCCTCGGCGTCGCGGCCGCGGCTATCCGTGCGGG
>JANTHO010000088.1 GCA_024762335.1 Acidimicrobiia bacterium | reverse complement strand
GCATCTACGGGTCCCTCGGGAAGCCCCCTCTGCGATCGAGCAACAGCTCGATCGCGTCTCCCCCACTGGCGTGGTGGAGACGAAGAACCGTCCATCCCCTCACCTTTTCTGTGAACCTCGGCATCGGCTCAAACGTGGACAGGGCAAGGGACTCCGCTCATTGGCGGGCGAGATACCGTGGATTCACGAGGAAAGAGGGAGCCGGCGGTACCGGCTCCCTCATCCCAATCGACGTCGACGAACGATGTGCGCAGTTTCCGGTTACTCCGCGTCGGGAGCCATCGCGAATTCGTCTTCTTCCGCGGGCTCCGGGAGCACCAGGTTGATGATGACACCGACGACGGCGGCCAGCGCAAGGCCCGAAATCGTCACGTCACCGATCGCGAGGGCGTTCGAGAGGCCGCTGACGCCGAGTCCGAAGACCAGGATCAGGCCGACGACCAGCATGTTCCGGCTCTTCTTGAAGTCGACCTGGGCGGTGACGAGCGTCCGAAGACCAACCGCCGCGATCATGCCGAACAGCACCATCGACAGACCACCGAGCACCGGAACCGGCGTCGTTCGCAGGAGCGCCGCGAGCTTCGGGATCAACGAGAGGACGATCGCGAACATCGCACCTATCCGGAGGATGAACGGGTCGTACACCTTCGTGACGGCCAGAACGCCCGTGTTCTCCGAGTACGTCGTATTCGGAGGACCGCCGATGAGGCCTGCGGCCATCGTTGCGATACCGTCGCCGAGCAGCGTCCGGTTCAGTCCCGGCTCATCGAGGAAGTTCTTCCCGACAACGCCGCCGTTGGCGATGATGTCGCCGACGTGCTCGATCATCGTGACGAACGCGATCGGGGCGATCAACGCGATGGCCGACCAGTTGAAGTCCTGCCATCCCCACGTGAAGTTGGGAAGACCGACCCAGGACGCATCCAGAACCGGCTGGAAGCTGAAGTCCGGGAAGAAGATCGCGCCGAGGATGTAGCCCACAACGGCACCCGTCAAGATTGGAAGCATCTTGAACAGGCCTTTGAAGAACACGGCCGCCACGATCACCGTCGCCAATGTGATGAGCGACAGCCACCAGGCACCCTCCGCCATGTTGACGGCCACAGGGGCCAGCGTGATCCCGATGACGATGATGACCGGGCCCGTCACGATCGGCGGGAAGATCCGGGACATCACCTCGTGTCCGACGAGCGCAACGATGCCGCTCATCACGACGTAGATCAGGCCTGCCGCCATGATCCCGGCCCCGATCGCGGCCCACGTGTATCCACGTTCGGTGGCCAGGATGATCGCGGGGATGAATGCGAACGACGATCCCAGGAACACCGGGACCATCCGCTTCGTCACCAGGTGGAACAGCAACGTCCCGATGCCGGCCGCGAGCAGCGCCACGGACGGATCCAGCCCCGTCAGCAGCGGAACGAGGACGGTTGCCCCGAACATCGCCACGACGTGCTGTAAGCCCAGCGCCGTCTTCTTCTGAATCGTCAATTCCATTACCGCCATACCGGTTCCCTCTCCCATAGACGAAGAGAGCCACCCGATCCCGGGTGGCTCTCACTGTTTCCGATCGGGCTCGTCGACCAGGTCCGTCCGGGAGCCCGCTCCCCGGCGAGGACACTCTTACAAACGCCGTCCGACAACGACCGAGCACACAGGCGGCTCCCCGCCATGTTCCCCCGCTCAGCCGTCGCTGAATGCCTTCCGGCACGGCGTTTTCGCGTCATGCGTCTCTGAATACCATCCCGTAGAAATCGTCGTAGTCCTCACGCCGGACGACCTCGACGTTGCCTTTGACGGGCATGCCCATCTTGGGGTTATCGATCTCGATCTGGCCGAGCATCCGCATCCCGTTCTCCAACTCGACGATGCCGAGCCCGAGCGTAGCGACTTCGTACTGGGCCGGAAGGTTGTAGACCTTGGTGTAGGTCAACAGCTTCCCGTTCTTCGGAAGCGGGACCGTGTCGAACTCGAAGAAATCGTTCTGCTTGCACTCCTTGCAGACCATGCGGAACGGATAGTGCATCGTCCCGCACCGCTTGCACTTGTATGCGTAGATCTCCCGGTTCATCAGTCCTCCCTCACAAACGTGAGGCACACGACGTTGTTACCGAAGCCGCCGAAGTTGCAGGTGAACCCTACTTTCGCGTCCTCGACCTGTCGTGCACCGCCGTCTCCACGCAACTGCGTGACGATCTCCCATGCCTGAGCGACACCGGTCGCACCGACCGGATGTCCGCGGCCCTTGAGGCCGCCACCAACGTTGATGGGGATCTTCCCACCGAGCGCCGTGTCGCCCCGCTCGAGTGCGAGATGCCCTTCCCCTCTCGGGAAGAAACCGACCTCTTCGCTCTCTGCGATCTCGAGGATCGTGAAGGCGTCGTGGAGTTCGGCAACGTCGACGTCTTCCGGCGTCAGACCCGCCATCTCGAACGCATCGGCGGCCGCCTTGCGAACCGCGAGCAGATCCGTCGGTTCCACACGCTCGTGTACGGCGTGCGTATCCGTGGCCTGACCGACACCGGACAGCCGAATCAGCGGCCTTCCAAGTTCGAGCGCCTTCTCCTTGGAGACGAGCACCACCGCTGCACCACCATCAGAGACGGGACAGGCGTCGAAGAACCGAAGCGGCTCCGCGACGTACGGGTTGTTGGTCATGGCTTCCGGCGAATCCAGGATGCCTTCGAGGGTGATCTCCTGCTGGAGGTGCGCCCACTCGTTGTTCAACGCGGCGTTCTGGTTCTTGACGCCCACCATGGCGAGATGGCGTTCGGTGACGCCGTACTTGTCCATGTAGAGACGGGTGAACATCGCGGCGTGCGCCGGGAGCGTCACACCGTAGATGTACTCGGCGATCGGATGGGTCAGCGTCGCGACGAAGTCGGTTGCTTCGAGGTTGTTGACCTCGCGCATCCGCTCGACGCCGGCGACGAGGACGACATCCTCCATGCCGGATGCGACCGCCTGGAAGCCCGCCTTGAGTGCGGAGCCGCCGGAGGCCGGGCCGTTCTCGATCGCCGCTGCACCCGCAGGGGTGAGGCTCAGGCTGTCGACCACAGCGCTGGCAAGTGCCGTCTGGTGGTTGACCCTGGGAGCCCCCATGTTGGCCACATACACCTGGTCGACTTCGCTGACTCCAGCGTCCTTGAGGGCCATCATGGAGGCGTACGAAGCGATTTCCGAAAGGGCGAACTCGAGACGGGTGAACGTCGTGATGCCGATGCCGGCTACATATACGTCACGCATCCTTCGATGCCTCCTCCGCCCGCTCCATCGCCCACCGTTCAACCATGAGCGCCGTGGCAGTCGGATCGTACTTCGAGCGGGTGGCCGAGAGTGGATCGAGTGCCGGCGTCGGCGGATCCGACGGCGGGAGGATCTTGTCCATAGCCTTGTCGAGCAGCTCCGGTGGAACCGGACGACGGCCGACGACGAGGCTCGAGCGAGCTGCATCGAACAGTTCCCTGGTGAGGGCCCACGACGGAACGCCGCCGAGCTCGTGTGGGACCTCGAAGCGCTTCTCGAGCTTGTACTCGATCATCCAGCGCCGGAATCCGATCGGCGACTCTGCAACGACGAGAACCTCGTCGTGGCCGAGTTCGTCGAAGTGGTACTCCATCTTCGCTGCGAACGCGTGGGCACCGACGCGCAGACCTCGGCGGAGTGCCACGGTATGAAGCGACATGCCGAGCTTCGGGTTGACCTGACGTCCATTGACGACGGCGGCAAGTTCGCCGTCGATCTGGACGGCCAGTACGTACTGGTCCTGGTAGCGATGCCGATAGTGGGCGAGCAACTCCGAGTAGAGGCGGGCGCCGACGACGTCGTAGTAGTCGCGCTCGACGTGCAGCAATGGCTCGACGTGCTTCAGGATGTCGGGGATCTCATCCCGTTCGACCGGTCGAACCACGACGGCTTCGCCGCTTGCAAGCAGCATGTACTTCGGGACATACGGCGCCATCGGTGTATCGACGGGCCGAAGGATCTTCTCTAGATCGACGGACATTCGTTCTTCTCTCCTCCTGGGTTGCTTCAGTTTCCGGACTGTTCGAGGATGGCCATCGCCACCTTCTCCTGGGTGATCGGCATCGATTTGATGCGAACCCCGAGTGCGTTGTAGACGGCGTTGGCGATCACCGGCGCGGCGCCGATCATCGTGTGCTCTCCCACACCACGGGCACCGAATGGGCCATCGGGCTGGGGGACTTCGACAATGATCGGAATGATCTCGTCCGGGATGTCGAACGCCGTCGGAATCTTGTAGTCGGTGAAGTTCGGGTTCAGCAACTTGCCGTCGTCGTCGAAGCGCATGTCCTCGTACAGCACGGTGGCGAGACCCTGCACCAGACCTCCTGTGATCTGACCCTTGACGAGGTCGGGGTTGATGGCCCTGCCCGCGTCGACGGCGAGCGCGGCCTTGCGCACCCGGATCCGTCCCGTCTCCTTGTCGATCTCGAGAACCACGCCGGTCGCACCCACCGTGTAGTGGACGTTCGGGTGTCCACCCTGTCCCGTTTCCGGGTCGCTGTTGGCGTTGGTGAACTCGGGCATGAACTTCCCGCTCGCAACGATCGGTCCGCCGCGCCAGGTTCCCTCTTCCGTCTGGATGCCGTCGATGACGAATTCGCTGAGCGGCTTTGCGAACGACGGATCGGTCTTGCACTTCACCTTCTCGTCTTCGAGGTAGAGAGAGTCGTCCTCGTATCCGTAGACCTGGTGGATGACGTCGAAGATCTTGGCTCTGGCCTCGATCGCCGCCTTCTCCACCGCAAGCCCGGAGCTCCACGTCACGTGTGAGGCGACCGTCTGCCACTCGTACGGGTTGCGATCCGTGTCTGGGGTCTCAACCCTGATCTTGTCGACGGGGAC
>JANTHO010000087.1 GCA_024762335.1 Acidimicrobiia bacterium | reverse complement strand
TCAGGTTCACGACGACGCATGGATACGAGACACTCCATTCGAGTGCCTGGCAGCGCCTGCCGACCTCCCGGTCGTCGAGTCGGTTCTCGAGGAGTTGTTCGAGGAACTCGGCCCGGAACTGCCGGTCGACCGACGCGACGGCGATCTCTCGTGAGGCGGCGAGCGCCATGATCTGTGCGCTTGTCGGGACGAGACCCGGGTAGAAGCTCGCGATCGGCCCTTGCTTTGGGAACACATAGAGGTGGCCGACGTAGGTGGATCCAAAGACGATCGGCGCAGCGACCGCGCTCTCGAAGCGGGTACCGGCGGGTTGGCTTCCGATCTCCTCGACGGGGGCGTCATCGCCCGCGTGGTGCGCGAGGACGTCGTTGCCCGGTCCCAGGACCACTACCTCGCACCCCGTCAGATCTGCCAGTCTCGCCGCCACTTCAACCGGCCCCCCGCCTGCCAGTGCCACTCGCATGAGTTCCTGCTCGCGGTCGCTCTTGCGATGGAGCCCGCCGAGTAGCAGGGAACCTCTTGCGCGGTACACGTCTGCGATGAGGTCATCGAACGAGACGGCGGCGGGCAGCGACAGGATGGGGAGGCCCCGCCGGCGTGCAGCGTCCAAGGCGTCCGCGTCGATCTCGCTGATGTACGGACCGAGCTTGACCCCGAAACCCGCCAGGTCGAGATCCGCAAGGTCTTCGATCAACGTGGCCAGGTTGTGCTCCCCTCCGGACAGCGAGTAGCCCACTGTGATCAGCAGCTCGCGGCTCTTCACCCAGGGCGTGATGCTCGGATTCTCCATGACGTTGACCGACGAGACGATGCCGTCGAGGCCGGATGCACCGGCCAACACGTCTGTTCCCTGGAAGCCGGGTGTGGCCAGAACGTCCCTGAGAGTGAGCTGCTCCCCGTGGTAAGAACTTGACAGTGAAGCTCCGATGGTCATGGCAAGAGATGCTAGTGCTATCGGGAAGCGGTTCGCGTAGTGTGAACGTGAAGCTCTGCCCGGTCGCTACAGGAGGCGAATTCATGCCTGTTGAGGTACGCAAGGTTGTGCTCGAGAGCGTCAGTGACGCATCCGGATTGGCCGCACTGATCGACGATGGGGTGTTCGATGCCGATGGCGTCGTCGCCGTCGTCGGCAAGACCGAGGGAAACGGCGGGGTCAACGACTTCACCAGGATCCTCGCAGACCAGGCATTCCGGAAGGTCCTCATGGAGAAGGGCACAAGGTCTCAGGACGAGGTCGATGCAATCCCCATGGTGTGGTCCGGCGGCACCGACGGCATCCTCTGCCCACACGCCACCATCTTCGCCAATGTCGAAGGTGACGGCGAAGCATCCGACGAACCCCGCCTCGCCGTCGGCTACGCGATGAGCGACGTCATCCTCCCCGAGGACATCGGCCGCCCCGCCATGGTTGCCAAGGTCGCCGAAGGTGTGCACCGTGCCATGAAGGCTGCGGGAATCGAAGATCCGGCAGACGTTCACTACGTGCAGACGAAGACGCCGTTGCTCGTCATGGATACGATCAACGATGCCAAGTCCCGTGGGCACTCCGTCTACACCGAGGATCCCCTCGAGTCCATGAACGTGTCGAACGGTACGTCCGGGCTCGGCATCGCCGTCGCCCTCGGCGAGATCGAGATGCCGAGCGCAGAACAGATCGGACACGACCTCAGCCTGTATTCGTCCGTCGCATCCTGCTCTTCGGGTGTCGAACTGGACCGAGCGCAGACGGTCGTCGTCGGCAACGTTCGTGGCGCTGGCGGTCGGTACCGCATCGGACACGACGTGATGAACGACGCGCTCGACGTTGAGGGTGTGTATCGGGCAATTCGCTCGGCCGGCCTCGACCTGCCCGAGTGCGCACGCGCCGATGATCTCGACGGCAAGCTCGTGAACGTCTTCGTGAAGTGCGAAGCGGATCCGACATCCCGTCTGCGCGGTCGCAGGCAGGTGGCATTGGACGATTCCGATGTCCACCACCACCGTCACATCAAGGCCGCCGTCGGCGGCGTGGTGGCCTGCGCCATCAACGACCCCGCAGCGTTCGTTTCCGTGGCTGCGATCCATCAGGGCCCATCCGGTGGCGGCCCCGTCGCCGCGATCGTGGATCTCGGCTGAGAGGTATGACCGCACGAGCGGTTGCAACTCGTCCCTCGCCGGCACCCGTCCGGGTGCCGGCGGTGGCGAGCACCGCGATCAAGGACATCTTGAGCGGGAATCCCCTCCCGGCGACCGTGCTGGGTACGTCCGGTCACGCCGCGTGGCTCCTTGCCGGTGAACGCGTCGTCGTCGTTACAACCCGAGACGCAACCCGCCTCCCGAACGGCGTCGAGATCGCAGGCGCGGGAGCCTCGCGTCCGTTCGATCGGATCCCGCACGGTTCGCGAGCGATCATCGGGGGCGATCGGATTGTGGTCGGAATCCTCGAGATCGACATCGCTCGGTGGTGGAATCCCAGGCCGGTCCTTCCCGCTGTGACGGGAGAATCGATGCATGCAGCGCTCCGGGGTCTACCGGCCATGGTCGACGATCTCGATCACTCGATGCTCGAGCGTTCGCTGGTGAGACGATCGGCGATCGAACTCATCGAAGCCGTGGGACGACTCCTCGGAAGCGGGCCGGGGTTGACACCCGAGGCCGACGACTACATAGCGGGGGCGCTCGCAGCGACACGCATCGTCGGAGAGGCGATGGATGATCGCGAATCGACCGAGATGCTCGACGCAGCAGCCCCCACCATCAGGAGCATGGCCACAGATCGGACCACAACATTCTCGGCCGCTCTCATCGGCCATGCCGTCGACGGACGGGTCGCGGCACCCGCTGCCGCATTGCTTCGTGCCATCGCCGGGCGAGGGGATATCGGAGCCGCCCACCGCATCGTGCTACAGATCGGTCACAGCTCCGGCCCTGCACTCGCCGCCGGAATGGTGCTCGGCGCACGTTCACTCATCGAGGAAGTCGTTTCAACGGAGGTACTACATGATCTCGCGAGTTGAGGTCCATCGAGGCCGCTACCACGATTCGGTCCGCTTGATGCAGGCGAGCAAGGCGCTGCAGGAGGTGCCGGGAGTCACCGACGCGCTCGTCGCGATGGCGACCGAACTCAACCTGAGCCTCCTCGCCGACATGGACTTCGACATGGACGCGGTTGCAGGCATCGGTCCGAACGATCTCCTCCTCGCCATCCGGGCCGAAACGGACGACGCCATCGAAGCGGCGCACCGCGCACTCGACGAGGCACTCACGCCGAAGGTTGTGCCGAGCGGCGGACTCGACGGCCCCGATCCGAAGACGATCGGAACCGCAGCCCGGCTCGGCGGAGCCAACGTGGCGTTGCTGTCGGTTCCGGGAGAGCATGCGTTCGTCGAAGCGATGGAAGCCCTCCAGGACGGCCTGCACGTCATGATCTTCAGCGACAACGTTCCCATCGAACAGGAGATCATCCTCAAGAACTACGGCGTCGCAAACGACCTCCTCGTCATGGGGCCGGACTGTGGAACGACGATCGTCAACGGCCTCGGCCTCGGATTCGCCAACGCCGTACAGCCGGGGCCCGTGAGCATGGTCGGAGCCTCCGGAACGGGGATTCAGGAGATGTGCGCCCTCCTCGACGATGCCGGAGTCGGCGTCAGACATGCGCTCGGTACCGGAACACACGACCTCTCAGAGGACGTCGGCGCCTCATCGACGCTCCAGGCGCTCGCGGCGCTCGACGCCGATCCCGAGACCGAACTGATCGTCGTGGTCTCGAAGCCGCCAGCCGCGCCCGTTGCAGACAAGGTCCGGCGTATCGCCGCCGAGTGTGCCACGCCGGTCGTCATCACCTTCATGGGCGAGAGCACGCTCGAAGAGGGTGCGGGAGAGGTGCTCGCCGCACTCGGCAAACCGCAACCCGACTATGGATCTTGGGAAGCACCCGAGCGAGAGCACCGGCCCGGAACGGTGCGCGGACTGTTCTCGGGTGGCACACTCCGCTCGGAGGCCCGGCACGTTGCGATGCCCTACCTCGGTCCCATCGGCACGAGGGAAGAGGACGAAGGGCACACGTTCATCGACTACGGCGACGACGAGTACACGCAGGGTCGTGCTCACCCGATGATCGACCAGACCGTACGGGTCGAACGGCTCGCTGCGACCGCCCACGATGAGAGCATCGGTGTGGTCCTGATGGACGTCGTTCTCGGATACGGATCCAACGCCAACCCGGCGGCCGAACTCGCCCCGATCGTTCGCCGGGTCGTCGACGCCGGTGTGGCCGTCGTCGTGTCGCTGTGCGGAACCAGGGGTGATCCCCAGGGCCGCGATGCACAGGCGACGGCGCTCAACGAAGCGGGTGCTTCGGTGTACCTGTCCAACGCTGCGGCGGCACGAGAAGCGGTGCGTCTTGCGACCACAAGGAGTTCATCATGAGTGATCTCAGCCAATTCCTCGACAACGAACCCATCGTCGCGACGGCAGGGACCGACATGCTGGCCGTCTCCATCGAACAGCAGGGTTCGCCCGTGTCGCGAGCCGACTGGCGGCCGCCGGCCGCCGGAACGGAGGACGCCCTCAACACACTGTTCTCCGACGATCGGATGCGCGACGCAAACGAAGTCGCCATCGGGCGCATGCTCGCCGTTCGCCCCCACCTGACCGACGTCAAGGTCGCCCGCGACGTGATCACGGGGATGACGGATCACACCTTCCTCCACGCCGGACCGCCCCTGGAGTGGGATCGGGCGAGCGGACCGATGAAGGGGGCGATCATCGGGGCCATGCTCTACGAGGGCCTCGCCGATGATCCCGACGATGCGGCGGCGAGGGCCGCACGCGGCGAGATCGAACTCTCTCCGTGTCACCATCACGATGCCGTCGGGCCGATGGCCGGTGTGACGTCGCCGTCGATGCCGGTCGCCGTCGTCGAGGACGACGCAGGGGACGGCGTGTCGTACTCGACCCTCAATGAGGGCCTTGGGAAGGTTCTCCGGTACGGGGCATTCGCCCCCGAGGTGATCGACCGCCTCCGCTGGATGGATGCCGTTCTCGGACCGGTCCTCAAAGCCACCCTTGCCGGCACGGGCCCGATCGACCTTCAATCGTTGATCGCACAGGCCCTCCAGATGGGCGACGACGGCCACAACCGGAACCGCGCCGTGACCTCGCTGTTCCTCCGCGAGATCGCCGGGGCGCTCATCGACGGCGCGGATGCGCCGGTCGAGCGCCGCCGCGAGGTGTTCGACTTCATCAACGGCAACGACCACTTCATGCTGAACCTGGTCATGGCCGCAGGCAAGCTCGGATCGATGGCATCCTCGGGT
>JANTHO010000086.1 GCA_024762335.1 Acidimicrobiia bacterium | reverse complement strand
TGTCCGTTGTCATCGCGAGCGGAGTCGAACTCACCCGGCAGAGCACCGATGTAGTAGCGGTACGTATCGAGCATCTGGCGAGCGCCAATTAGCTTGTTGTTGCAGGCGAACGGTGCATCGTTCGGGTTGTGGGCCGTGTTGCCGAACTCACAGTTGGGCCGTGAGTCGTCGAGCACCACGGGCGGGGCCGGGAAGGATCCGTCGTCGGCGAACGACGGATGCTCGGGCCAGATGCCGGTGTCGATGATGCCGACGACTACGCCCTCACCGTCGTAACCCGTCGCCCAAGGGCCGGCCGCGCCGTCGAGTCCGATGAATGTTGGGCTCGCATCGGTATCGGGCTGCAGCAGCTCGTCTGCAACCACCATGGCGACGTTCTTATCGGCAGCCAGGGCGAGCGCCTCGTCATACGAGAGGAACGCGGAGAAGCCGTTCACCGCGTTCGTGTACTCGTTCACCTTGGCGGCGGCTTTGACCCCGGCGTCCTTGAGCGCCTTTTCGTGGCCCTTCGCGAGACCCATGGCCTTCTTCTTGGCCGCCTTCGAGTTCAGCTCATCCTGGCTGAAATCAGCGAGCAGCGGATCTGCCGTCATTACGACGATGTAGCTTCCGTACTCGCTCTTCTCCACGGTCGTCTGCGTACCGGCGAGATCCACCGAGTCGGAGCCGTCTGATGCGCCGGCTGCGATCGGCGTGAGTATGCCGACCGCGAGTGCAAGCACTGCGAGGAGAATCAATAATCTTCGAGACACGTGTGCGCCTTCCCTTCCCTGTCGTCCCTTGGGAAGGAGCGGCTTGTTGCGCCCGAAACGGACGGCCTCCATGCCGACGCCACCTTCCCCTGTCCGTCAACGTACTTGATCGTACTCTGCGTGGTCATGTGCGCGCCAGTAGGAATAGCCATGGTTTTCGCGCTCTTGGGTTACGGTCGCATGGGTCGGCTAGAGTCGGGTTGGGCGAGAGCGCTATACGGCGCCTTGAGGGACGGAGAGTGTTGCAGGAATGCGCGAGAAGTCCGATCGGACAGACGATCCGGTGTTGCGCGTCCTGTCTCCGTCCAGCCCTGTCCTGGGATCCACCCGCCACATAGGAGGATGAAGTGATTCGCGCGCGTTCAAGACTTGGTTTGATGCTCGTTGTGGGGATGCTGGCAGCGTTACTACCACTCGGCGCCGCCCCGGCTTCGGCTGCAACCGGCGATCCCGTGTTGATCAATGAGGTGCTCGCAAGCACCACGAGCACGGACGCCGAATATGTGGAGCTGTACGGAACGCCGGGAACGAGCCTGGAGGGCCTGAGTTTCATCGTCGTCGAAAGTGACGACCAGTCATCCCATGGAACGATCGACACGCAGATCGACCTCGGGCCGACCGATGTTCTCGGGGACAACGGATTCTTCTTGCTGGCCAACGAGATGACCGAGACGACCTACGGCGTGACCGCCAACCGGTCCATAAGCAACAACTCGCTGGAGAATTCCTCTTCGACGTACGCTCTCGTGCAGACCTCGTCGATCTCGGGAACGGCCGTGACGGGCTCCGAGGTCGTCGTCGACGCCGTCGGGTCGACGGACGGCGAAGCGCCGACGTTCTTCTTCTTCGGTGCGCCGGTGATCGGTCCGGACGGGTCATTCTTCCCTGCCGGTGTCGGGCGGATCGTTGATGGTGTTGACACGGACACGACCGCCGACTGGTCGATCTTGAGCTTCGGTAACAACCCTGCAGTGAACACTCCAACGGCCGGCACAGGAGAGGCACCGCCGCCTCCGGGGCCGACACTGACGCTGATCCACGAAATCCAGGGGGCGGGAGGGGTTTCACCGCTCGAGGGCGACACGGTGACGATCGAAGGGGTTGTGGTCGCCGACGAAGAGACCTACAACAGTCTCGCCGGTTTCTTCGTGCAGGAGGAGAATTCCGACATCGACGGTGATCCGGCGACCTCCGAGGGCATCTTCGTCTTCAATGCGAACAATGACACGGTCGACATCGGTGATGTCGTCCGGGTTACCGGCACGGTCCAGGAGCGTTACGGCAACACCCAACTGGGGAACTACGCCGAGATCGAGGTCCTGGACGTCGACCCCCGGGTGGCGACGCCGGCGACCGTCGACTTCCCGCTCCTGTCGCTCGGCGATCTCGAAGCCTACGAGGGTATGGTCGTGCGGTTCCCCCAGACTCTCGCCATCACCGAGTACTACAACTACGACCGGTACGGGGAGATCGTCGTCGGCCTCCCGACACCCGGCGCGGATCGGCCGATGAACCCGACCGCCGTGTTCGAACCGGGCTCGCCCGAGGGGATCGCCCTCGCCGAGGCCAACGCGCTCAGTCGCATCACGATCGACGACGGCAGCACCGCCCAGAACCCGGACTTCAACGTGCACCCGATCTTCCGGGACGAGTTCACGCTGTCGAACGCGTTCCGCGGCGGCGATGCGATCACCGGGCTGACGGGGGCCGTGTACTACACGTTCGGGAACTACAAGCTGTACCCGAATGCTTACGACAGCTACGTGCCGAACGAGCGTCCAGGGACGACGGCTGCCGACGTCGGTGGACGTCTCAGGGTCGCGAGCCTCAACGCGCTGAACTACTTCCTCACGATCGACGACGGATCGAGCAATTGCGGTCCCGAGTTCTCCGACGGCTGCCGTGGTGCCGACAGCACCGCCGAATTCGAGCGTCAGCGGGCGAAGCTGCTCGCGGCGATCGCGGGGCTCGACGCCGATGTCGTCGGACTCGTCGAACTCGAGAATACCCCGGGAGTCGCACCGCTCGCAGATATCGTGTCCGGCCTGAACGGCATGCTCGGAGCACGGACGTACGATTACATCGACGTCGGTGTCACCGGGACCGACGTGATCAAGGTCGGTGTGATCTACAAGCCGGCCTCGGTGACGCCGACCGGCTTGCCAGCGATTCTCGCCACGCCCGAGTTCCTGGATCCGAACCACACGGGGAAGGACCGGAACAGGGCAGCGCTGGCGGTGTCGTTCCTCGAGAAGCGAACCGGGGAGAAGTTCTCGGTCGCGGTCAACCACTTCAAGTCGAAGGGATCGTCGTGCGGCGAAGGGGACGACTCGGAATACTCCGGCAACTGCGACCTGACACGCACCATGGCCGCCGCCGAGCTCCTGGAGTGGATCGGCACGAACCCGACGAACTCCAAGGACGGCGACTGGCTCATTCTCGGTGACCTCAACTCGTACGATAAGGAAGCGCCGATCGACACGTTGCGGGACGGTGGCTACGCCGACCTCATCGACGCCTACGAAGGCGAGTTCGCCTACTCATACGTCTTCAGCGGCCAGTGGGGGTATCTCGACTACGCCCTGTCATCCGAGTCGCTGACCGGTCAGGTGACCGGAGCAGCGGAGTGGCACATCAACGCCGACGAGCCGGACATCTTCAACTACGACCTGTCATACAAGAGCCCCGCACAAGCGGACCTGTATGCGCCCGATCCGTATCGCAGTTCGGATCATGATGCGGTCGTCGTCGGACTCGCGCTCAACCAGAAGCCCGGCAAGGGCAACCACGACTGAGTAGCCGGAGGGCACCCAAACCCGACGGCGCACGAGACGAAGGAGTGCCCGGCGTGACACCGGCCCGGATTCGGGCCCGGATCATGCCGGGTGCTCCCGTGCATTGGCCGGTGCATCGTGCGGGCGACGAGTGGCTGAGGCCGGACCGATCCGGTGGACTCGTCACAATGGATCGGTCCGAGAAATCGGATACGGCTGTACGCTCCACACATGGTCAACAACGTCAAGACCGTTGGGTTGCTTGCCTTGCTCGGCGGGATCTTCATTGCCGTGGGGTGGTTGTTCGGGGGGCAGCAGGGGGCGCTGCTTGCCCTCGGGTTCGCCGTCTTGTTCAACTTCGGGATCTACTGGTTCTCGGACAGGATGGCGATCGCCGCGGCGAAGGCCAGGCCGGTTGAAGAACACGAGATGCCTGAGGTGTACAGCATCGTTCGCTCGCTCGCTCAGCGGATGGAAATGCCGGTGCCGAAGATCTACTTCATCGAATCACCCCAGCCGAACGCATTCGCGACGGGGCGAAACCCGCGCCACGCCGCCGTTGCCGTGACCCGGGGGATCGTTGAGATGATGTCGTATCAGGAGCTCGAAGCGGTCCTCGCCCACGAACTGTCCCATGTGAAGAACCGAGACATCCTCATCGGCTCGATTGCCGCCACCATCGGCGCCGCCATGTCGTTCTTCGCTCGCATGGCGTTCTGGGGGTCGATGGGTCGCCGCAACGACAACGGCGCCATCGGCGCGATCGCCGGACTCGTCGCCATCATCATCGCCCCGCTCGTCGCCATGATCATCCGCATGGCCATCAGCCGTGCCCGCGAGTTCGAGGCCGACCGGTCGGGATCCCTCGTCACCGGATCGCCGCTATCCCTGGCCAGCGCCCTGAAGAAACTCGACGCCGGTACGGCCCGCATCCCAATGGACGTTGGGGCGTCCGCATCGACGCTGTTCATCGCCGATCCGTACCGGGCGCTCTCAGCGAAGCAGCGGCAGCAACTCCGATTCAGCCGGATGTTCTCGACCCACCCCCCGATTCCCGAACGGATCGAACGCCTCGAAGAGATGGCGTCGGGGATCCGCTGATCACGAAGCGATGCGCAGACCAGTGACCTCGGCAATGCGTTCGAAGTCTCGATCCTGGTGCAGGACCGGAAGGTCGTATTCGAGTGCGACTGCAGCGATCAGGCAATCGTTGAGTCTCCGTGGAGTGAAGCCGACGCGCCGACATCTCCGGTAGATGGCCGCGGCGCCGGTGGAGTCGAAGAGTGGTCGAACCGGATAGAAGCGACAGCGGTCGAGAAGACGCATCAGTTCGTTTGCTTCCTGCTCGCTGGTGGTGCCGGAGAGGATTTCCATCATCACGGTGTCGCAGGTAGCCATCGGGGCGTCGCTAGCAAGGAGATCGTTCATGCGTGTGCATGCGCCGGAGCCGGTGTCCCGGAGATATTCGATCCACGCGGACGAGTCGATGAGGATCATCGGTCGTCGACCCCGAAGCCGCTCCGCATGTCGTCGAGATCACCGTCCCAGCCGAAGCCCCGCATGGCGAGTGCTTCCTCCCGGGTCATGGGTGATGGTGCGAGGCGGCGAAGCGCAGAGTGGACCGCCTCACGCTTCGTCTTGAAACCGTAGCGTTGCATGACCTCGCTGATGAGATTCTCGTCGAGATCGATATTCGTGCGTGCCATACACACGAATATACCAAGATGTGTAGAGACGCACAAGACCCCTGACCGAAACGCTATGTACGCATGAATCGGAGGCTTGGTAACCTACGGCACCGTTGAGGGGTGCGGGTTGCCGCGCGCCTCGGCTTGCTGGGATGCCCGAGTGGCCAAAGGGAGCAGACTGTAAATCTGCCGGCTGATGCCTACGGAGGTTCAAATCCTTCTCCCAGCACGGCGAAGGTA
>JANTHO010000085.1 GCA_024762335.1 Acidimicrobiia bacterium | reverse complement strand
ACAGGCACGCAACTTCATGCATGACTGCTTCGACGAACGGGCCGTGCGGGTCGGCACGGACGGCTTCGGCTGCGACACTGTTCGCCTCCTCGAGGATGTCGCGATCACGCAGGATGTCTCCGAGCCGGAGATCGGCAACGCCGGATTGCGCCCCGCCGAACACGGTCCCCTGCCCACGGATCTCCAGATCGATCCCGGCGAGGACGAAGCCGTCGTCGGTCTCCACCATCGCATCGATACGCCGCTGCCCTTCGGCGGTCGTCGGGTCCGCCGACAGGATGCAGGTTCCACCATGTTCCCCCCGTCCGACACGGCCACGGAGCTGGTGGAGTTGGCTCAGACCGAACCGGTCGGCGCTTCTGACGACCATCAGCGTGGCGTTCGGGACGTCGATTCCGACCTCGATGACGGTCGTTGCCACGAGGACGTCGACCTCCCCTGCCCGCACACGATGCATCACCGCCGATTTCTCATCTGATCGCATCTGGCCGTGGAGGAGTTCACATCGAATCCCCAGCAGCGCCTTCCGCAGTCGCTCGTACTCCGACGTCGCGGAACGGGCTTCGATCTTGTCGGAGTCTTCGACGAGGGGGCACACGACGAAAACCTGACGGCCTCGGGACACGGCTCGTCGGATCCGTTCGTCGATTTCGTGATCAGCCGAATCCGGGATCGTTTCGGTGGTGATCCGCGCACGGCCTGCAGGCATCTCCTTGATCGTCGAGACCTCGAGATCGCCGTAGACGGTCATCGCAAGCGTGCGCGGTATCGGAGTAGCGGTCATGAGGAGGAGATCGGGAACGCCTCCACCGGTGTTCTCGTCGCGCAGCACGACACGCTGCTCCACGCCAAACCGGTGTTGTTCGTCGACGACGGCGATGCCGAGCGAATGGAAGCCGACCCCGGATTGGATCAGGGCCTGTGTGCCGAACGCGATGTCGATCGTGCCGTCCCGGAGCCATTCGAGTCCCCTGGAACGTGGAACATCGCCGCGGACGAAGTTCGTCGTGACTTTGCTACCCGTGAAGAGTCCGATCCGAACATTGCGTGTCGCCGTCGGCTCTGCGGCGAACAGCGAAGCGGTGTTCGCTGCTCCCCCGTCTATGAGCGACGGTGCCAGACCCGCTTCCTCGAGGGCCAGTTCGGTCCCGAGGTAATGCTGCGTCGCAAGTACCTCGGTCGGCGCCATGACTGCACCCTGATGGCCGCTCTCGACGGAGGTGAGGAGCGCCAGGATGACCACCACCGTCTTGCCCGATCCCACCTCGCCCTGCAGGAGGCGATGCATCGGCCGCGGGTTCGCCATGTCGTCGAGGATTCTCGCCGTCACCATCTCCTGGTCGGAAGTGAGCCGATACGGCAGCGCTTCGAGGTAGCGCTGATAGAGGTCCCCCTTGACGGAGTTCGGAACACCGACCTGCGACTCGAAATCGTCGTATGCCCGCGTCCGGAACGCCATCTGGATCCGGAGGAACTCGTCGAAGATGAGCCTCCTGCGGGCACGTTCGACCTCGTCGATGCCCTCGGGGACGTGGATCCCGGCGAACGCCTCGTCCCGCCCGATGAGGTTCAACCGATCGAGCACTTCGACCGGGACGATGTCGGTGATCGGTCGTGACCGGCGCAGGGCGTTGTCCATCGAGGCGAGGAGCTTCTGGGAGGCCATCCCCCCGGTCTTCGGGTAGATGGGCAGCACTCTCCCGGTCACGAGTGAACCCTCGCCACCGAACCTGCCGAGGTCGGGTGATTTCATCTGGAGGTGACCGCGGAACGTCTCCGCCTTACCGGAGAGAACGACCTCCTCGCCCTCCCGGATCTTCAGATACGGGTTGAACCAGACGGCTTTGAGGGTGCTCGTTCCATCACCGATGACGGCCTCGATCATCGTGCGGTTCCTCGAGATCCGCCGTTTCGAAACATGCCGGACGACACCGCCCACGGTCACTTCCTCGCCGAGCGGGACCGAGGACAGATCGAAGAGCTGTGAACGATCGAGGTATCGTCTCGGAACGTGAAGCAGGAGATGGGCGACGGATGCGATCCCATCCTCGTTGAGCTTCTTCGCCCGGACCGTACCGATGCCCTTGACGCGGTCGACCGGCACCTCGGTGAGGTACGCAAGAGTTCTCCCGGTTCGCTGGTCGCCGTTGTCTGCCACACCCCCATGATGGTCCGTTGCGGATCGAAGGTCGTTGTCCGATGGACCCTGCTACCCTCCCAGATCACCTCAGGAGGTTCCCCCAAATGTCATATCGGTGTGAAGTCTGCGGCAAAGAGCCGTGGTTCGGCAAGCAGGTCAGCTTCTCGCACAAGCGCTCCAGTCGCCGGTGGCTTCCCAACATCCAGCGCGTACGCGTACGCGACGGAAGTAACTCGAAGCGTATTCGCGTCTGCACGTCGTGCATCAAGGCCGGCAAAGTCGAAAAGGTCTAGCGGCATGCAGGGCGTCGTCAAGGTCTACGATCCCCGCTCAGGTGTCGGAGTGATCGTCCGCGACGATGACCGGTCCGAGGTGTATCTCCGCCCGGGCTCGCTCGAAGGTTCCATGTTCCGAATGTTGCGAGCGGGTCAGCGCGTCATCTTCACCACGCAGGAGGACGACGGCCGCCTCTACGCCTCCGATCTTCGCTTCGGAGCAGACGGGTACTAACCGCCGGTTCGGTCCGGTACACTGGCCTCCACGAGCACAGGAGGACATCGTGGTTCGAGCCTACGTTCTGATCCAAACCGATACCGGCCGTGCAGCCGACGTAGCGAACGCCATCCGTGGTCTGGCCGGTGTCATCTCCACCGAAGCCGTCACCGGCCCGTACGACGTCGTCGTGCTGATCGAGGCGACGGATGTGGACGCGCTGGGTCAGTTGGTGGTTTCATCCGTCCAGCCGGTCGAGGGAATCGTCCGCACGCTGACGTGCCCCGTCATCAACATCTAGAAGGGGACGTCTCGGCCGGTGTTGCAGGGTTTCTCGCCGCCGCGCGGCCATTGGGTCTCAGGGCCCGGTAGCGATCTCGACGAGTTCGTTGCACAGCTCCGCGTAGGTCATGCCGGTGGCCGACCACATCTTCGGGAATCCTGAGATCGGCGTGAATCCCGGCATCGTGTTCACCTCGTTGATGAGGAACCCCCGGCCGTGCTCTTCGAAGAAGAAATCGACGCGGGCCAGGCCGCGGCACTCGATCGCTTCGAAGGCCCTGGCGGCGAGCGCACGTACCTCTTCGGCGCGGTCCTTCGCGAGCCGGGCAGGTGCCTCGAAATCACTCGCCTCATCCTCATACTTCGACGCGTAGTCATACCAGTCCCCCGCCGACTTCACTTCACCCGGCATAGCGGTTCTCGGCCCTTCGAGAACGGCGACTTCGATCTCTCTCCCGTCGATGAACTCCTCCACGATCACCTTGTCCCCGTATCGCAAGGCCACCGCGATCGCTCGCTCGACGGCCTCTTCGTCGGTGGCCTTGGTGATCCCAACCGAGGATCCGAGTTCGGCCGGTTTCACGAACACCGGTGAGCCGAGTGCGCGCAGCACGCTGCGCGCCGTTCCCGACGGATCGTCGTCGAATTGCGCTCTGCGCACGACCCGCCACCGGGACGTCGGGATTCCCGCGTCGGCGAAGATGCGCTTCGCGATGTCCTTGTCCATGGCGAGCGCCGACGGCAGCACGCCGCACCCGACGTACGGCTTGTTCGCGATCTCGAACACACCCTGGATCGTCCCATCTTCGCCGTACGGTCCGTGGAGAACCGGAAACACCGTGTCGTAGCCGACGGCGGCGTCGCCGACGAGAAGCCGTCCGTCCGGGAGTCGGAGGGAGGCAGGCCGGCCTTCGGCGCGGAACGGGCGATGAGAAGCGTCGATCACCCACCACGATCCGTCACGGTCGATACCGACGGGGATCACCCGGTGGCCGCTTTCCACCAACGCGTCGTGGATCGCGACGGCCGATACGCACGACACTTCGTGTTCTGCCGACCGGCCACCGAAGAGGAGAAGGATTCTGGACATCCAGACAGGTTACCGGCGAATCATCGGCGGTCCGGCATTGCCGCTGGCTAACGGGAGCGGTCCATTGCCACGGCGTGGAAGCCCCCGTCGACGTGGATGATCTCACCGGTTGTCGACGGCGCCCAGTCGGAGAACAGCACGCACACCATCCGTGCGACGGGTTCAGGATCGGTCAGATCCCACGGCAACGGCGCTCGCCGCTGCCACGCATCGACGAATTCCTGTATTCCGGGAATCGATTTCGCCGCCACCGTGGACAGCGGACCGGCGGAGACGGCGTTCGCCCTGATCCCGTCTTCCCCGAGGTAGCGGGCGAGGTACCGGGTGACAGACTGAAGGGCCGACTTCGACACACCCATCCAGTCGTAGGCCGGCCAGGCCGACGTGTTGTCGAAGTCGAGTGCCACGAGGGATCCGCCACCCGCTTCACGCATGAGCGGGAGCAGGCCGGCCGCAAGCGTCTTGTACGAAAACGCCGACGTGAGAAACGCGGTCGCCGCCGAATCGGCCGGCGTGCTGAGGAAGTTGCCGCCGAGGGCATCTTCTGGCGCATACGCGATGGCGTGGAGAGCACCATCGACCGCTCCCCACCGGTCCGACAAGTCCGCAACGAGCGCGTCCATGTGGGCAGGTTCGTTGATGTCCAACTCGAGCACCGGCGGCGGATCGGGCAGTCGCTTCGCCGACCGCTCGGTCAAGCGGATCGCCCGGCCGAAGCCGGTGAGGACGATCTCGGCGCCTTCCTCCTGGGCCAGACGCGCCACATGCCAGGCGATCGACCCGTCGGTGAGCACTCCGGTGACGACCAGCCGCTTCCCCTTCAACAACATCGGTTCCTCCTCCGTGGACACGGAACTCTAGAGGCGGATGTCAGGACACGTTGGCCCATGCGCGAAATCCGAGTCCCATCACGAAAAGGAGGAGCAGCCCGTACCAGAGCGCAGGGTTGCGTGCGAGCGTCGAGCGATACACATAGGCGAGGCTCAGCGTCACGACGATCACGACTCCGTAGAACACGTGGAGACCGTTGAGAGGACGCAACCCGGAGACGTAGAGCGTGACCCCGGCCGCGACCTGGATCAGGATCGCGATGATCGCCACAGCGGCGGCGATTCCGAAGGAGCGACCCGGTCTTCTTCGCATCGCAGCCAGAACGAGACCCCAGAGACCGACGACTCCGGTGGCGCCGAGGGCGATCAGCACCCAATGCTCATGGAACCACAGCACCTGTGCCGTCATGGTGACTCTGCCGGTTTCGTGATCGCACCCGGGACGGCGGCAACGGCCGCGATCAACGCATCCGCGTCGAGATGGATCGCGACACCGGGAACACCTGCGCCGACGGAGACTTCACCACGGCCGGGAACCGACTCGTCGACGATCACCGGAATATCCGTGGAGATGCCGAACGGGGTGATCGTCCCCCGTCGATAACCCGTCGCCTCGAACGCCTGCTCGGTGTCGGCCAGTGCGAGCCGCCGCAAGCCGAGATGGTTGCGGAGCGCCGCCCAGTCGATCACCCGGTCACCGGGAACGAGCGCCACTGTGTAGTCACCTTCTCCCGTACGCACCACCATGGTCTTGAGGATGCGATCGACCGTCGTGCCCCGCCGGTCCGCCGCTTCGGCGAGCGTTCGCGCTGGTTCGAATCGAACGATC
>JANTHO010000084.1 GCA_024762335.1 Acidimicrobiia bacterium | reverse complement strand
CAAAGGTTCGTCTCGCCCCCGGTGAAACAGCGACGCCACGCGTGCATCTCGATCGGCGGGCGTTCGCGTTCTTCGATCCCCCTTCGGGTGACTGGCAGGTCGAGTCCGGCGTATTCGAAATCCTGATCGGCACGTCGTCGGTCGACATCGTCCACACGCTCCCGATCACGGTTGCATCAGAGTTCGCAGCGGATCCGCAGCCCGGCCCGTCCGGTTTCTTCGCTACCGACGACGAGTTCGCTGCGATGCTGGGACATCCGATCCCCGACCCCACTCCGACGAGACCGTTCACGAGGAACTCGACGATCGAAGACCTCGGGGCCACACGCTTCGGTCGTCAGGTTCGCAGGGCGCTCCTCGCCGGCATCCGCCGTCAGATAGCCGGCATGGTGCCCGCAGAGAACGACTCGATGCGCCGCATGCTCGAAGCGACGATGCGCGAGGCACCGCTGCGCAGCATCGTCCTGTTCTCGGGAGGAAAGGTGTCGTTCGCAGCGCTCGATTCCCTGCTCGATCTACTCAACGGGAATTGGACGACGCTCGGGAAGCGCGTCGGACGGCGCGCGCACATCGATCGACCGATCAGTACCAGATGACTTCACCGAAGCCGGGAAGCGGCATCTCGTCGGGGAGTGTCCGTGCGTCACCGGACGCATACCGCGCAGCCGACCATGCCGCGGCCGTCGCATCGAGCACGTCGTCGGCCGGGACGGACCCGACCGCGTCGGGGAGGCGGTCGGGAATCGACAGCCCGACGCCGGAGAGGAGCCGTCGCCGTTCACTGTGCCCGTTCCAGGTTCGCTTCGAGAACGCCAGAGGACGCCCGGCCAGCGCGCGGAACGTCACCTCGGGGTGAATCTCGACGACCCGGTCGTCCGCGCGGGCAACGGCATCGGTCTCCAAGATCCGGTGGCGCAACGCGTAGCTCTGGGCGGTCAGGCCGATTCCGTAGCGTTTGCGGGAGAACGCGAGGGCCTTCTTGTAGGTGTCGACCTCGAGCACGTCCCTCGGTGGCGTCGGGAAGATGCTCGAACCACGCGATCCGATGAACTTTCGGGCCGCTGAGTCGGCCGGACGGGGAGGAGCGATGGGGAGACCGATCGGAATGTCGACGGCGATCACGTCGGCGGCCGACTCCGTCTCGGCGAGGTCGGCCATCGTGTCGTAGGCGTCGATCGAGGCGATCCATCCGTCGACGGTCACGACCGCGACCCACCCGCTCTTCCAGACGTCTGCGCCTACGACTCGAGCCATCGAATCCTCCTCACCGAAGCGTACCTCGCGGCACCATGCCCTTCCCAATTGCGCCGCCTCGGTCGCACACACGCAGGACCCTATGGAGTCGAGTCTTCTCGGGCCGCGATGTGATCGGTGATCCACCTTCCAATGTCGGAAAGCACCTCCTTGCGATCGATGTCCAGGATCGGCTGATGGAATCCCCCGTCGTACACCTTCAACGTCTTGTCCTCGATGACTACACGGTCGTAGAACGACTGCGATGCTTGTGGTGGCGTCACCGTATCGGCCGAACCGACAACGACCAGGAGCGGCACATTGAGCAATGGAGCCTCGGACAGAACACGATCAACCGCCGCTTCGTACTCGACGGCGAACCGAGCCGTCACCCTTGGATGGCGCAAAGGGTCGGCAACCAACCTCTCAACCTCGGCCGGATCCCGTGTGAACGCCGCCGGATCCACGTGCGGGTTCACGCTGAACGTCGGCGCTATCTTCGAGAGACCATGCACCATGGCATGAAGCCAGATCGGCGCGTCGCGCTGTGCGACGGCGGGTGCGGAAACGATGACCCCGCTGAGTCGTCGGTCAGCCTCGATCGCGTACTCCAGGGCGATCAGACCTCCGAGACTCTGACCGAAGAGAAACACCGGCACCTGCGGGTGCTGATGGCGAACGGCCGCAAGAAAGGCCGACACATCGCTCAGGTAGCTCCGCCAGTTGTCCACATGTCCTCTTCGACCCTCGGACCGACCGAATCCACGCAGGTCCAACCCGTACACGGCTCGCCGACTCGAAACGAGGGATTCGATGAGGTAGCGATAGGTCGGCTGCCCGGAGTGGCCGCCCACGCCATGCAGATATGCCACGACCGCGTCAGGGGGTTCGTCGGGAAGCCAGTACCGATAGAACAGCAGCGTCGAGTCGGAAGCGGTGAGGGTGCCATCCCGGTTCGCCATTCGTTGCTCCTCTCGTGACCCGTACCAACCATGACGCCGTTGCCGATCGGCCGTCTAGGGCCGAGTGGCCGTTTCCGACGGCCCCTTCGACCAGGCCGACCGACACGCCCTTCATACCTTCAGACGAACCGCAACGTCAGGATCACCGACAGCAGTAGCGTCCCGGCGACGACACCGATGTTGACGATCCCACCGTGCTCGCGCTTGAACAGGCCGGTCCGGGCGAAGTAGGCCAGGTCCAGGATGCCGAGGAACGCGAGCATGCCCGCGGCGATGAGACCGAGCGAATTGCCCAATCCCGGCCGGCGACCGCCGAGAGCAAGCTCCGCGACCGGGCCCAGCGGAGGTTCGGTCACCTGGAGTACGGCTGCGAGAACCAGCACGGTTGCGAGGATGGCGTCGGCGAACACGAACGGTGTCTCATGTTCGACATAACCCTCCGGGAGCCACGGTTCGTCGTGCGGCTCCCGGAACCAGGTCACCCAGTAGGTAGCGATGCCGAGCGCGGCGACGACCTCCAGTCCGGCGATCACCCAGGTCGCGACACTGTCGGTCATGGCCTCGGATCGATGGCCCGGGTGAGCCGTTCAGGAACGATGTCCCTTCCGTAGACATCGTCGACGTCCTCGGCACGCTTGATCAACTCGGCGTCGGTTCCGTAGACGAGGACCGAGGCGGGCCGCGGCAACGAGTTGAAATTCGACGCCGAGCTCTCCTGATACGCGCCGGTCTCGAGGAGCGCCAGAACATCACCATCGTTCACGTCCGGGACCTTCGCCCCGAGCACGATCTGATCGGCGTAACACGAGTGACCGACGATGTCGGCCGTCTGCGTGGCCGGCGCCTCCGGTTGGTCAACGAACACGAACGGGTGTCGGTTGTGCTCGAGCATCCCTCCGGCCAGGAAGAAGTAGGTCGTGTCTGTCAGCACCCACGTGTACGGGATCGGTTTCGTCTGCCGTTTGACGGTCTTGATGGTCGACAGATGGATCCCCGTGTTCCCGTACATGGATCGACCCGGCTCGAGCTGCAGACGGATACCGTCTGGATCGACGCCGTTCGCCGCCAGTTCGCGGCTCAGCGTGGATGTGACGGCCCGCCCGTACTCCTCGATGGTCGGCGGGGTTTTCGGATCGCTCTGGTCGGTGAGGACGGCGAGAATCTTCGACAAGGCTGCGTGATATGCCTTCTCCCCCAGGCCGCGCAGGCCGACGAGGAACGGATACCCGACGGCGGTGAGGAGGAACTCCGATCGCGGGAACTCCTTGTTGAACGGGTCTCGGGGACTGGCGAATCCGCCGCCGATGTCGATCTCGGACGGTCGCCAGCCGCCCCACGCTTTCGAGAGATCGCCGATGAGCCGCGCGTACCGCACCATCATCCCCTCCCAGAACCAGAGGCTCGGATGGTGTCGCCCTGCATGGAAGTGGAAGCCGACGAGTTCGACGTTCGGCATCATGAACACCCGGTGTCCCATCTCGACGAGGTACTCGGGCGGGATACCCGACTTGTACACCTGGATGCCGAGGTCGATCGGGACGCTCATCTGGGAGAAGTCGGTGCGTTTCCACAGGTTCGGTACGACGGGCTTGACCCGGAAACGGATCTTGGCCGTCTTGTTCAGTTCTGCGGCGACCTCCTGGATGAGGTCGATCTCGTGAACGTCCTCGACGGTAATGCGGACACCGGCTTCGACGCAGTTGCGGAGATGATCCTTCGGCTTGCCTCCGCCGTTGACCGACACGCGCTCCGGATTGACACCGGTCTTGAGGACGCCCGCAAGTTCCTCCGGTGAATAGATGTCTGCACCGGCTCCGGCGTTCGACAGGACCTGCCGTGTGGCCAGGAGCGTGTTGGCTTTCATGGCCGGAAGCACGTCGACCGGTCCCGGCCATCCTTTGGCGAACGCCTCACGGAAGCGTCGCAGGTTCTCCCTGAGCTGGGACTCGGAGAAGACGAAGAGCGGGGTTCCGAACTGTTCGGCGAGGTCGAGCGTGCTCACCCCCTCGATGTGCAGAACGCCCTTGCGTACGGAGAGGCAGTCGAAGTCGCGCATCGCTGCGGACCAGTGCGGTCGGTTCTCGGATGATCGGGTCATGAGGTCCTCCTGCGACCCATCGTACCGATTGACCGACTCGCCCTCACCAGCGATGACGACCGGCCCAGGCGCACCCGGGTAGGCAGCGGCCGGAGTCTCAGGAAGGTGGTTCGCCGTGGATCTCCGTGTAGAGGTCGATGGCTTCCTCGAGGTAGTTGACGCCGCAGACGAGGGCGACCGACGCGTACGCGGTACATTCACCGGTCTTGACGTATGCGTAGGCACGGGTTGCCATGTCGTCCATCAGCTCCTGGTGGGGTCGTTCGTCCGGTTCGACGGGGAGGACCTCCGTCGCTGCTGCGTAGACCTCGGGGTTCCAATCCCGGAACTCGGTCGCCACCGTGGCCGCCTCGATGACGAGTTCCTCGTTCATCGCCCGGACGACCTCTACGATGCCGGGCACACCACAGGCAAGGCCGAGATCGATCCGTCTCGCCCCTTTCGGGACTCGAAGGCCGGCATCGGTGAGAACGATCACGTCGCCGTGACCGGCCGACGCAATCAGATCGAGGAGTTCCGGATGGAGAATGCCGCGCTGTTTCATGTTTCCGCTCCTGCCGCTCGCCATGATGCACAAATGTTCCCTATTGGACATTTGTCCGCATTTGGATGATACTCCGTACCAATGCTCGAAAACACTACACGACAAGACCTGGCGATTCGCGTGGCATGGCTGTATCACGATCGCGGTCTCACTCAGCAGGAAGTCGCCGACCGTCTCGGGATCTCCCGTTCGACGATCAGTCGCATCCTCACCGAGGCCGAGCGCGATGGGATCATCCGCGTGATCATCACCCAGCCACTCCCCGAATCCGCCCGACTCGCCGAGGCGCTGATCGAGAAGTTCGATCTCGCGGGGGCCATCGTCGGCCCGTCGCTCGAGGACGAACCCCCGGCCGTCGCAGCCGCAACGGCGATGGCCCGCAGACTCGAGACGATCGCCGCCTCGGGATCCGTGACGATCGCCGCCGGCTGGGGACGCACGATCGCTCTTTCGGCTCGTGAGGTCCGTCCCATCCCCACCACAAACGTGATGCTCGTCGACGCCTTCGGCCATACGACGACCGACGACACGACCGCCGCCGTCGAGGTAACCAACACGCTCTCTCGCAAGTTCGACGCGAGGGTGATGCACGTTCCGTCCCCGGGATTCGCCCCATCCGAGGACATCTCCAAGAGCTTCCTCGAATCGCCGCCGGTCAGCCACGCCCTTGAACGCGCACGGGCGGCCGACGTCGTCCTCGTTTCCATCGGCGTGATCGGATCCGAATCGCTGCTGGTCTCCGAAGGGTTCATGACCCAGGAGGGAATGGACGACGTCGTCGAGGCCGGTGCCGTCGGCGAGGTGTTCGGATGGTACTTCGATGCCGACGGCGAGCGTGTTCCCGCTCCCGGCCTGCACCCGATCGCCCTGACGCTCGACGATCTGCGAAATGCTTCGCGGGTCATCGGCGTCGCCGCAGGGGCCGAGAAGGCCGACGCCGTACGCGGTGCGATCGCAGCGGGGATCCTCGACGAATTGGCGATCGACGAGACACTCGCCGAGGCGCTGCTGAACATCGACCGCTGAGACCCACCGG
>JANTHO010000083.1 GCA_024762335.1 Acidimicrobiia bacterium | reverse complement strand
CTCCTCGTCGGTGAGGATCCCGTCGTTGTGGAGCTGTTTGAGGCGCTGGAGCCGCTCCGTCGCGTCGGGCGGCGCCTCGACGGTCGTGTTGGTGACCGTCGACTTCCCCTGGAGCTGGAGCGACCGCTCTTCCCTGACCTTGTACAGCAGGGCGGCGAAGTCGTCCGGATGAGGGATGTTCGAGAACCGGCTCTGACCGCCGGACCCTGCAGACTCGACGAGGAGGTCGCCTGCACCGAGCATCCGCTCGATCACGCTCTGGGAGAAGTTGACGTTCGTGATTCGCTCGAGCGGGATTTCGACCCCTGACTTGGCGATGAGCCCGTGGCGGGTGATGAGTCGCTCGGAGGTCAGCACGTACCGTGTGGTGGCCCAGCTCACGATCGGCCTCACGATGAGCCAGATCGCTCCACCCACCACCACGACGACGATCACCCACTCGAGTGGATTCCACCAGTCGACGGCGATCACGAAGATGATGATCGCCATCGCCAGGATGAACCACCCGATCGGGATGATGAGGAGTTTCCAATGCTGTCGGAACGAGGAGATGATCTTCTCGTCGTCGGTGAGTACGTCGTCAGGCCATGGCATGGGCGGGAGTCTACCTCACGGCGACGGCGCACGGTGGTCGCGAGAAACCCCGAGGAAGCTTTCGCCCCCTCGGGGTGTCCTCGTTCCGTCGGTTCCGGCCCCGGAGGGCCTTCCCCGTCGGTGCGGGCGACCTTGCGATCGTCCGTTCCTCGCCGGTCGGCCGGAGCCTTCCGTGAGGCCGCCATTCCGCTCGTTTCCGACCCGAAGGCCGTTCCCGATGGCTCCTTGCGGAGCCGACGCCGCCCCTTTCGGGGGGTGCCCGGTTGGGCGTTCCGGGAGCTCTTCCGGGCTCCCGACCGACCCTTTCGGGCCGATGTCTCCGGTCCGGTTTCCCGTCCCGTCGACAAGAAGAAAAGTAGATCACCGAAACACGAATGTCCACCCGAAACGCTCTTCATTTTTCGCGCTCGAACGAGAATTTTCGCGCACCCCTCCCCGACACGAACCCAGGGTTCTCTGCGCCCTATATGGCGTCCCGGGCCCGCGGTTCGGGCGTCACCGGCGATTCCTGTCACACCCTCCCCGTATAGTGCTCCACATGGCCTCCCAGAACGAAATTCCGTCGAACCGCTCGGCGACCTTGCAGAGTCTGTCGCCGTCGCGCGCGTCCGATTTCAAGCGCTGTCCCCAGCTCTTCAAGTTCAGCGCGATCGACCGCATCCCGACCGAACCCACCGTGTATCAGGCCCGAGGGACCACCGCGCACCTCGCGCTCGAACATCTCTTCGGGCTGCCGGCAAACGAACGCACGCCGGAGCGACTCGCCGAACTGTTCGCCACCGCATGGGCCGACGCAGCCCCCACCGAGTATCCAGATCTCTTCCCCGACTCTGAGAGCGAGCAAACGTGGCTCGCCGAAAGCCTCGAGGTTCTCTCCAACTACTTCCTCGTCGAAGATCCGACGCTGATCGAACCACTCGCCAGAGAGCTCGACATGACACAGGCCGTGGGGCACATGACGATCAGGGGCATCCTCGACCGCATGGAGGAAACGGACGAAGGCCTGGTGATCACCGACTACAAGACGGGAAAGGCCCCACCCGAGCGATACGCCATGAGCGCCTTCTTCGCTTTGAAGATCTATGCGCTGCTCATCCGCATTCGGGAGGGCCGCACGCCGGACGTGCTGAAGCTCATGTACCTGACCGGACCAAAGGTGTACACAATCCCCGTCACAGATGCTCAGCTCGATGCGATGCAACGTCAGCTCGAGGCACTGTGGAAAGCGATCGAGCGTGCGATCGACACCGGAACGTTCCCAACGCGTACGGGTGTCCTGTGTGACTACTGCTCGT
The DNA here is from genome assembly GCA_024762335.1 of Acidimicrobiia bacterium. GTDB lineage: Bacteria > Actinomycetota > Acidimicrobiia > Spongiisociales > UBA5794 > JAHEEL01. Next base: position 4,212 of record JANTHO010000083.1, on the reverse strand, counting down.
ACCGCGACATCTGTCCCGCATTCGACCAAGACACGGAGGGACCCTCTGAGTAACACGATCTGGACCGTCGGACATGGCAACCGATCCTTCGACGACGTCGACCGGATCCTCAGCGACCGAGGGATCTCGTCGATCATCGACATTCGCCTGGACCGAAACGATGCGGGAGCTCCGGACTTCACCGGGTCCGGCATCGAGACGCATGCAGCGGAGGCCGGCCTCGGGTACCGATGGATGGGACGGCCCTGGGCCGATATCGGGGACGATGACCTTCGCACGATCGTCGAGCAGCTCGTCGCCGTGGCGTCGGTCACGGATGCCGTGCTTCTCTGCCGGGAGCCCCGCCCGGAACCGTGCGAGCGATCGACCGTCCTCGCTCCGGCCCTGCAGGCCTGCGGTGTTCGCGTCCTCCACATCCTCCCCGACGGGTCGGTTCGACCTCACGAACCGCCGCTCCCCTTCGACCGATGAGCTCCGACATTCGCGTCGATCCGGCCGACTGGCCGGATCGTGTGCAGCCGGCAGATCGACCGCAGCTCGTCGTTGGAGGCCCCGGCACCGGCAAGACCGAATTCCTGGTCCGTCGGGCCACCCGACTGATCGAACAGGGGCACGCCGGGAATCTCCTCGTCCTCTCCTTCTCACGACGCGGTGCCGTCGATCTCGATGCCCGCATCCGCTCATCCGCGCCCGATCACGCCTCGGCGATCGATGTCACCACGTACCACTCGTTCGCAGCACGACTCGTCGAGGCGCACGCCACCTATCACGGATGGGATCGAGCACCCGACGTACTCCCCGGCCCGGATCAGAAGCGTCTCGTCGCCGAACTCCTCGAAATGGAGGATCCCGGGGACTGGTCCCATGCCTACCGCCCGCTCCTGACCACGAGAACGTTCGCCGATGAGGTCACCGACTTCATCCTCCGATGCCGTGAACAGCTCATCGGGCCAAGCGAGCTCACCCATCGCGAGCGCGACCGAGCGGACTGGCGCGGATTGTCTTCGTTCCTTGATCGGTACGACCGGACCCTCCGATCCCGTTCGGTCATCGACTACGGAACCCTCCTTGCGGAAGCAGCCGCACTGCTCCTCGACCCGCAGATCGCTGATGATCTCGCCGCCCGACACCGCTACGTCCTCGTCGATGAGTATCAGGACACCACACGCGGCCAATCCATCTTGCTGCAACGCCTCGTCGCCGGGCACGGTCGCCTCACCGCGGCGGCCGACCCCTACCAGTCGATCTACAGCTTTCGCGGTGCCGATATCCAGAACGTCGCCCGCTTCCCCGAGGACTTCTCCATCGAAGGTGTCGAGGCCGAGCGACTCGTCCTCACGACATCGTTCCGCGTACCTGCCGACATCCTCGACGCAGCGGTGCGGATCACCGCCCATGAGCTTCCGGGTGCCGCGGGCAAGGTGATTCCCGCTCCGGGAACGGGGTCCGTCGAGGCCTATCGGTTCACCCGCCAGGTCGAAGAGGCCGAGTGGATCGCATCGGAGATCCATCGACTCAATCTCGAACAACGGATTCCGCTCGAACGTATCGCCGTGTTCACACGGTCCAAGAGCCGATTCCTCACGCCCTTGTCGCGCTCCCTCGAGGTGCGAGGTGTGCCCCACGAGCCACCCGATGAGCGTCTGATCGACCAGCCCGCTGTTCGATTCATCTTCGATCTCGCATTCGCAGCCGGCCGATCCGGAAACGCAGATGCCGTCGATCATGCAATGCGACGCATCCTCCTCGGACCGATGTTCTCGATCTCGCCTGCGCTCATGGCCGAACTCCTTGCGCTGCGCGCCACACGGGAGACGGCGTGGTCAGATCTGGTTCGAAACGGAATCGACGACGGTACGGCGCTCGCGGATCTCCTCGCCGATCCCTCATGGGCGACCGCTTCGCCGGCGGTGGATGGACTCTGGCGGATCTGGTCGGAGCTTCCCCAGATCGGCGAGCTCGTGACGAGCCCACGGCGCATCCCGGACCGGGCGGCATGGACGTCGTTCGCCCAGGTGCTTGCACGCTGGAACGACCGGAATCCGGAGGGGACGCTGCTCGAGTACCGCGACCACAGTGACAGCGAGGAGTTCGAGGCAAGTCCGCTCCTCCCGTACCACGATGGGGACACCGACCGGGTCACCGTCACAACCCTCCATCAGGCGAAGGGCCTTGCCTTCGACGTAGTGTTCATCGCCGATGCCGTTGAAGGAATCTTCCCCGATCTCCGGTCGCGTGATTCACTCCTCGGGACTCGACACCTGCAGCCTCATCTCCCGACGGACGCCGCGGGCTACCTCTCGTTCCGCTTGCAGGAGGAGCGACGCCTCGCCTACACGGCGATGACCCGTGCGTCGCGACGGGTCGTTTGGACGGCCACCGACTCGGGTTCCGATCTCGACGGGGGAACCCCGAGTCGCTTCCTCCCGCTCGCCACCGGTACGGCGTCCGTCGATGAATCTGCAGGCGATCCGGATACCGACCACCGCCCGATCACCATGGGCCAGGCGGAAGCGATGCTCCGTCGGGTCGCGGCCGATCCCGTCGCTCTTCCCCCGCGGAGACTCGCTGCGATCGACACGCTCGCCCGGGGGCCCGCGATCGGGCTCCGGCCGGCGCGGGAGCTCACCGGTGTCGCCGAGCGGGGATCCGATACGGGCGTCGTGGAACGTCCCGTCGTCCTCTCCCCCAGCCAAGCCGACGCGTACGAGAGGTGTCCGCGGGCGTACGTGTTGCAGCAGAAGATGAGGATCGGTTCGGATCCCAATCGATACACGGAGTTCGGCACGCTCATCCATTCGGTGCTCGAGCATGTGGAGACGGCGGCTCAGGAGCGTGGTGATCGTCATGGAACTGCCGACGAGGCGCTCGCCCACCTCGATTCGCTTCTCACCCCCGGAATGTTCGGCGAGAACGCGGTCGATGCCGCATGGCGCGAACGGGCCCGCGCCGCCCTCCAGAACCTCTATGCCCTCTGGCCGAGCACCGGAGCGCCGGTTCGTTTGGAGATCGATCTCGGTCTCGAACGCGGTGACGTCCGGTGGCGTGGCAGGGCCGACCGCATTGAACGACGCGATGGATCGATCGTCGTCGTCGACTACAAGACGGGCCGGACCGTCACAGGGGACGAGTCGGCAGCATCGATCCAACTCGGGTTCTATCTCATCGCGGCCCGGGAGACCCCGGAACTCGCGTCCCTGGGGCCCGTTGCCGGTGCTGAGATGTGGTTTCCGCTTCACCCGCTCAAACACACGATCGCAACGCGGCCGTTCGATCTCGGGAACCTTCCCGACATCGAGCGGAGGATGGCGGCAGCCGCACATGGAATCGCTGATGAAGACTGGAACCCGAAGCCGGGTCCGGCGTGCGAACGATGCGCCGTGAGGACCCTTTGTCCCGCGATGCCTGAGGGCAAGGAGGCATTCACCTCGTGAACTTCCATCTCACACCGGAACAGCACGCCATCGTCGACTTCCCCCTCGCGCCGCTGCGGGTGGCGGCCGGGGCGGGTACCGGCAAGACCACGACGATCGTTCTCCGGTTGGAAGCGCTCCTCGCCTCGGGGATCGAGCCCGAAGCCGCGCTCGGCATCACATTTACGAACAAGGCTGCCGGTGAGCTCGCCGACCGGCTTCGCCACGCACTGCCCGGTCTCGCTGCCGAAGGGCGTGAGATTCAGGTATCGACCTACCACGGGTTCGCGTACCTCCTCCTCCGCGAGTTCGGAGCCCTCGTCGGCGTCGAACGCGACACCCGGGTCATCAGTCCCGCACAGCAGCGGCAACTCCTCGCAGACGGTCTGGGCACGACTCCGTACCGACACCTGGATCTCACCAATCCTGCCGGTGTGATCGACAAGGCATTCACACTCGCCGGTGCCGTGGGCGACAACCTCATCTCCTTCGAAGACCTTCGTTCGGCTGCACCTGCCGAACTCGACGACGCGTGGGCGACGCGTCTGGAACTGCTCTCGATCGCCGAGGCCTACGACGAGACGAAGCGGCGTCTCGGCGTTGTGGACTATGCGGATCTCGTCGGGAGAGCGTATCGGCTCGTCACCAATCACCCGGCCATCGCCGCTCGCATTCGCGACCGCTATCGGATCGTGCTCCTCGACGAATACCAGGACACCGACCCCGCACAGCGCGAACTCCTCAGAACGATCTTCGGCGATGGCTTTCCTGTGACGGCAGTCGGAGATTCAGACCAGAC
>JANTHO010000082.1 GCA_024762335.1 Acidimicrobiia bacterium | reverse complement strand
TCTCCCCCACCGCCGAGGTGGGGGAGATGCCCGGAGGGCAGAGGGGGCACCTCGGACGTAGGAAAGCTGGACGAAACCGGGCTCCAGCTGCGTTCCCACGGGAGGCCCCCTCTGCGATCGAGCAACAGCTCGATCGCGTCTCCCCCACTGGCGTGGTGGAGACGAAGAACCGTCCACCCCCTCACTTTTTCTGTGAACCTCGGCATCGGCTGAAACGTGGACAGGGAAAGGGATTCCGCCCATTAAGCGGCAAGACACCGCGAGTGCAGGCCACCCCAGGGCTCTTGCGTTGGCTTGACCACCTGTGGCTCAGATCAACCCAAGAGTCCTGGGGATAGAACGGCCATGCGCTCTTCGATGGTGGCAGGGACCACATGGGCCTCGCCCACGATGCCGCGCCGACGCAGCATCTCTTCCACGGCGTCCACAGGCTGATCGGCCACCCGGAGCGATCGACCATCGAGCGTCACAAGCACCCCGGACGCTGTGAGGGTGTCGAAAGCTTCGGCCCAAGCATCGGCTCTGACCTCAACGGCGGTCATCCCGGCGACGATGTCGGCTTCGGTACCCCGGCCGACGATCTGCCCGGATGCCATCAGCAGCAGCCGATCGCACTGACGCGCTTCCTGCATGGAGTGGGTCGATACCAGGACACTCGTCCCGTTCTCGGACTCGCTCCGGATGCGGTCCCAGAGGCGTGCCGCTCCCAACACACCCACCCCTGATGTCGGCTCGTCGAGGATCAGCACCTCCGGATCATGCTGCAGCGCGGAGATGAACGCGAGTTGCCGTTGAAGACCGAGCGATAGGTTGCCGACGAGGCGGTCGGCGGCATCGGCGAGCGGTCCCGTCGGTTCCACCGGTTCGGCCCCGTAGGCGCCGGCGGAGAAGTCCAGGTTCTCCCGCACGGTCAGGTCACCGTAGAGACCGAGGCCCTGTGGCACGTAGCCGAGGCGTCGTTGCGAGTCTCGATTCGGCGGACCGCCGAGGAGGAACGCGTCGCCGGCGGTGGGTTCGAGAAGACCGGCGAGCATCCGGATCGTCGTCGTCTTGCCTGCGCCGTTGGCGCCGAGGAGGCCCACGACTTCGCCGAACCCGACGTCGAATGTGACACCGTCGACGGCCGTGTTGGCTCCGAACCGTCGGGTCAGATCGTGCGCGCGGAGCGCCGGCGCGGTCACGGCCGATCACCCGCGGTCAGCGACCGGCTCTGGAGTTCGGCGACGATGCAGGTGTCCTCGAGGTCGGGTTGCACCGTGTCGACGCCGCCGGGCGTCCCCGACGGAAGCCACTCGTGGAATACGGGACCGACACGCCACGCCAGCGACCGGTCGGTCGGAGATTCGGTCACGGTGATCGCCCCCGGCATCGCTCCGATGAGGTCGTCCGGTCGGCCCGAAAGCAGCACCCGTCCCCCGACGAGCAGGACCACCGATGCGGCACGTTCCGCCTCGTCCATGTAAGTGGTGGCCATGACGACGGCTGCCCCATTTGCGACAGTTTCCGAGATCATGCGCCAGAGTTCGATGCGACTGACCGGGTCGACGCCGGTGGTCGGCTCGTCGAGGATCATGAGGTCGGGTGTGTGGAGCATCGCGAGGCTGAAACCGAGTTTCGTCCGCATACCGCCGGACAGCCGACCGGCGAGACGGTCTTTCGCCCCGGCAAGACCGGCCCGCTCGAGGATCGGATCGGCCCGCTCGGCGAGGGGGGCACCGGTGAGGCCGTAAGCACCGCCGACGAAGGCGACGTTCTCCTCCACGGTTAGGTCCTTCCAGCTTCCCGCCCCCGTCGGGAGATACCCGAGCTGATCAACGTCCGGCCGACGGACGTTCCCGGAGTCCGGTTCGACGAGACCGGCGAGCGCGCGCAACAGCGTCGTCTTTCCGGCACCGTCGCCTCCCACGATTGCCGTAACCCGCCCCGCGGGGATATCGACGGTCACGTCCCGAAGTGCCGTGACGCTCCCGAACCGAACGGTGAGGTTCTCGACGCCGAACGTCACGCCGCCGCTCCTTCGGCGACTTGGGTTTCCGCCCGACTCCGTCGAGGCGTCAAGTCCCTGCGGAAACGCAGAACCGCAGCCGTGAAGACCAGAACGGCCATGGTCGCAAGAACGAGGAACGGCTGCCACAGGGAGTCCAGGCCGGCACCGCGCAGCATGATGCCCTGGGAGATCATCGTGTAGTAGGTGAGGGGCAGGAAGTAGCTGATCCATCGAATGCCCCATGGGATCGCAGCAAGGGGAAAGATCATGCCGGACAGCAAGATCTGAGGTACCAGGAAGAAGAGGGCCATCTGGATGGCCTGGCCGGTGCTCTCCGATACGGTGGAGATCAACACGCCGACACCGAGCACCACGAAGAGGAAGATCGCGGCTCCAACAGTGAGCAGAACGACGCTGCCGTTGAAGGGGACGCTGAAGAGCAAGATCCCCAGCACCGTCACGATCACCATGTCGACCGAGGCAATAATGAAGTAAGGGATGATCTTGCCAAGTATCACAGTACTCGGGCTCAGCGGCATGACGGCCAATTGCTCGAGCGTGCCGTGCTCTCGCTCACTGACGAGACCGATGGCCGTAACGACAGTGCCGATGAACATGAGGATGAGTCCGGTGAGGGCGGGAACAAGAACCCACGCTGTGATGAGGTCCGGGTTGTAGAGCACCTCGACGGTGATCTTGTCTCCGAGATGTCCCAGCGCACCAGCCGCCGCCTGTGCAGTGAAGAGATTCGATCCATCAACGAATGCGACCGGTGGTTGAGTGTCTGTGGCAACTGCGACCTGTGCTTCGCCGTCGCGCAATAACGCCTGGGCATTTTCGGCGGTACCGGATGGATCGATGATGGTCACGTCGAAGAGATCGGGAGCCTGCTGGGAGATCGACTCGGCCTGAGGTCCAAGAGCTGCGGTCGGAATGTTGCTGACATCGAAGTTCGCCGCGTATCCGAAAATGATGAGCAACAGGATGGGGAACACGATGATCATGGCCATCGTGCGTCGGTCACGGCGGAGTTCGCGGAACTCCTTGAGGATCATTGCGCGCATGGGTTGAACATACCAGGCCCTCGCGCCCACCTGCGCTGCGAACCCAGGGCTCGTACGCGTATATAGGTGCCTCTACAACCCACGGGTCGGGTAGCGTGGCACCGGACCGACACCCGGAGACCGACCGTGGTATCAGACCAGTATCCGCACACGGACCGGGGCGAGTTCGTCCCGTACGATCGGCCGCGCCTTCCCGAAGCGCAGATGCGGGAGCGGGCGGCATCCTTCTACGACCTCATGGCGAAACGGCGTTCGATTCGCACGTTCAGCACGGATCCCGTTCCGAAGGATCTGATCGAGACGGCAGTGCGAACGGCCGGGACGTCTCCATCGGGTGCCCATCAGCAGCCGTGGACGTTCGTGCTGATCAGCGACCCGGAGACGAAACGCCGGATCCGCATCGCCGCCGAGGAAGAGGAGCGGGTCAACTACCTCGACGGTCGCATGCCGGAGGACTGGCAGGAGGAGATCGCCCGTCTCGGCACGTCCTGGCAGAAACCCTATCTGGAAGAGGCACCGTGGATCGTCGTCCTGTTCGAGCAGCGCTACGGCATCGATCCGGACGGGTCCCGTCGCAAGCACTACTACGTAAAGGAATCCGTCGGCATCGCCGCCGGGACCTTCATCGCTGCGATTCACCAGATGGGTCTCGCCACGCTGACCCACACACCCAGCCCGATGGCGTTCCTCACGAAGCTGCTCGACCGGCCGCAGAACGAACGCCCGGCGATCTTGTTCCCCGTCGGCTATCCGGCCGACGGGACCGTCGTCCCGAGGTTGGAGCGCAAACCCCTTGCCGAGATCCTCGTCGACTACCCGTCCGGTCCCGGCGGTGTGCATCGCCCCTTCGTGCCCGATGACTTCGCCGTTCCGGAGTCGTTCGCAGGACCGGGGTTCCATCTCGAGCCGCTCGGTCCGCAGCACAACGAGCGCGACCACGAAGCGTGGATGTCGAGCATCGATCACATCCGATCGACGCCGGGTTTCGGACCGTCGAACGACTGGCCGTCACCGATGGATCTCGATGCCAACCGCTCCGATCTCATCGGTCACGCCCGGGACTTCGAGAATCGGGACGGATTCACGTATTCGATCCTCGACGGCGACGATGTGATCGGCTGCGTCTACATCTATCCGTCCACCGACCCCGCCCACGACGCAGCCGTGTCATCCTGGGTCCGTGCGACTCGAGCGGAGATGGACGACGTCGTGTACCGGTCCCTGTCGCGGTGGCTCGAAGGATCGTGGCCGTTCACCGCACCGCACTATGCCGGAAGGACGGACGCCGGTTAGGACACCGATGCTCGCGGAGCCAGATGGGCGATCGGGATGGGCCTGGTGAGCGTTTCGGCGTATGCGGCGTAGCCGGCGTTCGCTGCGACGGCCGCCTCCCACACGGCGTCATGCTCGGATCCGGTCAAATCGACCGCCGTGACATCGTGCCACTCGCCATCCCATCGGGCTCGGGCATCCGGGTTCGCTCCCAGGTTCTTGACCCACGCGGGGTCGACATCCCGGCCGGCGTTCGTCCCGATGACGGCCGGTGCTCCATCGTGGTCGACGTAGGTGAGCAGGACCTGACGCTCGAGTCCGGAAGTGCGGCCGATCGTGACGAGTTCGACCACCGGCATGCCGACCACCTGCCGTCCGAATCGACCACCAGAGAGGTTCCACAGTACCCTGTGGAGTTTCCACTGCATCCGCATCGCGGACCGGTTCGCCTCACCCATCGATCCTCCAATCGTGACGGGCCCAGCCAAGCAGACAGACAGGACCTACGTCGCACCGCCCTTGCGAAAGCAGTTCAGCGGGCGAGCCAGTTCCTCAGCCACCGGGTGATGGGCGGCATGAGCACGTAGGTGAGGATGAGGATGCCGAGGACGTTGCCGACGAGCACGGCAAGTACGACGTTCATGTTCGGAGCGATTGCGCCGCGCACGAGGGTGATGATGAGGGTCGTGGGAAACAGAGCGATGAACACGGCGAGGGCCTGTTTCCACCGTTTCGGTTCGGCGGATCGACCCGACGGTGCGGGGAACCACCCTCCGAAACCGCCGACCACGTTCATCGTCCGATCCCCTTCTACGAAGCGGTCGATGCCTGCGATCCACTCGGCCCGGGTTTCGGAGTCAAGCCACCGGTCGAGTTCGGGACGTGACGCGAAGGTGGCGACGATGACGTGTTCGTCCTGTACGCCCTCAACCGGTTGCAGCAGTTCGGAGTCGATGAATCCCGGGAACCCGGTCATCCGGTCCACGAGGTCGTCGTACAGGGCCACGAACTCGTCGTGGTGAGCAGGTGAGATCCGCTGGGAGAACACGATGGTGACCGGTTCGTTGACCGTGTGCATGCCGGCGACGCGTTGCTCACGGGCGTGACCTTTGATCAGCTCCTCTGCGTCTGCGACGAGCGCGGTGCGGACATCGGACTGGAGCCATTCGTCGAGCTGCTCGACCGTAGCGAACGAATACACCCGCACCCACTCGCCCGGATGCGACGGATTCGGCGGTTGCACGTCGGAGCCGAGGAACCCGTCGGCAGACGCGGCGGCTTCGCGCAGACGCCGATCCCACGACCGAAAGTCGGCCTCCCGCCCGGGCAGAACCCGACGCGAGACCACGACCGTGGCAGCCGTTGAAGACGGTTCACGCGACATGGGCAGAGCGTAGACACGCGAACGAGGTCAATTCAGAGTGGGCGCCGTTGCCCGGCCTCCCCTCACAGAGGAGGGTGGCAGCGCCGCCGGGCGCTGATGGAAGAGGTCAGACGGTTCCCGTCGACCCCAGAGTTCGACCCCCGCCGCCTCCGTCGCCGGCACCTCCCCTTCAGCCTAAATCCACGGTATCTCTGAGCCATCGGACGGGTTCCCATTCTCCCCCACCGCCGAGGTGGGCGAGATGCCCGGAGGGCAGAGGGGGTTTCCCGGAGACAGAAAAGCCATACGGAGACCGGATGCAGCTACGGGTCCGTCGGGAAGCCCCCTCTGCGATCGAGCAACAGCTCGATCGCTTCTCCCCCACTGCGTGCCTGAATCCGTGGTTTCTCCGAAACACAAAACCTGTTTCCATTCTCCCCCACCGCCGAGGTGGGGGAGATGCCCGGAGGGCAGAGGGGGCACCTCGGACGTAGGAAAGCTGGACGAAACCGGGCTCC
>JANTHO010000081.1 GCA_024762335.1 Acidimicrobiia bacterium | reverse complement strand
CAGAGCGAAGCGATGGGGGGACGCGTTCGAGCTCTGCTCGAACGCAGGGGGGAGGTTCCATCCCGAGATCAGCCTCGGGCGCGGTTCCACGGACGCACACGGGCTTTCGGTAACGGGATCACTCCACCCTTGCGTTCCGTGGGCATCGCGTTTTCCCCCTCTGCCCTCCGGGCATCTCCCCCAGCCCTGCGGGCCGGGGGAGAGTGCGCGAAGGCGCCAGTCACGCCCTCACCTTTTTCGTCAAGATGGTTCTCCGCGAAACTGCAGATGCACCAACGCATTCGTCCAAGACAACGACGAGAGTCCACGGATTCAGGCTCGGCGGTGGGGGAGAATGGGAACCGGTCCGGTGACTCAGAGAAAGCGTGGATTCAGCCTTGGGGCTCCTCTTAGGGTCCTGGTGTTGATTTGATTGACATATCGCTCAGGTCAACGCCAGCGTCCAAGACGGGGCCGGTGAACTGGGTTTCGTAGAGGCGGGCGTAGGCGCCGCCGAGTTCGAGCAGTTCGTGGTGGTTGCCCTGTTCGACGATGCGTCCGTCCTCCATCACGAGGATCAGGTCGGCGTCGCGGATGGTCGACAGCCGGTGGGCGATGACGAAGCTCGTGCGGTCGGCCCGAAGTGCCGACATCGCGTGCTGGACCAGGACCTCGGTGCGAGTGTCGACCGAACTCGTTGCCTCATCGAGAATCAGGAGCGCAGGGTCGGCGATGAACGCCCTGGCGATCGTGATGAGCTGCTTCTCGCCCGCGCTGATCCGGCCGCCCTCATTGTCGACGACCGTGTCGTATCCGTCCGGGAGTGAGCCGACGAATCGGTCGACGAACGTGGCACGGGCTGCCGCGATGACTTCGTCGTCGGTGGCATCGAGACGTCCATACCGGATGTTGTCGCGAATGGTCCCCTCGAACAGCCAGGTGTCCTGGAGCACCATGCCGGTCTGCGAACGGAGATCGTCGCGGCGCATGCCGGAGATGTCGATCCCGTCGAGCGTGATACGTCCGGCATCGAGGTCGTAGAAGCGCATGATGAGGTTGACGAGCGTCGTCTTGCCCGCGCCGGTCGGCCCTACGATCGCGACCGTCTCACCGGGGTCGACGTGGAAACTGACGTGTTCGATGAGCGGCTGATCCTCGACGTAGCGGAACGAGACGTCCTCGAAGGCGACCCGTCCATGACCAACGGCCGGTCGATCGACGAGTGCTGCGTCGGCCGGTTCGTCCTCGGCATCGAGCAGTTCGAACACTCGCTCAACAGAGGCAACCCCCGACTGGAGCAGGTTCACCATCGAGGCGATCTGGGTGATCGGCCGCGTGAACTGTCGCGAGTACTGGATGAACGCCTGAACATCGCCGAGGCTGAGAGTCCCGCTTGCTACCCGGAGCCCACCGATCACGGCGATGATCACGTAGTTCAGGTTCCCGATGAACATCGCGATCGGCATGATCAGGCCGGAGAGGAACTGGGCGCCGAAGCTCGCCGCGTACAACTCCTCGTTCTCGACCTCGAACGACTCCTGTACCTCGTCCTGGCGGCCGAACACCTTGACGAGTGCGTGACCGGTGAAAGCCTCCTCCACCTGGGCGTTGAGGTTGCCGGTGCGGCGCCACTGGGCGATGAACTTTCCCTGTGATCTCTTCATCACGAGAGCCGCCACCAGGATCGTCAACGGGATCGTCACGAGAGCGATCAGTGCGAGGGTCCATGAGATCCAGACCATCATTCCGAAGACGAAGATCACGGTCAACAGCGAGTTGAGGACCTGGCTCATCGTCTGTTGCAGGCTCTGGGCGACGTTGTCGATGTCGTTCGTCACCCGACTGAGGAGTTCGCCGCGAGGCTGGCCGTCGAAGTAGCGCAGCGGGAGGTGATTGATCTTGTCCTCGACCTCGGATCGGAGCCGCAGCATGGTGTGCTGGACGACGTCGTTGATCAGGTACCCCTGGAGGAACTGGAACAGGGCGGATGCGAGGTAGAGGCCGAGCGCGAGGAGGAGGATCCGGCCGAGCGCTGAGAAGTCGATGCCCACCCCGGGCACGACGTTCACGCCGCTCAGCATGCTGGCGATCTGGTCCTGGCCTCTCGCCTGCAGGGCGTCGATTGCCTGAGCCTTCGTCGTGCCGGCCGGGAGCATCTTTCCGATGACCCCGGAGAAGATGATGTCGGTGGCCCGACCGAGCACCTTCGGTCCGATCGAAGCGAGCGCGACGCTGATGGTGGCCGCGATCATGACGGCGATCACCTTCGCGCGTTCCGGTCCCAAACGCCCGATGAGACGCCGCATCGACGGCCCGAAGTTCATCGCCTTCTGACCCACCATGCCACTTCCGAAGGGACCGCCACGGCCGTGGCCGCCTCCCTGGACCTGGATGCGTTCGGTCTTCTTCATCGTTTCGGGGGTGCTCATGACACCTCCGCGGCGAGTTGCGAATCGACGATCTCTGCATACGGGACGCACGTTTCGAGCAGCTCATCGTGGGTACCGAGGCCGACGATGCCTCCGTTCTCGAGCACGACGATCTGGTCGGCGTCCATGATCGTCGCTACACGCTGGGCGACGATGATGACGGTGGCGTCCTGCGTGACCGGTTTGAGGGCCTGCCTGAGGCGCGCATCGGTTGCGACGTCGAGTGCCGAGAACGAGTCATCGAAGAGATACAGCTCCGGCCGGCGAATGAGCGCCCGTGCGATGGCAAGACGCTGGCGCTGGCCACCGGAGACATTCGTGCCGCCCTGAGCGATCGGGGAGTCGAGGCCGTCGGACATCTCTTCGACGAAATCCCGGGCCTGAGCGATCTCGAGGGCTTCCCACATCTCGTCCTCGGTGGCATCCGGCTTCCCATATCGGAGGTTCGAGGCGACGGTGCCCGAAAAGAGGTAGATGGACTGCGGCACGAGACCGATCTTGTTCCACAAGGTGTCGGGATCGATCTCGCGCACATCGACACCGTCGACCCGAACGATCCCTTCCGTGGCATCGAAGAGACGGGGGATGAGGTTGACCAGGGTCGTCTTTCCGGCGCCCGTTGATCCGATCACGGCGGTCGTCTGGCCGGGTTGGGCCGAGAACGTGATTCCGCTGAGGACCGGGTGGCTCGCTCCCGGGTAGCGGAAGGCGGCGTTGTCGAATTCGACGACGCTGTGACGTGGCAGTTCGATGATGCCGTCGGTTGGCGGCACGACGGACGGCTCCGTTTCGAGCACCTCACCGATGCGGTCGGCGGACACGGAGGCACGGGGGAGCAGCACGAACATCATCGTCGACATCATCACCGACATGAGGATCTGGATGATGTAAGTGAGGAAGGCCGTCAGCGAACCGATCTGCATCGCCCCGGAGTCGACGCGGTACGATCCGAACCAGAGGACGGCGACGCTCGAGAGGTTCATCACGAGCATGACGGACGGGAAGATCGCAGCCATCCACCGTCCGACGCTGATCGAGACGTTCGTTAGATCGGTGTTGGCCTCACCGAACCGATCGGTTTCGAACGGCTCGCGAACGAAGGCCCGCACGACGCGAATGCCGGTGATCTGCTCGCGAAGAACCCGGTTCACTGTGTCGAGGCGGCGTTGCATGACGCGGAAACCCGGCACCATGTGTGACAGGATGAACCAGATGATCGCGGCGAGGACCGGGACGAGTGCGAGGATCAGCCAGGAGAGTCCGACGTCTTCGCGCAGGGCCATGAAGACCCCGCCGATCATCATGATCGGTGCAGTGATGAGGATCGTGAAGGTCGTGAGGACCACCATCTGGACCTGCTGCACGTCGTTGGTGTTGCGGGTGAGGAGGGTCGGTGCGCCGAATCGGGCCATCTCCCGGCTCGAGAACGCGATCACCCGGTGAAAGAACGCGGATCGCACATCGCGCCCGAATGCCATGGCGGTCCGGGCGCCGAAATAGACGGCCGTGATGGTGACGATGACCTGGACGAGCGACACGGCGAGCATCCACCCGCCCATGCGGAGGATGTAAGCCGTGTCCCCCCTGATGACGCCCTTGTCGATGATGTCGGCGTTGAGGCTCGGCAGGGTGAGTGCGGCGATCGTGCCGATAAGTTGGAGCACGACGATGATCGCGATCTCCCGCTTGTACGGGAGGAGGAAGCGGCGGAGGAGCTTGACAAGCATCAGGCGTCTCCCTCGAGGCCGGGAGCAGCAATTCCCCTGAGCAACATGTCGACGATCTCGGCTGCACCGGGTTTCGCTTCGGCGAGCAACAGCGGGTGGGCATTGGCGAAGACGAATCCGAGGAATGCCACCGCAGCGCGTTCGGGTTCGACCCGCAGGTCATTCTGATGGCGTTCGAAGAGGTTGGTGAGCGCGTTGAGGATGGCCGTGTTCGACCGGGTCACGAACCGGTGTGCGCCCTCGGGTTTCTCCATGCCGTCCGGTTGCAGTGTCCGGAGCACACCGACGAGTGTTCCGACGCGAGCGCTGCGTTCGAGGAGGATTCCTGCGACGGATTCGAGTTGCCGCTCCAAGGGGTCGGTCGTCGGGATCTGAGAGATCGCGGTTCGAACGGGCTCCGGATCCATCGTGACCTTGACCGCTTCGATGATCACCGATGACTTGTTGGGAAAGACACTGAAGATCGTGCCCTCTGCCACGCCGGCTGCTTCGGCCATCTCTTTCGAGGTGAGTCCCGATCCTCGCTCGAGGAGAAGTGGGATCACTGCCTTAACGATTTCCTGCCGCCGGTCGTCCGGGGGGAGTGGTTTCGCGCGGTGTCGGTCTGGTGTCACCGGGCCAGTATAACTGAGTAAGTACTCACTCAGTCGAGTTTCCTGACGGGTCTCGGTTGCTTTGACGTTCTCTACGCTGTCACCACCGAGATTGAGGGAGCAGGCCGATGCAGCTGGAGGACAAACGGGCCATCGTCACCGGGGGCGCCGGAGGGATCGGACGGGCGACGGCGATTGCCTTCGCAGGGGAGGGTGCGAAGGTCGCGATCGTCGATCTGGACGGCGAAGGGGCCGACGCCGTCGCGAATGAGATCATCGCCGCCGGAGGCGATGCGATCGCGCTGCAGGCGGATGTTTCATCTGAGACCGACATCATGCGGGTCGTCGAGTCCGCGGTCGAGTCATTCGGCGGGGTCGATGTCGTGTTCAACAACGCGGGCATCATCCGGAGAGCGACGGCGATCGAGCTGACCGTCGAGGAGTGGGACCGGGTTTTCGCGGTGAACGTGAGGTCCGTGTTCCTGATGTGCAAGCACGTCGTGCCGGTGATGGCCGCCGGAGGCGGCGGCTCGATCGTAAACACCGGATCCGGATGGGGGCTCAAGGGCGGAGCGAACGCGCTGTCGTACTGCGCGTCGAAGGGCGCGGTCGTGAACATGACCCGCGCGCTGGCAATCGATCACGGCCCACAGGGCATCCGCGTCAACTCGGTGAACCCCGGAGACACGAACACGGACATGCTTCGCAACGAGGCGGCTCAACTCGGGGAGGACCCATCGGCATTTCTTGCCGAGGCGGGCGATCGTCCCCTCGGTCGGATGGGGGAGCCGGCCGAGATTGCTGCCGCGGTGGTCTGGCTGGCGAGTGATGCGAGCAGCTACGTCACGGGTGCGGCACTGGTCGTCGATGGGGGCGGCATCGCGTAGGCACCCCGTGTTGGATCGGGTCGGTCGGAAGCGGTTCAGGTGCGGGCGGGCACGCCCAGTTCTTCCATCAGCCCGCGGATGCGCCGTTCGATCTCATCACGCACGGTCCTGACCACTTCGATGGGTTGTCCGGCCGGGTCGGTGAGATCCCAGTCCTCGTATCGCTTCCCCGGGTAGAACGGGCAGGTGTCGCCGCATCCCATGCTCACGACCACGTCGACGGCGCGCACGACCTCGTCGGTCCACAGCTTCGGGTACTCGCTTGTGATATCGATCCCGACTTCGGCCATGGCCTGGACGGCCATGGGATTCAGGCTCGTGCCCGGCTCCGACCCTCCCGAGTAGACCTCGACGCCATCACCGGCCAGGTGCCGGAGCCAGCCCGCCGCCATCTGCGACCGACCGGCGTTGTGCACGCACATGAACAGAACCGCGGGTGTTGCGTTTCTCAGCATGGCTCGGAGTGTACGCGAGGGGCGGTGGATCTGCAGGGCCCCCTGCGGTACTCCTGGATCCGCGGTGTCTCACCTATCAATGAGCGGAATCCCTTTCCCTGTCCACGTTCTAGTCGACGACGAGGTTCACAGAAAAGGTGAGGGGTGGAGGGTCCTTCGTCTCCACCACGGAGCCTGGATCCGCGGTTTCTCGGTGTCGGGTAGGGGGGTTGGGTACGCGACAAGTGCCCTCTGACCTGGGAGAATGCGGGTCGTTGAAGTCCGTTTC
>JANTHO010000080.1 GCA_024762335.1 Acidimicrobiia bacterium | reverse complement strand
GATGATCTCGGACGCCACCGAAGCAGCGGCCCGGGCCTACTCGCATCAGGAGGATCCGACTGCCGCCGGTCTGAAGAACGTCGTCGAAACTGTCGTCGCAGAGAAGATCGATGACGGGCAACTCGATGAGTCCGAACTCACCTTCGGGGACCTGACGAAGATCAAGGCGGAGCTCGTTCGAGCTCTCATGGGCTACTACCACGCCCGCGTCCCATACCCCGGGTTCCCCGGTCCGAAGGTCGTCTCCGGTGCGACTGCGGCGGCACTGCCGACCACGATGGACGACGCCGAGATCGTTGAGGACGGCGAACAGGAGGATGGGTGAACATCCTTTTCGCCGATGAGCAGGATGAACCCATCGTTACGAACGAGTTGCTCCGACTCGCCGAAACCGTGCTGGAAGCGGAAGGTCTCGACCCCGACACCGGTGTATCGCTCGTCCTGGTCGACGAGGACCAGATGACCGAACTGAACGAGCAGCACATGGGGAAGTCGGGGCCCACCGATGTCCTGTCGTTCCCGATCGAAGATGCCACGCCCGGAAACCCTCCCGTTCGCGCAGGCGGGGGTCCGCCGATCGAACTGGGCGATGTGTTCATCGCCCCGGCCGTCGTCCATCGGAACGCCGAACAGCGGGGGGTTCCATTCGAGGACGAGCTGGCGCTCATGGTCGTCCACGGTCTTCTCCATCTCCTCGGCTGGGACCACGAAGTGGATGAGGAGGCGCTCCGTATGGAGGCCAGAGAACGGGAGTTTCTCGCACGCGTAGGGAGGGTTCGTCCGTGATCACCGCTGCATTCGTCTTCGCCGGGGTGCTGCTGTTCCTCACCGCGATCCTCCGGGCCGCAGGCGCAACGCTCGTTCGGACACCCCGTGCAGACGCGCTGAGCGATGCTGCGGACGGCAGCGAACGTGCGCAGATGGTTGCCGATCTTCTCGAGGAGCGGCATCGCATCCAGCCCGCATTGGGAACGGTCGTGACGACACTGCTGATCCTCGCCGTGATCCCGGCTAGCTGGGCGATGGAACGTCTCCTTTCAGGATGGCAACTCGCTCTGGCGTTTGTCGCCATGACCCTGATCATCGTGCTTCTCTCCGATCTCATCCCGCGGACGATCGGTAGATCGCGTCCCCGGTCGTTCGCATACCGGTTCGTTCGGGTCCTCGCTGTGGCCATCCGCGTCGGGGACGCAGCGAACGACTTCGTGTCCGACGACGAGGATGACGACGACGAGGATGAAGATGAGGACGATCGCGAGGAACGCGAACTGATTTCGTCGGTTATCGAGTTCGGCGACACGATCGTTCGTGAAGTGATGGTGCCTCGCACGGACATGATCACGCTACCGGCCGATGCGTCGACCGACGATGCAGTCGATCTCGTGCTCGAGGCGGGCCGATCGAGGATTCCGCTTACCGGTGAGAACATCGACGACATTGCCGGCCTCCTCTACGCACGGGATCTTCTCACGCTCTACGACGAGGCGTCCCCGTCCCGTCCCGCTCGCGATCTCGCCCATGAGGCCTACTTCGTTCCCGAGACGAAACCGATCTCCGAGCTCCTGCGTGAGATGCAGGCGAAGCAGAAGCACCTCGCGATCGTCGTCGACGAGTTCGGCGGTACGGCAGGCCTCGTGTCGATCGAGGACCTCCTCGAGGAGATCGTCGGAGAGATCGTCGACGAGTACGACGAAGAGGAACCGATGCTGGTGCCCATGGAGTCCGGTGAGTTCCTCGTCGACGCCCGCCTCGACGTCGACGATCTGGCCGATACGCTCGGTGTCGAGTTCCCCGACGAGGAGTGGGACACGGTCGGAGGTCTGGTGCTCGGCCTGGCGGGTCGGGTCCCTGCCATCGGAGAATCATTCGAATATGGAGACGTCATCGTGACGGCAGAAGACGTACAGGGCAGGCGGGTCGCCCGCGTTCGGGTGACGCGACGATGACGAGATCCGGATTCGTGTCCGTCGTCGGCCGACCGAACGTCGGGAAATCGACGTTGGTGAACGCACTCGTCGGCGAGAAGGTCGCGATTACATCGCCCCGTCCGCAGACGACGCGGAACACGATCCGTGGCGTAGCGACCAACGGCGACACGCAACTCGTCCTCGTCGACACCCCCGGGCTTCACAAGCCGCGGAACGTTCTCGGTGAGCGACTCAACCTGCTCGTCTACGGCTCGATCGCGGAAGCAGACGCCGTGCTGTTCGTCCTCGACGCCGGACAGCCGATCGGTCCGGGCGACCGGCTCATCGCGGAGCGTCTTACGGAGGCGAACGCCCCCGTCGTCGTCGCTGTGAACAAGACCGACCGGGCGTCCGGCGATGAGGTCCTCGCTCAGCTCGCCCGTGCGGGGGAGTGGGGCTTCGCCGCATACGTGCCGATCTCGGCGCTGAAGGGCCACGGCCTCGACGCTCTCCGCGAGGAGGTCGAAGGGTTGATGCCCGAGGGACCGCTCTTCTTTCCACCGGACATGCACAGCGACCAGCCGGATCGGCTCCTCGCCGCCGAACTGGTCCGTGAGAAGTACCTGGGTCGGCTTCGCGAGGAGCTGCCGCACTCGCTGGCCGTCGTCGTCGACGACATCGAGGAGCGGGACAACGGTGCCCTGTTCGTCCCCGTGTCGATCTACGTCGAACGCAACTCGCAGAAGGGCATGGTCATCGGCAAGGGCGGCGAGTTGATCAAGACCGTCGGTGTCGAGGCCCGCACGGAACTCGAGCGCCTCTTCGGTGTCCCCGTCTTTCTCGACCTGCGTGTCAAAGTCGAAAAGGACTGGCAACGAAAAGACGAGACCCTCGACCGGATGGGCTTCTAAGCCTGCACCCCCTTTGCCCACCCCGTCCCCCCGACGGCACGGCGGGGGGACGCGAGGAGCGCAGCGACGAAGCAGGGGGGCATCCTGGCTCCCGAGCGTTGAGGTGGTCCGTGTCCGGACGGCTTCTGAGTACCCTCTAGGTCATGGCGCTCTACAACGACCAGGGGATCGTGCTTCGGTCGTACCCCTTCGGGGAAGCCGACAAGGTCGTGGTCGTTCTCAGCCCGAACCGCGGCAAGCTGAGGACCGTCGCCAAAGGCGTCAGAAAGACGAAGAGCCGTTTCGGTGGTCGTCTTGAAACCCTGACCCACGTTGACCTCGTGCTCTACGAAGGCAAGAACCTCGACATGATCACACAGGTGTCGATCATCGAGGCGTTCCCGACCCTCCGAGGAGATCTCGACCGGGTTGTCGCCGCCGGAACGATGATCGAGGTGGCCGACTTCGTCGCCCAGGAGGACGAACCGACCCTGCGGCTGTTCCTGCTCCTCCAACGCGGCCTGCGGGCGCTCGACGGTGATCAGATGCATCCCGATCTGCTGACCGGATATCTCCTCAAGGCGGCGGAGATCATCGGCGTTGCCCCGGCGCTGACCCATTGCGCAGGGTGCGGTGCGAACGACGGCCTGACCCGTTTCAGCTTCGCTGCCGGTGGAGCATTGTGCGAGCGGTGCCGAACACCGGGTTCGTACGCGCTGCGTGACGGCCTCACTGCCTATCTGGCCTTGATCGCGACGTCGGACCTGTCGGCGCTCCCCGAACCCGATCTCGCCATGAGCAGGGAGTCGCTCGGGGTCACCAGGAGGTTTCTCGAATACCACCTCGAACGGGGGCTCGACTCAATGGCGCTGATCGATGTCTGACCTGGGGCACACGCTCGATCGCGACCGGATGCCGAGACACGTCGCGATCATCATGGACGGCAACGGCCGATGGGCGAACGCCCGCGGGCTGCACCGGACGGCCGGGCACGCCAGGGGAGAGCCGGCGCTTTTCGACGTCGTCCACGGCGCACTCGAGCTCGGAATTGAGTGGCTCACCGTCTACACGTTCTCGACCGAGAACTGGGGGAGGGATCCCGATGAGGTGGCGTTCCTCATGGAGTTCAACGTCGATCTCCTCGAACGGCGGAGAGATGAACTCGACGAACTCGGTGTCCGGGTGATCTTCATCGGCGACCACGACGACGAACGCATCCCGCCCGCGGTGCTCGATCGGATGCGGATCGCTGAGGAGAAGACGGCGGGCAACACGAACCTGAACATGGTGTATGCGTTCAACTACGGCTCGCGAACCGAGCTCGCCGCCGCGGCAAAGGCGATTGCTCAAGACGCCGTCGCCGGACTGATCGACGTAGCCACGATCGACGAGGACACGATCGCCGATCATCTCTACTGTCCCGACATGCCGGACCCGGATGTGCTCATCCGCACCTCGGGGGAGCAGCGCATCTCGAACTACCTCCTCTGGCAGATCGCCTACTCCGAGCTCGTGTTCACACCCGTCCTGTGGCCGGACTTCGACCGCCACGAGCTCGTGAGATGCATCGCCGAATACCAATCCCGCGACCGCCGCTTCGGCGGTGCGATCGACGGAGTGGCCGAGTAGGCCCCGGGACACCCGGCGGAGACCGACCGCTCACCCGACTCGGTGTCGGAAACACGGGTTGCTAGCTTGGCGGTTGTTCTCGAAGGGCCCGCAGTCTCCCCCCGTCTGCAGGCCCTTCGCTCTGCTTGTCATAGCCAGCCGGTCCAACCGGTTGGCGGCACGTGCACCGCGTCGGGTCTGATTCGCGGTGATGTGATGAGTTCGGACGGCCGTCCCGTTACCATCTCCGCCACCCACCGACTGCGAGAGGTTCATGCCTGCCGACTTCGACACGATCGTCAACCTGGCCAAGAAGCGAGGCTTCGTCTTCCAATCCTCCGAGATCTACGGCGGAATCCGCTCCGCTTATGACTACGGGCCGCTCGGCGTCGAACTGCTGCGCAACGTGAAGGCCCAGTGGTGGCGGTCGATGGTGCAGATGCGCGACGACATCGTCGGCATCGACAGCGCCGTCATCCAGTCGCCGAAGGTATGGGTCGCATCGGGTCATGTGTCATCGTTCACCGACCCGCTCGTCGAGTGTCGTGAGTGTCACACCAGGCACCGTCTCGACAAGCTCGACAACCCCGACCAGTGCCCGACCTGTGGATCGCGGAACTCGTTCACCGAGCCGCAGGAGTTCAACCTCATGTTCCGCACCCACATGGGTCCGGTTGCAAGCGACGACAACGCCGTATTCCTCCGACCCGAAACGGCCCAGGGGATCTTCATCAACTTCGAGAACGTGCGCCGCACCGCACGCAAGCGTCTGCCGTTCGGCATCGCCCAGATCGGGAAGTCCTTCCGCAACGAAATCACACCGGGACAGTTCGTGTTCCGTACCCGGGAGTTCGAACAGATGGAGATGGAGTTCTTCTGCCGGCCGGAAGAAGCGGACGAGTGGTTCCGCTACTGGGTCGATGAACGGAAGCGCTGGTACATCGATCTCGGCATGACCGAGGAGAATCTCCAATTCCGCGAGCACGAGCAGGCCGAGCTGGCGCACTACGCGGCCGGCACATTCGATGTCGACTACCGGTTCCCGTGGGGTTGGGACGAACTGGAGGGCATCGCCAACCGCACCGACTTCGACCTGAAGGCCCACGCCGAGTACTCGGGTGAGGACCTGACCTATTTCGATCCGCAGACGAACGAGCGTTTCTTCCCATACGTCATCGAGCCGGCTGCCGGAGCAACCAGGACGACGTTCGCCTTCCTCATCGATGCGTATCACGAGGAAGAGGTTCGGGGGGAGCAGCGCACCGTCCTGAAGCTCGACCCGCGCCTGTCACCGATCAAGGTGGCTGTGTTGCCGTTGTCGAAGAAGGACGACCTCGTCGCCGTGACGGAACGCGTGGCGGATCAGTTGAGGAGCCGGTGGATGATCGAGGTGGACGTCACGCAGTCGATCGGGCGCCGGTACCGCCGTCAGGATGAGATCGGCACGCCGTATGCCGTCACGGTGGATTTCGACACGCTCGACGACGACCAGGTGACGATCCGGGACCGCGACACCATGGAACAGGACCGCATCCCCATCGAGAACCTCGTTGCCTACCTGGCCGAACGCCTCCCGGTGTAGGACACCCATCGGCGACCGGTGCCCCCTGCGGGTTCGCCGGGCAAATGGCGTCCGCTAAGCCGTCTTCTTCCTCCCCCTCAGGGGGAGGTGGCCCGAGCGAAGCGAGGGACGGAGGGGGTCAGGGAGATCCCTTCGAAGACATTCACGTCGTTCCGTTCGCAAGATGTCGACCGAGTATCCGCCGACGCGACGGACCGTCGGGTTGGCGCCGATGCGTTGCGGTTTCGCTTGGAACCATCTGACCCCCTCCGTCGGCTCCTCCGTCGCCGACACCTCCCCCTGAGGGGGAGGAAGAGAGCGTGCAGAACGGCTGGCACGGCACGGAATCTCGGCTACACACCGCACGAGGAACCGCGGATCCGGACATCGTGGGGGGAGTCAGGGACGGGGTGCTAGTGCGGCGTCGTCGACGAAGAGGTTTCTGACGAGGGCGTCG
>JANTHO010000079.1 GCA_024762335.1 Acidimicrobiia bacterium | reverse complement strand
ACTGTCCCTCTTCCTCCGAGGCAAGCGTCCGCAGATCGACACCCATCAACGTGCGGACCTCAAGCCTCAGCGACCCGATCAGCGGTTCTCTCGATTCGACCGCATCGGCAAGCTCCGATCGAGAGAGCTCGACGAGCTGGGCGCGGTTGCCCGACCGCTCCTCAACGAGATGTACCAAGTCTCCGAGCTGCACACGCCACGCATCGTCGTCCGGGTCGACTTCGTCGGGACGAACGACGAGGAGGTCAACGTCGCTCTCCCGGACGGCTTCACGACGAGCCGCCGACCCGAACAGAGCCACCGTATTTGGCGGCAGGTCCCATGTTTGAACCAGTTCCCTGATCTCATTCTCGATCCGGGACGGGGCTGAGAGCATGTCGAGCAAACCCGACGCCAAAACATGATCCCGGTTGAGGCGATACGAGTATGTGCGGCCGTGCTGTTCGACCAACACGACGCCATCCTCCGTCAAGCGGCGAACGACCGCGGTGACCTGGGCGTAGGATCGGCCGGCGAGGCGCGCCAGCTGGTTCCCCGTGACCGGCGCGTGGGTTCCCGCCAGAACCTTGAGGACATCGGCATCCACCGTCGCGGCGATCGATCGCAGTGGATTCTCCCAGTCCATCTCACTCCCTATCGGTTTTCCGATAATATTATCGGTTTTCCGATGATCTGTCCAGAGATTCGCGGTCCGCTCGCCCGGCAAGAACTGAACCCGGACAAAGCCACCGCTTTCGCAAAGCAACGGAACCAGACACGAAGACGCCGCCGACGCAGGTGATCGAACCCATGGGGTGGAGAGAGCGGAGTCCGTAGCACGCGACAGTGTCGTGTTCACGAGGGTCGGCTTCTCCTGATCCGCCGGCGATCGACCCGCGACTCCGTTGGACACCGGCTGCGAAGGACAGCGTCACACGCGCTCGACCACCGCGCCGTATCGTTGTTGGGCGGCCTGTGCTGAGGTACCCAGGATCTTCCCGATCGCGTTCCAGGAGATCCCTGCCGACCGGGCCTTCGCAATCGCTTCGACGATCTGGCGCTCGCTTCGAGCACGGTCTAGAGCGGCCCGTTCAAGCAGATACTCCTCGACCGGCCGCTCATCGGCTTCGTCGGGTTCGTAGTCCTCGAAACGCCTCGCCAGTTCATCGCCGTGGTCGAGAATGTCTTGAATTGATCTGGGCACAGCTCTCACCTCAGGAATCTCGATCTTGCCGGCATGGCGTGGACAACGAAGATGACTCCTTCACCTTCTGCAACACCGATCTCGAGCAGGCGTCCATGCTCATCTGCGCCGACGAGCATCACGATGTCGCCAAGGTCGAACACGCGAACTGGGTTCCGATATGCATGGAGTACGTCCTCATCTTCGATCCCGTGCTTGCGAGCACTCTCCAGAATCACGGGATCCATGTCGTCAAGATAACTTGATGCCACTGCCATGTCTAGAGGCGCGAAGGACCCCCGCGACGAACGAGCGTCGACCGTGGAGTCGAACCGGGGCGGCAACCCCCTGCATTGGGTCGCGCATCAAGGGATGTGCTCTCTGTCGATAGCAACGGACCGAACCCATGGAGACGTGGGTTGTCCAACGGACTCCACTCTCTCCTCCCCATGGTTACGCCCGATACTCCGATGACGGTTCGACGAGGTGAGCGGCGTGTTCGAAGCACGGTGCATCGAGATTCTCACGGCCTGACGCTGCACGGTGCGATACTCCGAGATACACAGCGCTCACCACAGGAAGGCACCATGAAACTCGAGGTCATCACCCGTCGGCCCGCAGCCGATCCCAAGCCCGCGCCCCTGGTGTTCGTCCACGGAGCGTGGCATGGGGCATGGTGCTGGGACGAGTACTTCCTCCCGTACTTCGCAGACCACGGCTATGTGTCCCACGCCGTGAGCCTGCGCGGTCACGGCGGAAGCGAGAGCGAAGGGAGCCTCCGGTTCGCACGCATCTCCCAGTACGTCGAGGACGTGGCGTCGGTCACTCAAGATCTCGACACCCCGCCGGTCCTCATCGGCCACTCGATGGGTGGCCTCGTCGTCCAGAAATACCTCGAAGATCACCCGGCCGTCGGTGGCGTGCTCCTCGCATCAGACCCGGTCGGAGGCGTACTCGGAACGACGTTGCGTATCGCCCGGCGCCACCCCATTCCCTTCCTCAAAGCCAACGTCACCTGGAACCTGTACCCCATCGTTGCCACACCGGAACTGGCACGCGAGGCGTTCTTCACCGACGGCATGTCCGACGAGCAGGTCGCCGCATACCACGAACGGCTTCAGGCCGAGTCGTACCTCGCCTACCTCGACATGATGTTCCGGCTCCCCAAGCCCGGCAGAGTCGACGTCCCGATGCTCGTGATGGGAGCCGCGGACGACGCGATATTCACACCGAAAGAGATCGCTGCGACCGCACGGGCCTACGGAGGCGAACCCGTCATGTTCGACGGGATGGGGCACGACATGATGCTCGAGCCGGAGTGGCGACAGGTCGCCGACACGATCCTGGCCTGGTTGGACGCCTGACGTCGGTTGCGGTTCCGGAGCGACCGTTGATGTTTCTGTTTCCGGATACAAGTGTTTCCTCATTGGGAAACACCGGGATGGGGGTTCCCGACACGGGGTACCGGAGAAGAACCGTCGTCGTCGAGCCACCACTGCCGATTTCCGATCGTCTCGATGACCTGCTTCGGGGCGATGTGGGACAGGTAGGTGTCGGTGGTCGCCAGCGACGCATGCCCGAGCTGGGACTGGATCACCGGCATCGGTACCCCCTCCATCATCAGCTCGAACGCATGGGTGTGCCGCAGCCCGTGCGGATGCACCCGCTTCGCAATCCCGGCCTTGCGAGCGAGCCGCGGCAGCAGCGTGCGGATCTGCGACGCCGGGATCGGCTTGCCGCGCAACGTGCAGAACAGCGGGGCATCCGACGGCAGGTCGAGCCGGCGTCGGAACTCGAGCCAGATCGCGACCACACCCGCCGCACCCGGATCGATACCGACCGTGCGACGCCGATCTCCCTTGCCGTGGAGCACGGTGACCGACCCGGCCTGCAGGTCGACATCCTTCGGCCGCAGCGCCAGGACTTCGCTGCATCGCAGGCCTGCCCGGTACATCATCGTGATCAACGCCCGGTGCCGGGTTCCGGTGCTCGATGTCGTCGAGCACTGGGCGAGCAGGGCACGGATCTCTCCGGGGGTCATCACCTCCGCGGGGTACGTCTTCCCCTTGTTCGCCGGGACACGACCGAGGTGATGTCCGGGGCGGGTGACGTCGACGGCCATCGATCCACCGTACGACACGCAAGGATCCGATTCCAGACCTCCGATCGACGCTCGGAGACATCGCACACGTGCGGGCACCGTGACCGATGTACCGACGCCGATCGGGTCGTCCCCTACGGCTTCGTGAAGATCGAGTGCCTGCCGACCCGACGCCAGCGCACGGCTCGCTCGCGACGACCGGTCTTCGGGTCGGTGGTGTTCACCCATTCCCACGTGGCCCTGCCATCCGGACCGGAGAAGCTCCACGTCATCTCGAACACCCCGGCAGCTCCTTTCACGGAGCGCACGCGAAGCTTGGCGGGCCATGTATCCAACGCCCCCGACGCGATCTCGTCGGCAGCGTCATTGAAGACCCGGACGGCATCGCGAAAGAGTTCTCGCTCGGAAGCGGACAGCTTCCGGTAGTCCCCCTTGAACGATTCCGACCGTTCGTAGCGCATCGACGTCGGTCAGGAATCGAGGTCGTCGAGCAGGCCATCGACGTCGTCGAATGATGCTGAGCGGCCGGTGGAGAAATCGGCGTCCGCCTGGCGCTCCATCGTCTGCCATCGCTCGGTCCAGAACCAGGCCTGGTCGGCGTCGACGAGAACCTTCGGCGTCATGATGATCTTCCCGTTCTCGACGCGACACTCGAGCACCGCCCCTGAATCGATGTGGGCAGCGTCACGCACTTCCGACGGAATCGTCAACTGGCCGCGCTCCCGCAGGGTGGTGGTCGCGATCGGCTCGGTTTCACTGGTCATGGCTTGCATCGTATCAGCCTTTCCGATTATCGGATAATGCGAATATCGCACACAACGATGCCGGTTGGCCTCTCTCCCCTCTCCAGGTGGGATGCGGCCAATGTGTCATCGTTGGCCTTGCTCCACCGTACGACACGCAAGGACCCGATTCCAGACCTACGATCGCCACTCGCGATCCGAGCCTTCCCTCCGCGCCGCAGGGAATCCGGTAGGGTCGGGGCATGAAGCTGAACGCCGTCGGAATCGTCTGCAGCGATCTCGCTGCATCACTCACCTTCTACCGAATGCTCGGTGTCGGCTTCGCCGACTTCGACCCCGAGAACGGCCATTACGAGGCGGACCTCGGTGGCGGGATCCGGCTGATGCTCGACTCGGAGGCGGTCATGGCCTCCTTCATCGACGACTACACGAGCCCGGCCGGCAACGACCGCGTCTCGTTCGCCGTCGAGTGCGATACCCCGGTAGCCGTCGACGCCGCGTTCGCCGAGGCCACAGGGGCCGGGTACGCCGCCGTACGGGAACCGTTCGACGCGTTCTGGGGCCAGCGCTACGCCACCGTCGCCGACCCCGACGGCAACCACGTCGACCTGTACGCCGCCCTCTGACGCTTTCCTCCGGCGTCGAACTCCCCAGGAGTTCACGCCCCTTCCCGCGACTGTGCACGAGTGACGATGCTCTTGAGAATTCCTTGAGACCGTCGGCGCAGAGTCGAGTCGACACCAACACGCAGTCGTACTCGAAGAACGAGTGCGAAGGGAGGAGGAGCGATGAGAAAGGCAACAGTGATGCTGGTTGCCCTGGTCGTGCTGCTGGTCATGGCGGTACCGGCCTCGGCGAAGACGGACCGGGTGCCGCTCTCCGGTGAGGACCATTTCAAGGTGGCCCCCCACGGTGGATCGACGTGGATGAGCGACGGCGTCCTCCACGTACGCGGCTCGATGAGCGCATACGACACGGAGAGCGACAGTGAGCTCTACCAGGGTGTCACCTCCATCGTCGTGAACTACAACCTCGACCTCGCGACCATGCAGGGTCGGATGTGGGGCACCAGCCACCTCGAAGTCACCGGCTACGACGGCGGCTTCGACGGTACATGGGTTGGGTGGTTCACGGACACCGGCTGGGCCGGAAGAGGCCTGGCGCACGGCTTCGGTGAACTGACCGGATACCAGGCACGCTACGACCTGCATGCGGCACCCTTCGGGGACTTCGTCGACGGGTTCATCTTCATGCCGGGCAACAAGCACTGATCCACTGCCTCGTATCGACCGGGTGCGGTGCCCGTCCCCGTGACGAGAACCGCACCCGGGTCGCGTCTGCCCTCTCATTCGCCCGCGTCCGGCGATTCGGCTGCAACACGACGCCGGGGAGGCTCTTTGGAATCTCTTGAGGGTGCCGAGGGACCGTAGCGGGGAAAGGAGGAGCACATGACGTTCAAGATCGTAGGAATCATGCTGGTCGCACTCGCGGTGCTCGCAGCCAGCTGCGCCGGCGACGTCACGGATTCGGATGAATACCGGGCGATCGAGCAAGAGCTCGCGGCAACGCAGGCTCAAGTCGATGATCTGACCGCCGAGCAGTCCGAACTCGAGGCCCCGGCAACTGCCACCACCACCCGCAGCGACAAGGCCAAAGCCACCCAGGAGATCGCGATGGCCATCATCGCGGACCCGGCGGCTTTCGGCACCGAGGACGAGGTCCTCGATCTGCTGGACGAGTTGGCGGCACCGGGCACCGTCTATGGAGACGCGGCGTTCGGGTCGATCGACTATCGAACTGGGTGGCGGAACACGCTGTTCGCCCAGGTCGATGCCACGATCCGGACATGGACCTCGTGGCTGTCCGACGACGGTTCAGTCGGCGGTTCCCTGTGGACGTGGTCGGGGACGGCCCGCAACGGGGAACCGTTCGACCTGCAGGGGATCGAAATCAGCACGTACGATGAAGACGGGCGGTACACGTCGATCACGGTCTACTACCCGTATGAGGACGCCGAGGTGCAGCGGATCTTCGCCGAAGGGAGATGACGGCGGTCCGGCACCTCCGGCAAAGCCCCCACAGCCCCGAGAACCGGTCGATACACTCGGAAGCGACATGCAGTTCTCGGTACTGGGACCGCCGGCGGTCTTCGACGGGGATGTGTCCGTGCCGCTCGGCGGGCATCACCAGCGCTCCGTCCTCGCCCTGCTGCTCATCGACGCCGGTCGGGTCGTGTCGGCGGATCGGATCATCACCGAGATCTGGGGTGACGAACCGCCCGACGGGGCACGCGCCTCGCTCCACACCTACATCTCGAACCTGCGGGGCGCCCTGGGCCGGGACCGTGTCGTTCGCACCGGCGACGGCTACGCGCTCGAACCGGCGGACGGAGACACGATCGACGTCGTCGAATGCGAGACCGGCCTCGCACGGGCCCGCCGCCTCGCGGGGTCGGATC
>JANTHO010000078.1 GCA_024762335.1 Acidimicrobiia bacterium | reverse complement strand
CAGCTCGACATCCCTCCACCGGGCGACATCCGCAAGGCGCTCATCGCTCTGACCCCCGACGATTCCGTCTGGCGGCGGCTCTACGAGTACCGATTCGAGGGAGCGGACGTCAGCGGACATTCGCTCGGCAACCTCATCATCGCTGCGCTCGCCGACATCGAGGGTTCGTTCGAGGCAGCGTTGCGATCGTCGGAACGTCTCCTCGGAGCCTCCGGATCGGTGATTCCCGCTTCGCCCCTGCATCTCGAACTGTGCGCCGACATCGACGGCGTCGAAGTTCGCGGACAGGTGAACGTGTCGTTGGCGAGGGGAACCGTCACCGGGATCCGAGTCGTGCCGGAGGACGCTCCCATGACGCAGAGCGCCGTCGAAGCGATCGAAACGGCCGATCAGATCGTGCTCGGACCGGGAAGCCTGTATACGTCGATCATCGCCGCGATGGTTGTTCCCGGCATCACCGAAGCCATCAACCGGTCGACCGCACCGCTGATCTACATCGCCAACATCGTCACACAGGACGGCGAGACCCTTGGGATGGATGCCGTCGATCATCTCGACGCGCTGATCCGGCTCACCGGAGTACGCCCACCCGGTGCTATCGTCGCGTCCGACTCCCCGGTTCGCGTCGATCCGCCCCTCGAGGCCATAGGGATCGACGCAGAGGCCGCCGCCACATACGGCGCAGATCTCGTGACGGCGGACCTGCTCGACGATGTCGACGGCCGTCCTTGTCACGACGTCGTTCGCCTCGGCGAAATCCTCCGGGGACTCGCCCATACATGACCAACATCCACCAGGAAAGGGCATCATGAAGGTAGCCATCAACGGATTCGGCCGCATCGGCAGGAACTTCCTCCGGGCATCGAAGGGCGGAGACATCTTCGCCAATCTCAAGCAGACCGTGTCGAGCGCACAGATCACTGAGGCGAGTGACATTGCCGCGGTGCTCACGAAGATGAAGACCGACGTTCTCGGACTCGACATCGTGGCGATCAACGACCTCACCGATCCGGAGATGCTCGCGTATCTCCTCAAGCATGACTCGGTGCACGGCGCCTACCCGGGTTCCGTCGTTCTCGAAGGTGACGAACTGGTGGTCGACGGCGACCGGATCAAGGTCCTCTCCGAGCGTGACCCCGCCGCCCTTCCGTGGGATGAACTCGGTGTCGATGTCGTCATCGAGTCGACCGGCATCTTCCGCACGCACGAGACGGCATCGAAGCATCTCGAGGCAGGTGCGAAGTGGGTCATCGTCTCGGCCCCGATGGGCGATCCCGACTACTCGGTCGTTCTGGGCGTCAACGACGATGGGCTCGACCCGTCCCAGCACAAGATCATCTCGAATGCTTCGTGCACGACGAACTGCGTTGCTCCGATGGTCAAGGTCCTCAACGACTCGTTCGAGATCGAGAAGGGCATGTTCACCACGGTTCACGCCTACACGAACGATCAGAGCATCCTCGACTTCATCCACAAGGATCCTCGCCGTGCCCGTGCCGCCGCTGTCAACATCATTCCGACGTCGACCGGCGCCGGAACGGCTGTCGGGGTCGTCATGCCCGAGATGGCGGGCAAGCTCTCGGCGAAGGCGCTGCGCGTGCCCGTGGCCGACGGTTCGATCACCGATCTCGTCGTGTCGGTCGATGACGACGACGTGACCGTCGAGAAGGTCAACGCTGCGTTCAAGGCTGCGTCGGAGGGACCGCTCAAGGGCATCCTCAAGTACAGCGAAGAGCCGCTCGTCTCAACCGACATCGTCGGCGACCCGCACTCGGTCGTGTTCGACGCTCAGTCGACGATGGTGACCGACGGACTGGTCAAGGTGTTCGGCTGGTACGACAACGAGATGGGCTATTCGTCACGCCTCGTCGACGTCGTTCGCAGACTCGCCTGACATGAGCCTGCCGACCCTCGACGATCTCGAGGTCGAAGGAAGACGCGTCCTCGTTCGAGCGGATCTGAACGTTCCGCTCGACGAGGGCGCCGTCTCCGATGACTTCCGAATCGTCGCCAGCCTGCGGACGATCAGAGAACTCCGTGACCGGGGTGCGAACGTGATCGTTGCGAGCCACCTCGGGAGGCCGAAGGGTGTCGACCCGGCGTTCAGCATGCTCCCCGTGACGGAGCGGCTCGGCGAGCTGGGAGGCTTCCCGACGATTCAATCGCCGACGGTCATCGGACCGGAAGCGGCTGCGACGATCGAAGGGGCACCGGAGGGTGCCGTCGTGGTTCTGGAGAACACGCGATTCGAGCCGGGGGAGTCGAAGAACGATCCCGCCGTGGCCGACGGTCTTGCCGCACTCGCCGACCTGTTCGTGAACGACGCTTTTGGGACTGCCCACCGTGCGCATGCTTCGAATGTCGGGGTGGCCGAGCGCCTCCCGTCGGCTGCGGGCCGCCTCCTCGAAGCCGAGATCGAAGCGTTTCGACGCCTGCTCGGCACACCGGAACGCCCCTACATCGTCGTCCTCGGGGGAGCGAAGGTCTCCGACAAGCTCGAGGTGATCAAGCATCTGCTCCCGAAGGTCGACCTCATGCTCATCGGTGGTGGAATGTGCTTCACCCTCCTCGAAGCCGGGGGTTATCAAATCGGCGACTCGCTCGTCGAGACCTCGATGATCGACGAAGTCAGGGCAGTGCTCGACGGACCCGGAGGGTCGAAGATCGTGCTCCCCGACGACATCGTCGCCGCCGATCGATTCGCGGAAGATGCCGAACACGTTGTCGTTGCGGCCACAGGGATCCCCGACGGGTCGATCGGCCTCGACATCGGACCGGTAACCATCCGCCGCTTCTCCGCCGTGATCGAGGAGGCGGCCAGCGTCTTCTGGAACGGACCGATGGGCGTCTTCGAATGGGAAGCGTTCCGGGCCGGAACGGCAGGTGTGGCCGAGGCGGTCGCCGCATCGGGGGGATACACAGTCGTCGGAGGCGGCGACTCGGTTGCCGCGCTCCGGCTCCTCGGCCGGGACGGAGACGTATCATTCGTATCCAGCGGCGGCGGCGCGGGACTGCAGATGCTGGAAGGCAAGACCCTGCCGGGAATCGCTGTACTCGAGAGATGGAGCTGACATGCGCAAGAACCTGATCGCCGGAAACTGGAAGATGAACGCCACCCATCTCGAAGCGATCCAGATGGTCCAGAAGCTGAGCTACCGGCTCGACCACAACGACTACCAACGCGTGGACGTCGTCGTGTGCCCGCCGTTCACCGCGCTCCGCTCGGCACAGACCGTCATCGAGACGGATCATCTCCCGATCGGGCTCGGAGCCCAGAACGTCTACTGGGAGCAAAAGGGTGCGTACACGGGCGAGATCGCTCCCGATATGCTCGCGAAGCTCTCCGTGTCATATGTGATCGTCGGCCACTCGGAACGGCGCGAACTGTTCGGTGAAACCGATGAGGATGTGAATCGGAAAGTCAAAGCCGTGCTCGATGCGGGCATGACGCCGATCCTGTGCGTGGGTGAGACCGAAGCGGAACGCGAAGACGGTGTGACCGAGGCGAAAGTCGGCGGTCAGGTCCGTGCCGGCCTTGCCGGGGTGACGTCCGACCAGATCGCCGGAATGGTCGTGGCGTACGAACCGATCTGGGCGATCGGCACCGGCCGCACCGCATCGGACGACGATGCCGGCGCCATGGCGACGTACATTCGAAACACGATCGCCGACATCGCAGGCGAGGCCGCCGAAGAGACCCGGATCTTGTACGGAGGTTCGATGAACCCGGGCAACGTGGCCGGGCTGATGGCGAAGCGTGACATCGACGGCGGTCTCGTCGGCGGAGCCAGCCTCGACCCCGACACGTTCGCCTCCGTGATCCGCTACTGGGTGTGAGCGACGATCTCCGGCGCGTGCGGGGAGTCTTCCACGTCTCCCGACGTGTTCCCTGGGACGTCGATGACGCGCTTCGCTCGCATCTGGATAGCGTCGTCGACGCGCTCACCGAGTACGACGTCGCCGCTGAGATCGATCTCGACGCCGACCTCGAGTCGGCCCGAGTCGTACTCGCACTGACCGTCGTGGGGGATCCGGAGAGCGACCGCGAATCATCGGCCCGCGAGGTTCTCTCGGACGCGATCCGCGGGTGTGGCGGCCGACACGAGGGGTTGTTGCCGCTCGGTGTCGAGTCCCGTCTCCCGATGCGTTCCGGGCCCTGGTCCGGATTGCGAACACCGAATTGGACCGTCCACGGATTCACGAGTGAACCCGTGGAGACAGACTGAGCCGGCATCGCCGGAAGGAGCCGAAATGGAATACACGCTGGTGTTGCTGCGACACGGCCAGAGTCTCTGGAACCTCGAGAACGTCTTCACCGGGTGGACCGACGTTGCGCTCTCCGAACAGGGGAGATCGGAGGCGAAAGAGGCGGGCCGGCTGATGGACGAGGCCGGTCTCGCGTTCGACGTGGTGCACACATCGCTGCTGCGACGAGCCATCGACACGGCTTCCATTGCGCTCGATGAGATGGACCTCGGATGGATCCCGGTGGAGAAGCACTGGAGGCTCAACGAACGTCATTACGGCGCTCTCCAAGGTCTCAACAAGAAGCAGACGACCGATGTGCACGGTCCCGATCAGGTTCACATCTGGCGCCGGTCGTACGACACGCCGCCGCCGGCCCTCGAGCCGAGCGACCCGCGCCACCCGATCAACGACGCCCGCTACGCATGGATGCCGCCGGAGCTCGCCCCGGGAACCGAATGTCTCGCCGATGTCGTCGACCGTATGCTGCCCTACTGGTACGACCGGATCGTGCCCGATATCCGATCGGGCCGACGGGTCATCGTCGTCGCCCACGGGAACAGCCTGAGAGCGCTCGTGAAACACCTCGATGACGTGTCCGACGAGGAGATCACCGGTCTGAACATTCCGACGGGGATCCCCCTCGTGTATCGACTCGATGCACACCTGCGTCCGATCGGCAGCCACTATCTCGGCGACCCCGAGGCGGCGGCGAGAGCGGCTGCCGAGGTTGCGAGGCAGGCCGGCACCGTCTGACCACACGCTCGGCGGTCGAGTCCCCTGTCTGAACGGTCGGTCGGGCCTGCGGCCCGGGCTCGGGAGACTGCCCGAATTCCGAGGGATCGCGTCGCCCGGTGTTTGCACTAGCGACGCGAGACGGTCATACTTCCCCCTGAACGGTCCGTTTCAAATGCGGATCACTGAGTAAAGGGTTCCAGGGTTGCTGACCGGATTCGTCGCAGTGTTCCAACTGCTCATCTCCCTCGGCCTCATCTTCCTCATCCTGCTTCATGCGGGACGTGGTGGTGGGGTCTCCGACATGTTCGGTGGGGGCATGAGTAGCGGAAGTATCGGTGGTTCAACGGTGGTCGAGAGGAATCTCGATCGTCTTACCGTGGTGATGGCGATTCTGTTCTCCGTGTCCACGCTCTGGTTGACGTGGCTCATGGCCTGAGTCCTTCGGGACCCAGTGGAGCCTGGAACCAACGCGCTGATACAAGGAGGCAACCTTGACTCGATTGCGGAGAAACCGCACTGTCGCGTTGATGGTTCTTCTCGTCGCTTTTGCCCTCGTGGCAGCCGCCTGTTCTTCAGACAGCGGTACCGGCGATACGGAAGCAACCACGACGACGGCAGCCGAAGCAACCACAACGACGGCAGCCCCGGCTACGACAACGACTGCAGCACCCACCACCACGACCACTGAGGCGAAGCCTGAGAAGCCGTACGGTGGCGAAGCGATCGTTGCGGATGACCAGGAACCGCCGACCCTCAACCCGTTTGTTCCGGGTGGTGACAACTTCATCGTTTCGATCATCGGACAGGGCTACCTGTCGGGTGTTCAGGAGATCGATGGATACACCCTCGAACTCATCCCCGAGCTCGTTACCGAGCTTCCGACGACCGCCAACGGTGGCGTCGTGGTGAACGACGACGGCACGATGACCGTCAAGTACACCATCAGGGACGAGGCAGTTTGGGAAGACGGCGTGCCGATCACCGGCGAGGACTTCCTGTTCACGCTCAACACGATCCTCGATCCGGACCTTCCCGTTGACAAGACGACGTACTCAGACATCGACCTCGACACCGTCGTCGTCGGTGACAAGACGTTCGAGTACACGCTCGCTGCTCCGACCGCTCTCTACGAGCTGATCTTCGGCACCATTCTGCCGAAGCACTCCATCGAGGGTTCGGACTTCGCGGCCGACTGGAACGACGCGATGTGGGCGTCGAGCGGACCGTTCGTGTTCAGCGAATGGGCCAAGGGTGAGTTCGTGAAGCTCGTCCGCAACGACAACTACTGGAAGACCGATCCCGAGACGGGGCAGCAGCTGCCGTATCTCGACGACGTGATCTTCAAGTTCATCCCCGAGACCGAGTCGATCATCAATGCCTTCAAGGCTCGTGAAGTCGACGTTATCCAGCCCCCGCCGAACACCGAAACGATCGAGACCCTCCAGGCTCTCGAATCCGAAGGTGCCCGCGTCGAGGTGCTGTCCGGTCCGGTGT
>JANTHO010000077.1 GCA_024762335.1 Acidimicrobiia bacterium | reverse complement strand
GGGGAAGTCGATTGCGATGGATGAGGGGTTGCGGTTCGCGATCCGTGAGGGTGGTCGGACGGTTGGTGCCGGCCGGGTCATCAAGATCATCAAATAGAACCAAGAACCCAGAGTCAAGAGTCAAGAAGGCCCCCTCTGCCCCCTGGGGTATCTCCCCCACATAAGGAAGCCCCCCTCCGCCTCGGAGGGGCACCTCCCCCCACCTTCGGCGGGGGGAGGAAGAGACGAAATACGGGCCTACGGCCCACGGAGAAGACATGAGCGACAAGCGACCGCCCGTCACCCTCGCATGCGAGAAGTGCAAGCGGCGGAACTATGTGACGACGAAGAACAAGACCAACACCAGGGAACGCCTGGAGTTGAAGAAGTACTGCCGGTGGTGCCGCGAGCACACGCCGCATCGGGAGACTCGCTGACGTTCGTTCCCAGGAGTCGAGACGCCGGGCATCCGGGACGTGCATCGTTCCGCTGTCCGGTTTCTCGCGTCTGAAAAGAGGGAGATGGGTAGCCTGGACGCCATGAACCCCGCCGACATGGAAGGCCTCGTCATCGGCCCGGTCACACATAGCGTCGACCGGGAACGCGTCGCCACCTTCGTCGACGTCACCGGCGACGACCCGGACCGGTGGACGAACCACGCACCCCCCGGGTATGCGGCCGCGCTGCTGTTCGCCGTCGCCGCCGACTTCCTCACCGATGAACGCATCGCCCCATACCTGGCGACGCTCATCCACGTCGACCAGCAGTTCACCTACCCCGAACCGATCGGCGTCGGAAGGAACATCGAGATCACCGGGACGGTCCAGCGGGTCAGGGAACGCTCCGGTGCCTACTTCGTCACCTTCGTCGCAGAAGGCCGGGACGGTGACCGCGTCGTGGTCGAATCGCGCTCGACGTTCCTCATGTCCGATCAGGCGGCAACGGACGCGGTTGAAGAGGAACCCGAACCGACCGTCGATCTGCGGGGAGAGAACCGGACTGCGGGCGAGCGACACTCCATCGAGGTCGGCAAGACCGTGGGATTCGCAAAGTCGGCGAGCAGGCTCGACCTCGTTCGTTATGCGGCGGCCACCGGTGACTTCAATCCGCTCCACTGGGACCACGATTCTGCGGTTGCTGCGGGCCTGCCGGGCGTCGTTGCGCACGGGCTGCTGATGGTCTCCTGGCTCGCACAGCACGCCTCCGCCTTTGCCGAGGGGCCGGCGCCGATCGCCGCTATCAAGGTCCGGTTCAAGAGCGCCCTCCGCCCCGCCTCGTCGGCCCATCTCGAGGCGACACCGATCGGGATCTCCGACGACGGGCGGAATGCGAGCGTCAAGCTGCGGCTCGGCACCGGGAAGGATGACGTCGTCACCGGATCCGCGACTGTGCGCCTCGGGGAGGTAACCCGATGAGCAGTCGCGAGGTCCTACGGGAGGAAGAGCACGAACTCGTTGCTCGTGCCGCCGGGGGAGACCAGGCGGCATTCACCGAGCTTGTGCGGATCCACCAGCACGAGGTGTACACATTGGCCGCACGCATGGTCGCCGATCGGGAACTCGCCTACGACGTGTCGCAGGAAGCGTTCGTTCGGGCATGGCGTGCCATCGGGAAATTCCGCGGCGATGCCAAGTTCTCGACCTGGATACACCGCATTACCGTCAACACGGCCTTCTCACATCGGGACCGGAGGAAGCGGAAGCGGACCGAATCGCTCGACTCCGTCTACCAGGAGCCGGTGTCCGAATCGCTGAGCCCGGAACGCGGTGGTTTGAGCGCAACGATGCGCGAACCGCTCGCCGTCGCACTCGACGCCCTCCCCGAATCGCTCCGATCCGTCATCGTCCTCAAAGATGTCTACGAGTGGAGCCACACCGAGATAGCCGAACATCTCGACATCAGCGTCACGGCCGCCAAAGTACGTCTTCACCGGGCCCGCAAATCCCTGAGAATCACGCTGTGGGACGAACACAAGGCGGGTGCAGAATGAAGACACGCTGCGCCGTCGTCCGCATGCGACTCCCCGGCGTCGAATCGGTCGACGAACTGGGGCCGCGGCTCTCCTCCCACGTCGAGACCTGCCTCACCTGCCAGGCAGAGGCCGCCCGCTACCGGACGCTCCGGCGCCACCTTGGTGCGCTGGCATCGGAAACAATCGAGGCCCCGGACACGCTCGTGTCGGCCGTTGCGGCACAGATCCAGCATCCCGCTGCCGAAGACCGACGTGGAACGATGGTTCGACGCGCCGCGATCGCTGCGTCCGCCGCTGCGGGCGCCGTCGCCGCCGCCGGGGCCGGCACGATCATCGTGATCGGGCTCCGCCGCACACGATCCGCCGCCTGACGGCAACGTTCTCTGCGATCCCTCTCGCCGCAAGTTCGGCCACCGGGTACCATGAGAGGGACAAAGAGGCATTGTGCTTTGTCGCCGGTGCTCCATATACTCTCGGACCGGGCCCCGGCCGGCCGAAGGGGTGTAGCTCCAATTGGCAGAGCGCCGGTCTCCAAAACCGGATGTTGTGGGTTCGAGTCCCGCCACCCCTGCCCACTCAGGAGGAGTGCAGTTGAACCGCGAGATGCGCCGACTACAGGCGAAAGAAGACGAGCGTGCGAAGAAGAAGCGGTCTGAACGCGCGCAACCGAAGAAGAAAGAGCGCGTCGGCATTCGGCAGTATTTCCGCGAAGTACGCCAGGAGCTGAAGAAAGTCGCGTGGCCGTCGCGCGAGGAACTCACGACCTATTCGATCGTCGTGTTCGCCGTCACCGCCGTCCTCACCCTGTTCGTGTTCGGACTCGACTGGGCATTCTCGAAAGCCGTCCTGGGACTCCTGGAGAACCTGACCCGATGAGCGAAACGACTCAGGACATCCTCGACGATCAGGGGGACGCGGCCGAGGAACCGGTCGAGCAGAAGCCGCTCAGCCCGTACGACCTCCCCGGCGACTGGTACGTGATCCACTCGTACTCCGGGTACGAGAAGAAGGTCAAGGCGAACCTCGAATCGCGCGTCAAATCGATGCATCTCGAGGACAAGATCTTCGACGTCGTCATCCCGATGGAGGACGTCGTCGAGTACAAGGGCGGTAAGAAGGTCACCGTCCAGCGCAAGAAATTCCCCGGGTACGTTCTCGTGCGCGTCGACCTCGACGACGACTCCTGGTACGCCGTGCGCAACACGCCGAGCGTCACCGGATTCGTCGGTTCCCAAACCAAGCCCACGCCTCTGTCTCGCCGCGAAGTCGAGCGCATCCTCGGAGTGGAGAAGGAAGAGGGCAAGAAGGCGAAACCGACCTTCAAACCGGCATGGGAGGTCGGAGAGACGATTCGCGTCGTCGAAGGCCCCTTCGCCGACTTCAACGGCGTCATCGAAGACATCAACGTGGACCAGTCGAAGGTGCGGGTCCTCGTCGATATCTTCGGCCGCGAAACCCCGGTCGAACTCGGCTTCGACCAAATCGTCAAGTACTAGATCCCGAGCGAGGTTCCCTGATGGGTCGCAAGAAACTGATGACCGTGCTGAAACTGCAGATTCCCGCCGGACAGGCAAGCCCTGCTCCGCCGGTCGGTCCCGCCCTCGGCCAGCACGGCGTGAACATCATGGACTTCGTCCAGGCGTACAACCACGCTACGGCGAGCCAGGCGGGGACGATCGTTCCCGTCGAGATCTCGATCTACGAGGATCGCAGCTTCACGTTCATCACGAAGACACCGCCCGCCGCGGTGCTGCTGCGCCAGGCCGCCAAGGTCGAGAAGGGTTCACCCGAACCGCACAAAGAGAAGGTCGGAAGCGTCACCCGCGACCAGATTCGCGAGA
Organism: Acidimicrobiia bacterium; assembly: GCA_024762335.1. GTDB lineage: Bacteria > Actinomycetota > Acidimicrobiia > Spongiisociales > UBA5794 > JAHEEL01. The sequence goes on along the minus strand of JANTHO010000077.1, from coordinate 2,764 downwards.
TCGCCGAGATCAAGATGCCCGACCTGAACGCCAACGACGTCGACGCCGCGATGAAGATCGTCGCGGGCACGGCGAGGTCGATGGGGTTGACGATCGACGGATAACACCGTCGGAACAGCCGGTACCCGGTACCGGTACACAATCGAGGTGGGAGAGGCGTGAAGCCTCGTTTGCACCACAAGGAGACGAAGACGATGGCCAAGTCCAAGAACCGCAAGAACGTCGAGAGCGGTTTCGACAAGCAGACCTACTACAGCCCCGAAGAGGCGCTCCGTCTGGTCCGCACCCTCTCATTTGCGAAGTTCGATGAGTCCATCGACCTCGCCTTCCAGCTCGGCATCGATGCCCGTCAGGCCGACCAGATCGTTCGCGGCACCGTCAGCCTCCCCAACGGAACGGGCAAAGACGTCAAGATCGCCGTCTTCGCCGAATCCGAGGATGCCCGTGCCGCTGAAGAGGCCGGTGCCGACATCGTCGGTGGCCAGGAGCTCGCCGACGACATGAAGTCCGGCAAGCAGCCGCTCGACTTCGACGTCGTGATCGCTGCTCCTTCGATGATGTCCGTCGTCGGGAAGCTCGGGCCGGTGCTCGGCCCGCGCGGCTTGATGCCGAACCCGAAGTCGGGAACCGTTACGAAGGACATCGGCAAGACCGTTGCAGCCTTCAAAGCCGGCCGCGTCGAGTACCGCAACGACCGGTACGGCAACGTTCATCTCCCCATCGGGCGTGTGTCGTTCGAGATAGAACCGCTCACCGAGAACCTCGTGGCGGCTTCCGATGAGATCTTCCGCTCCCGTCCCGCGGCGGCCAAGGGCAAGTTCGTGCGCAGCGCCACCGTCTCGTCGACGATGGGGCCCGGCGTCAAGATCGACTTCGGCCTCCTCGAGGATCTCGTCAAAGAGCGCCGCTGAACCGGTTCGCCGGCTGCTCGAATCCATAAACGGGTTGCCCCGCACCGGCTTGTCCGCAATACTCGGTATCACATAGCGGGGGACGCTTGGGCCATTCGCCGGCGGAACGATCCACCACCGTTGCCGCCCCGGATCCCAAACCACCCCGACCACCTGATCGGCCGATCCCTACCACGGCCGGTCGACGGGGTGGGGACGAGTAGATGGCTTCCTGGCCCGCCGTCTGCAAAGGTCCGTGAGAGTGGGGTCCGCACCGGACCCGAGTCGACCGCTATCAGTGAGTGCCCGGCCCTCTGCCGGGCACTTGCGCGTCGCGGGTTGCCCGGTGTCGTCGGTCACCGTGTTGCAGATCCCATTGGATGTAGGGGAAGAGAAGCCCTACGATTGATCCCGCACAACCTCAACCTTGGCCCGAGACCGTCGGTACGTGTAAGCCCGCATTGCGGCGCCGACGTAGGTCGTCCTCTCAGAGGGCTCCCTGTCTCATGCCGGGAGTCCTTTCTTCGTATCGGGCCCCGGCGACTTCGAGGGCGGGGACGTGTGGAAGTAAGCCCGTAGAGGAGGACGACGAATGCCACGACCGGAGAAGGTCCAGGCCGTCGCCGACATCAGAGAGCGTATCGAGGGAGCACAAGCCGTGTTCCTCGCCGAGTACGCCGGGCTTTCGGTTCAAGAGCAGCAAGCGCTGCGTCGGGAACTGCGCGCCAACGGAGCCGAGTTCAAGGTCGTCAAGATGACCCTCGCCCGCCTGGCCGCCGCCGATCTGGACATCGATGATCTCGATGAACTCCTGCTCGGCCCGACCGGCTTGACGTACGCCGACGGTGATCCCGTCGGCGCCGCCAAGGTGCTGCGCGACTTCGCGAAGGGTCACGAGGTGTTCGTCGTCAAGGGCGGACTCCTCGGTCGGGAATTCCTGACACCGGAACGGGTCGCCGAACTCGCGGACATCGAACCCCGCGACGTGTTGCTGGCCAAGATCGCCGGTGCCTTCGAAGCGCCCATGGCGAAGACGGCCGGATTGCTCGCGGCGTTGCCGCGCAACCTGGCATCCATGATGCAGCAACTGCTCGAGAAGAAGGAAGAGACCGCGCCCGCCGTCGAAGACGAGGCCACGGTTCCCGAAGACGATGCTCCCACCGAGGAGGCGGTCGAAGAGTCGGCCCCCGTCGCTGCTGAAGAAGACGCCGAAGAAGCGTCGACCGTTGCAGAGGATGCCGTTGAAGAGGAAGCCGCGGACGAGTCGAAGGACGAGGCCGAAGTCGAATCTGCCGAAAGCGATGATGACGAGACGGCTGCTGAAGCATCCGAAGAGGATGCCGGCACTGAGTCCGTAGAAACCGATGAGGCGGCCGACGATGCCGCCGAGGAGGAATAGAACATGGCCAAGATGACGAGCGAGGAACTCCTCGCTGTCTTCGAGGAGATGACCGTCCTCGAACTGTCAGAGTTCCTCAAGGAATTCGAGGAGAAGTTCGACGTGACCGCAGCGGCCCCCATGGCCGTCGCTGCCATGCCGGCCGGTGGGGGCGAAGCCGCCGCCGAGGAAGAGCAGACGGATTTCGACGTCATGCTCATCGCCGCAGGCGACAAGAAGATCCAGGTGATCAAGGAAGTCCGGAGCCTCACGAGCCTCGGACTCAAGGAAGCCAAGGCCCTCGTTGATGGCGCCCCGGCTGCCGTCCTGGAAGGCGTCGACAAGGAAGCCGCCGACAAGGCGAAGGAAACCCTCGAGGGTGCCGGCGCAACGGTGGAACTGAAGTAGACAGCTTCGCTGCACTACATGACTTGGAGAGGGGGAGCGGCCGAGGCCGCTCCCCCTCCCGCGTACCACCGGGTCGTCCCCTCGATTG
>JANTHO010000076.1 GCA_024762335.1 Acidimicrobiia bacterium | reverse complement strand
GCCGCGGGAGGCAGCGACGTCCGTCATGTTCAGTACGAGGATCACCGGCACACCGGTCTCGAGGATCTGCACGGCGAGATAAAGGTTCCGTTCCAGATTGGCCGCATCGACAACGACGACGGCGACGTCGGGTTCACCGCTGACGAGGTAGTCCCTTGCGATCATCTCTTCCGGCGACGAGGCGTTGAGACTGTACGTGCCGGGAAGGTCAACGACCTCGATGTGATGCCCGTCGTGATAGAACGAACCGTGCACGCGCGAAACCGTCTTGCCCGGCCAGTTCCCTACGTGCTGCTTGGCTCCCGTGAGGAGATTGAAGATGGACGACTTGCCCGTATTCGGGTTGCCTGCGAGCGCAACCGTGAGATCCCCGTCTACCGACACCGACTGGGTGTCCCCGTTGTGACAGTCGGGACACGCCATCAATCCACCTCCCGCACGATCACGACGTTCGCATCATCCCGACGGATGGCGACGTGCGACCCCATGACCGCGTACTCGATCGGATCACCAAGCGGTGCGGCGCGCACGGCCGTAACCCGGGTTCCCGGGACAAAACCCATCTCCACGAACCGGCGGATTCCGTCGCCGTCGCGGTAGCCGACGACCGTACCGCTCGCTCCGAGAGCGAGGCTGCCGAGCGGGATCGTGGGCGCCGTCATCGGATCTCCATGACGATCCCGTCGACGAGGTCGGCACCGAGATGGATGCACTCCCCATTCACGACGAGGAGACGGTCTCCGTGGATCCCGACACCGAGTACTTCGATGGGGGTCCCAGGCACGAGCCCCTGCTCGGCGATGAATCCGCCCTGAGGCTCGGGCAGATCGACCGCCACGACCGACGCGCGAGTTCCCGCAGCGAGTGTCGATAGCGGCACGGTCTCGATGGGGACAGGCTCAGCGTTGGCGGCGGGAATGGTCCGTCCTGCAGGCCCCGACGAGGGGTTGCCAAGGAACCCCGAGAGCTGCGCCACCACGTCCGGCGGTGTGACATGTTCGAGGTCGCAAGCGACCTCATCCGCCCGTGCCGGGCTCAAACCAAGCCGATCGGTGAGGAAAACCCCCCAGAGACGCCGGCGGCGCAGGACCGCCGAGGCAACGGCGCGTCCGTGCTCGGTCAACGAAACGCCCCGGTACGGCTCGTACACGAGGTACCCCCGCGAGTCGAGCTTGCGGATCATCTGGTTGGCTGAGACGCCGGTCACGTCGAGGATGCGAGCGACAAGCGAGACGGCAATCGGTTCGCTCCGACCGTCCTCGATCGCCCTGGCGATCGTGATCAGGTACATCTCTTCGGCTTCCGACGTCCCGGTTTGTTGTTGAACCATGCCTATCAAATCCCTGCCCAGATGTTTAGGCCAACCTAATCATAGTGCGGATCCGATGGACCGAATCGGTTGCGAGTTCCGGCCGATAGCCTCCCCCGGGCAGGGATTCACCACGACAGGGAGTCACCACATGCGCCAGTTCCTCCGCTCGAAGATCCATCGGGCGACGATCACTCAAACGGACCTCCACTACGAAGGTTCGCTCACGCTCGATCGGGATCTCATGGATGCGGCATCGATCGCCGACCATGAAGTGATCCACGTCGTCAACGTGAACAACGGAGAACGGTTCACGACGTACGCGATCGAGGGCGACCGCGGTTCGGGAATCGTCGGCCTCAACGGCGCGGCGGCCCGTCTCGGGATGCCGGGCGACCTCGTCATCATCATGACGTTCCACTTCGCCGACGTGGCCGACGGGACGACTCCACCGGAACCGTTGGTCGTGTCCGTCGACGATGCGAACCGTGTGGCGTCCGGCTGACGCCACACGGCGGGAATCGCTACCGGAAGAGCCCGCGACTGCGTAGGGTCGACGCAATGCACGACCTCATCGGAACCTGGCGACTCGTCGAATGGACGTTCACCGTGAACGGCTCCCGACCGACGCGCCCGTGGGGTGGCGATCCGGCGGGACTGATCACCTATACGGCGGACGGGCGAATGTGTGCATCACTCATGAGCCACGGCCGACCATCCTCCACCACCCGAACGCTCAGCGCAGCCCCGGCCGAGATCCGGGCTGCAGCTGCCGCCGGCTACCTCACATATGCCGGGTCCTACTCGTTCGACGGCGATGACGTTCTCCACCACATCGAACTCAGCCTGATGCCCAACTGGGTCGGTACGACAGAACGGCGTCACATCAACTGGGTCGAGTCCGGCGACGCGACGGATCTCGTCCTCTCGACGCCGCCGACCCCGACCGACGGTGGACGCCTCGCGGTGAATCGGCTCCAATGGACCCGTCTCCTCCCGCAGGAGACGGGATGAACGGGGAAATTCACACGAGCCGGACGAGCGACCGGTAGCCTCAACCACGTCTCACCGCCTCGATCGGGGGAGTCATGGCGAGATCCAGCGGAAGAACATCGATTCCACAGCCCTTCGTACGAAAGCGGAAGATCGGGCCGGGCAAGCTCGTCCTCGCCATCTTCTTTCTCCTTGCACTGGCCGTCGTCGCTTTCTACGGGTTCGGCGGTTGGTACTTCTCCGATGAGATCTACACGAACGCGTTCGAAGTGGGACCCCCAACGGAACCCCCTCTCGACATCATCCTCGACCGAACCGAAGCCGACGTAATCGTGCTGCGCGGTGAACCGGATTCCTCATATCTGACCGCCGACGGTGAGTTCGGACTCGTCTCGGACGCCGGTTCGAGCCTCATCGGCGGAATCGTCGGCGCCGAAACTTCGAGCGGCGTCAGCATCGTCCGCAGGAAACGAATCGCCGATGAGCCGATCCCGGCACCCGGCGCCCCCGTTCGGCTCGACCCGTTCGTGTGGCCGGGGGACCCGGAGACTGCACTCGGGATACCGTTCGAAGAGATCCAATTCGACGTCGAGGGCGGAAAAGCGGACGCCTGGTATGTGAAGGGGAAGTCCGACACGTGGATGATCTTCGTACACGGCAAGGGTGCGTCGCGTCGAGAAGCGCTGCGCATGTTGCCGATCGCCGTCGAACGCGGTTATCACGCCATGGTGATCGAATACCGGAACGATCCGGGTGCACCCTCCGACCCGTCGGGAACGTATCAGTATGGGCTGACCGAGTGGAAAGACGTTGCCGCGGCCGCGCTGTATGCCCGCACGAACGAGGGACGAAACCTCATCTTCGTCGGGCTCTCGATGGGAGGATCGAACGTGATGTCGTATCTCCTCGAATCCCCGCTGAGGAACCAGACCGTGGCCGCGATCCTCGACAGCCCGATGCTCGACTTCGACGCGACGGTCGATCACGGTGCCGACCAGACCACTCTCCCGTTCACCTCGATTGCCCTTCCAAAGAGCCTCACCGCCGTTGCGAAGCAGATCGCCACCTGGCGTTTCGGTATCGATTGGGACGGGCTCGACTACGTGGAGCGGTGGAGGGATCTCCATACGCCGACGCTCATCATCCAGGGCACGGCGGATTCGACCATCCCGGTAGAGCCTGCCCACGACCTGGCACGAATCCGACCGGATCTCGTGACGCTGGTGACACCATCCGGCATCGGTCACGTGGTCGCCTGGAACGCCGATCCCGACGCCTACGACACACTCGTCAATTCGTTCCTCGACGGTCTCGGCGTCTAGACCGGTTGCTCACCGCGCAGAGCGCGACGACAGCGTTCCTCACTCCCCCGGTCGGAACGACGGAGCCGGCGCTCCAGTGACTGAGTGTGCTCGGCCGCCGAGATGGGCGACACGTCCCTCACAGCGGGTTCCCAGCCAACCGACGTGCTCCGAGATGGCGGTTGGACGGCCCAGGACTCCTAGGGAAGACCGGCCTCGGAGCCGGTGAGAGCCGCCACGTCGACGTCGGCGATCTCGTCGACCATCGATGGGAATCGACTGAGGACGGCGGCGAGTCGTGCAGTGGCGAACGGCGATGGTTCACGCTTCTGCCCGAACGAAAACGTCTCGAACCCCTTGTACGTCGAGCGCGGCGTGACCCTCCCGTTCTCACCGAAGTTGTACGCGACCAGACAAGCCGCCATCTCAGCGACAGCGCGACGCTCGTCGCCCTCGCTCCACGTCGCCGGGAAGCGGCCGACCGTGTCGAGAACCCAATGCGCGTCGTACCAGAATGTCGGCCACTTCACCTTCTTGAAACGGCGCCCGTGACCGAACATGTACGGTTTGTGGTCGCGACGATCTGCCCACACACGAGTTGAAGTTCGTACGGCGTCATCGATTCCGTCGGGGCGCCAGTTCTGCGCCAGCCTTGAGAACAGCCGTGCAGCTTCGAGCGTCACCTGGGGACACACGTCGGCCTTGCGCCCCGGCCCCCTGAAACCGGTCGCGCTGTGGGGCCGACAGAGCCAGGCGGTTCCCTGTGCGGTCTCGGTCAGATCGGACGCGATCCGTTCGACGGCCCGTTCGACGGCCGGATGCGTGCCCCGACCGAACCGGATGAGTGCTTCTGCGATGATGTGGTGATCACACGCGAGTGCCCCCCAGACCTCCCGATCCGCACCGCGCACCATGCCGAAGGACTCGAAACGTCCTTCGGTGTCCTGATGTTCCATGAACTCGTCGAGCACCCGTTCGATGCGGTCACTGTCACCGGCACCCACTCCCATGTCGGCAAGGAGATGAACGACATTCGGTGTGAATGCGGGGCTTTGATGACCCGAGGCAGGCGCGCCGTCTCCCCAGGTGTCGAGTCGGTCCAGGAGCCGGCCGGTTCCCGGGTCGGCGACGACTGCGAGGCGGGCGGCAGCCACGTTCGAGGCGCCGCCCGGTTCGCGATCGAGGTGAGTCAGTGCCACCCACCTGGCTGCCGGCTCGTCGCACGACCGCAGCCATGGTCGTGGATCCTCCTCGAGGAGCGCCACCCAACCGTCCATGGCCCGACCCTACCGCGGTCAGAGCGCGGTGTCACTCGCCCGACTCGCGCTCCGCGTGTCCGAACTCCGGCTCAGGACCAGCCAGAGATCTGCAACGTTCGTCCCGGTCGGACCGGTCTTGATCAAGTCGCCTGTCGCTGCCAGGTATGGGTAGGCATCGTTGTCGGCCAGCGCCGCACCGGCGTCGAGCCGGAGCGCCCTGCCCCGCTCGAGCGTTCCACCATCAACGGCCCCGCCCGCGGCATCCGTGGGGCCGTCGATCCCGTCCGTGCCGGCGGCGAGGAACGTGATATCGCGCCCTTCGATGTCGATGGCTGCGGCGAGTGCTGCTTCCTGGTTCCGGCCGCCTCGTCCCGAGCCGACCACGGTGACGGTCGTTTCGCCTGCGAAGATCAACACCTCGTCACGCTCGCCTGCTCCTGCGACCACCATGGAGGCGGTCTCTCTCGCCTCGCCCGTGAGACGGGTCGTGACGACCCGGGCTGCAACGCCGCCGGATCGGAGGTGTGCTGCGGCCGCTTCGGCGGCAACCGCCCCGCTCCCGATGATCTCGATGTGATGTCCCGGGTGCGGCCGTTTCGGTGTCTCCCGCACGGACCCGCGCGCGCCGCTCTCGAGATGGGCCACGACCGAATCGGGAATCCTCCCCCTGAGGCCGTATCGCTTCACAACGGCGAGGGCGTCGTCGAACGTGGTCGGGTCCGGAACCGTCGGCCCGGAGGCGATGACGTCGAGAGGATCCCCCACGACGTCGGACAGGACGAGGGTGATGAGGCGGGCACGCCCGGCCGCCGCCGCAAGTTCGCCGCCCTTGATTCGGGACAGATGCTTCCTCACGGTGTTGGTTTCGACGATGTCCGCCCCGCATGAGAGCAACGCCCGGTTCGTCTCACGAAGATCGTCGAGTGTGATTCCGTCGGCAGGAGCGGCCAGAAGAGCCGATGCTCCGCCGGAGATGAGACAGACAACCGTATCCCCCTCGCCAGCCGACGAAGCAATCTCGAGCGCCCGTTCCGCCCCGGCAACGCTCCCGTCGTCGGGCACCGGATGGCCACCGACGATCACCGGGATGGAGCATTCCCCTCTCTCCGGTGCAACGGCCACGCCGTCATCCAAGCGCGTGGCTGCGGCCAGACCCCAGGTCATCGCCAGAGCCGCCTTGCCGGCAGCGACACCGAGCAATCGGCCTCGCGTACCGATCAGCAATCGATGCGCGGCCGCAGCCGTCGCCGCCTGCGGATCGACGGCGTCGACGCCTGCGAGAAATGCTTCGAGGAGAAGGGAGCGGTCACTCATGGGTTCAGTATCGGACATGACGGGCGCGGCATCCGTGATTTGTCTCCGTCCTCACCGGCCGACGACACCGTCCTCGTTCGGCGGCAGTTCGAACCCGACCGTCGCACCGCCGCCGTCTGCGGTCTCGGCGAATACCGCACCACCGTGAGCGTCCACCACTTGCTTCACGATCGATAGTCCGAGACCCGACCCCGGGGTCGATCGGGCCGACGGCGAGCGATAGAAGCGGTCGAAGATGCGATCACGATCGGATTCGTCGATCCCCGGGCCGTGATCGCGAACCGCCACCCGACCGTTCCTCACGGTGACATCGATCGAACCTCCGTCCGCGCCCCACTTCATCGCGTTGTCGAACAGGTTGTCGATCGCGCGGGTGAGCGCAGCCGATCGCCCACGAATCGGGGTGGGTTCGGCATCAACATGGATCGAAACGTCCGAACGTCGCTCTGCTCGCTCTGCGCAGACGTCGACGATCTCGTCGAGCATCAGGTCCTCTA
>JANTHO010000075.1 GCA_024762335.1 Acidimicrobiia bacterium | reverse complement strand
GTTCGCGGCTGCCGAACGCCGCCCTGCTAGGGGGCAAGCGTGCCGGCGAAGACTTGCCAGGCGAGTGCGCTCTTGGCCAGCAGGCTCAACAGGATGTACGTCCGCTCCCCGGTCAGGTAGTTCCGCCATCGGCCGATCTGCTTGTACTGGAACAGCTGGGTGATCGCGAACGTGTTGAAGAACAGGAACAGCGACACGAAGATCCCGTACAGGCGTCCACGTTGGTGGAAGACTGATCCGTCAGCTCCGGAGGGCATATGTTGGGTCTTCGAACGGCCAGACGTCGCGGAGCCACTCGGAGAGGGCCGCGTACACCACCGCGCCCAACTCGGCCCGGCTCACACGAACCCACGAGCTCACGTCCGCGTCGTGCCCCCGTGCCGTCGACGGATGGAAGCAAACAGAGCCGATGACGACGTCGCCGTCGAGGATCGAATAGGTGAAGCCGTCACAACTCTCGAAGTCTCCGGAGTGGCCGACGAGATCCGAGCGGTTCGAGACGGAAACTTGGCCCATCGAACGCTATCGGCATATCGCACTCGGGAGAAACGAATCAGTGATCCGTCATTACAGCTCCTTCGGCCGGCGGGCTTCCATCACGCCGTGAGCGGTTTGCCGATATCGGCTCAGGTAACGCGACGTTGACCCAGCACGAGATAGGCCACGGCACCGGGAGGCGCTCCGGCGACAACGCGCCACAGGACCACCGCACCCCCTACCGCTTCGGCATGTCTTCTCCGCAGATCGCGTTGAGAGACATAGATCAGCAACGTTGCTACGAACTAGCCAATCGCCAACCCGACCGGCGACGGTCGCTGCTGATCGTGTTCTGTCTGGCTCCTGGCTCGGACCCGAGCAGCCCTTTGAGAGCGAGCGACGGCGGCACAATGATGGTTTGCCGGCCGGGACGTCGCGGACGAGAAGGCAAGGAAGAACCGGGCGCGCTGCAAACGTCTGCTGATTCCGCTCAAGCTCGGAGCCGGTCGTCGTAGTTCGGAGCGCAGCGACACTGCGGATGAGATCCCCGAACGATCCTGCCCGGCTGGCGGCTCATGCGCCGACCGGAACGGCGTACGCGACGATGTTGTCGTCGTAGCTGCGCAGCGAACGATTGAAGTCCCCGCCACACGTGATCAAGGTCAGAATGGGTTCGCCGGTCTTCGCGAAGACTCGCTCCGTCGGCAGGTCCTGCTTGTTGTACTGGGCGAGCTCGACGATCTCGAACTGGCTCGTTGTACCATCGTCGAACTCGATTGAGACGAGATCGCCAACCGCCGCGTCGGCGAGGTACCGGAACACACCAGGCTGACCGTCGAACGAGATGTGGGCAGCGAGCACCGCAGATCCCTCTTCGCCCGGTGTGGCGTTGAAGCGGTACCACCCCACGCCATCGGCCCCAGGGATCTCCATATCCCCGTTGGCTTCGACTCCGACGTCGAGCACCGGTGCTTCCTCCACGCCAATGCCTTCGATCGAGATCGCCACCGGGATCGAGCGATCATCGGTGTGGTCCTCGGGGTCGTACTGGGCCGATCCGATGGGGGTTACGAGGTCGGCGAGCGGGGAGCGGGACGGCGCCGCCGTCGTCGAAGGTATCAACTCGACCGGTGAGACTGTGGTGGTGGTCGCCGTGACGGTCGGCGCCGGGGTAGATACTGATGTCTCATCCGGTGTCTGCGATACCGATGAGCACGCAGCCAGAACGAGGCCGATGACGAGTCCGAGGGCGAAGATGCGGTGTCTCATAGTGTGGAATGCGAATCGGGGGTGGAGCGTATTGCCCCACCCCCGTTCTCCTCAATGGGTTGCTTCCGTTTCAGTTGGTGCGACGAGCGAGGGTGAGACCTCCGCCGACCGCAATCGTTGCGATGACCAGCATGCCGGCGACCATGCCGAGAGGCATGCCGCTCTCGACGGGGCTGTTGCCGGTGGGCACGCCTTCAGGGGCGGCACCAAGACCGGTGATCGACTCGGTGAGGACGGTCAGTGAGCCACCCTCCAGCGATCCGACGGCGTACACGATCAGCGACTCGCCATCCTTGACTGCGATGTCCGCAGGGCCAATAACGACCGGGTCATCAGCTCCGGTGGGGACAACCTCGACGCTGTAGGTAGCGGCGGGAAGGTCGGCCTTTGCTTCGTTCGGGTTGCTCAGGTTGCTGAACGCCACGGCGCCATCAGCCTTCACGTCGACGGCCGGGGCGGCCGCAGTGTGACGAACCTGGAGACGCCCGTTACCTGCGTCGATTGCCGCGGTGTCGTTGGCGAACACGGACAGGGTCGGCGTGCCATCGGCATCGAGGTTGGCGATGATCGAGTAGTTGCCTGACGCGGGGAGATCAACGTCTCCGGCATCGATCGCCACCGTATCCGTACCAGCGAGGACGACCTGGAGGCCGACCAGCGTGGCTCCGGCGAGCGACGACAGATCCTGCGTGTCACCGAAGTTGAAATCGGCGAAGACGATATCGCCATCCACAACGACATCGACGGGAGTATCCGGGATTCCATGAATCAAGTGGATACGCGGTGCGCTCTGTGCCATTGCGGGTGCTGCAATCGCGAGAGCCATCAGGGTTGCGGCGAATACCGCAATGAGCTTCTTCATCGTGCCCCTCCTTTTTGGGGTTGGTTGCCCTTTCTACGGAGCCACCAGGACGAACGGATGAAATTTAGTAGTAAGTCTTTGTCCTGGCGGCCGTGTCTCATGGCGGGCACGCCATCCAATGTCGTCCTCTGGCACGAAATAGGATCAGAAGAGAGGTTTCAATGAAGATCGCCGTCACCGGCGCTACCGGCTACATCGGGGGGCGCCTCGTCCCACGACTCATCGCAGAGGGTCACGACATCGTCTGTCTCGCCAGGAATCCCGCGAAGCTCACGGACCGGTCCTGGACGGATCAGGTCGAAGCGATCGCGGCCGACGTCCTGCTGCCGGAGACGCTCGGCCCGGCTCTTCGCGGATGCAACGTCGCGTTCTACCTCGTCCATTCGATGGGGAGCACCGAAAGCTTCCGGGATGCAGATCGGGCGGCGGCGGCGAACTTCGCCCGAGCTGCCGAGGTCGCCGGTGTGGAGCGCATCATCTATCTCGGCGGCCTCGGGGATGAAGACGACCGACTCTCTCACCATCTTGGAAGCCGGCATGAGGTTGGGCGGGCGCTCGCCTCAGGTCCGGTCCCGGTCACCGAAGTCCGCGCCGCCGTGATCATTGGCTCTGGGTCCGTATCGTTCGAGATGCTCCGCTACCTCACCGAGGTGCTCCCTGCGATGGTCACGCCATCGTGGGTCCAGACCCGCTGTCAGCCAATCGCAATCCGCGACGTTCTGCTCTACCTCGTAGCATGCCTCGAAGAGACCGAGAGCGGCCACACCATGTACGAGATCGGCGGCCCCGAAGTCCTCTCGTACGTCGAGATGATGCACGAGTACGCGAAGGCCGCCGGCCTCCCTCGCCGCTTCGTCGTTCCGGTGCCCGTGTTGAGCCCGCGACTGTCGTCCTTGTGGATCGGACTCGTGACCCCACTCCCGGTTGGTGTTGCTCGCCCCCTCGTCGATTCCCTCAAGAACGAAGTGATTGTCCACGACAATACGGCACGGCGTCGGTTCGGGATCGCTCCCACCCCGCTCGCCCGCGCGATCGAGAGAGCATTGGAACACAGCCAGGATCTGAGCGTGGACACTCGGTGGTCCGATGCAACGACCGGGCCCGCTCAGCCATTCGAGGGCGATCCTGCATGGAGCGGCGGGACGCTCTTCGTCGACCATCAGACTGCAACGTGCGCTGCAGACCCTGCCGATGTGTACTGGTCGTTTTCCCGGATCGGCGGCGACGTCGGCTACTACGGATTCGACTGGGCATGGAGGCTTCGGGGCCTGATCGACATCGTCTTCGGTGGCGTTGGTCTCCGCCGCGGGCGTCGCCACCCGGAGCACCTGCGGTTGGAGGACACCGTTGACTTCTGGCGTGTCACCGGTATGGAACCGGGTCGCCGTCTCCAACTCTCTGCTGAGATGCGTCTCCCCGGCGATGCGTGGCTCGAGTGGAGCACCGAACGCAAGAACGGCCGAACGCTGCTCCACCAGAACGCCTACTTCCGCCCCCGTGGTCTGAGCGGACGCCTCTACTGGTACACGCTCCTCCCCTTTCACGGATTCATCTTCGGGAACATGGCGCGCAAGATCGCATCGACCGCTGAGCAACGGCACCAGGTGGCGCCGAAGGCACCCCCGCCGGTCGACGGTTTCGAATGAGTTCACTCGTCTGGTTCCGACGAGATCTTCGCCTGACCGACAATCCGGCGTGGGCCGCGGCAACCAGGAGTCACGACGCGGTCGAGGCGCTGTTCGTGCTCGACGAACGACTCTTGGCGGCCTCCGGCAGACTGCGACGCAACCTCCTCTTCGCCCATATCGGAGCGCTCGACGCCGCCTTGCGCGAGTTCGGTGGAGGGCTCCGGGTGGAGACCGGAATGCCGGAGACCGTGGTTCCGGCGGTCGCGTTCGAACACGACGCCGTGTACCTGAATCGTTCGTACACCCCGTTCTCGCTCCGGCGAGACGCCGAGATCGCGACTGCGACCGGTCCGCCCGTCGAGGCGTTCGACGGTGACGTCGTGCACCCGCCGGAATCAGTGCTCACCGGAGCGGGAACGCCCTACCGGGTCTTCACGCCATTTCACAAGCGGTGGAGTCACCTGCCGATCGAACGGTCGCCGAAGCCGGGCAATGCCGCCGTTCTCCGTCGGAGCGCCGGCGCGATCCCGACGGCGGAGGTACCCGCCATGGTCGGCGGCGAAGCAGGGGCTCAGGCGCGCTTGGAGCGATTCCTCGAGGTCGTGGATCGATACGAAGAAGGCCGTGACCGGCCGGACAGCGACGCCACCTCCCGTCTCTCGGCCGATCTGAAGTTCGGCACCGTCTCGGCCGGCGCCGTGGCGGAGCGAGTCGGCCGATCCACGAGCGGCCGTCGAGCATTCGTTCGACAGCTCGCATGGCGGGACTTCTACGCCCAACTCCTCTTCCACTCCCCGCGAACGATCACCCATGCCTACCGAACGGAGCTCGATGCGATCGTGTGGGCCGATGACGAGGAAGCGCTGCGGGCGTGGAGGAACGGCGAGACGGGCTACCCGATCGTCGACGCCGGTATGCGCCAACTCCGTCTCGAGGGATGGGTGCACGGACGCGTACGCATGATCGCAGCGTCGTTCCTCGTCAAGGACCTTGGGATCGATTGGCGAATCGGCGAGCAGCACTTCCGCCGACTCCTCATCGATGCTGATCCGGCGCAGAACGTCGGCAACTGGCAGTGGGTAGCGGGAACCGGCGCCGACGCGGCACCCTACTTCCGCATCATGAACCCGGTTGCGCAGAGCCGACGCTTCGACCCAGACGGCACCTACATCCGCCGATACGTGCCGGAACTGGCGTCCCTGACCGGCCCCGGGATCCACGCACCCTGGGAGCGGCCCCTCGAAACGGCGGCCGCGGGTATCACCCTCGGCGTCGACTATCCGAATCCGATAGTTGACCACGCCGAGGCACGCGAGATCACCCTCCGACGGTTCGGTGCAGCGAAGGCCACATCCTGACCGATTCGCACGAACTCGGGTCGCGCGATAATCGATTCATCTCACCACCCAAGAAGGACCTCCCCATGCGAAGAGCGCTGAAGATCACTGGGATCGTTCTCAGCGCTATCGCTGTGATCCTGATGGCATCCGCACTGATCCTGCCCCGCGTTCTGACGCACGGTCCGATGCCCGAGGCGCTCGCCGCCATGGACTCGACCGCTTCGGTCACCGTGAGCGAGGGCCGCCCGATCACGTTCACACCCACCGATCCAACCAACACCGGCGTGATCATCTACCCCGGTGCGTTGGTCGAGCCGCGCTCATACGCGCCGGCGGCGCACGCAATCGCAGATTCCGGCACGTTTGTGGCCATCGTTCCGATGCCGTTCGGTGTAGCGATCCTCGGCGGCTCCCTGGCGGACGACGTGATCAGCGCCCATCCTGAGGTAGCCACATGGATCATCGCCGGCCACAGCCTCGGCGGCGTCATGGCGGCCCGGTACGCCGCCGAGCACCCGAAGGCCGTCGACGGTCTCGCGCTCTGGGCCGCGTACCCGGAAGGCTCCATCGACCTGTCCTCGTGGACCGGCGCCACTGCATCGATCTTCGCCACCCTCGACGGGCTCACCACGGTCCAGGACATCGAAGCCTCGCGTGTTCGCCTCCCGCCGGACACGGCGTTCGTCGAGATCGATGGGGGCAACCACGCCTATTTCGGGTGGTATGGCAAGCAGAGCGGCGACAACCAAGCCACGATCACACGCGAGGAGCAACAGCGCATCGTCGTCGATGGAACACTCGGCGTCGTTCGTAGGGTCATCAGCAACCCCTGACGCACCCGGGATTGGGAAGTAGTGACAGGCACCCGACACCGGCACCACGGTCCGTCCGCCATGCCACTGCACACACCACCATGATGATGCCCATGGCACATGTTTGGCCGTGTGGAACCGTCGCGCAATCCCATCTCCCGAATCAGGACACGAAGCTCCTCGAGCGATTCGACGCCAACAGGTACCTCACGCTGCTCGCCGCGATGGACAGCAACGGCCTCGGCCGGGGGACACGGACCAACCGAGACGGTGCTGCGCCATGTGAACACGCCCGCATTCGTCATCGGGATTTCATCCGATGTCGTGTACCCGGCACCAGTCAGCCGGCCCCTTCTCCGCGCCGTCATGCGTTCGCGGCTGCCGAACGCCGCCCTGCTAGGGGGCAAGCGTGCCGGCGAAGACTTGCCAGGCGAGTGCGCTCTTGGCCAGCAGGCTCAACAGGATGT
>JANTHO010000074.1 GCA_024762335.1 Acidimicrobiia bacterium | reverse complement strand
CGCGAGCGCAGCAACGGTCGCCGTGATGGGACCGAACGGGATACCGAGTCCCCACATGATGCCGAACGACAGCAGAACAACGAGAATCACCGGAAGCGTCGTGATCACACCGAGCATCGGACGTCGGATCTCGTACCAGAAGTTCACCACGAGGAGAATGAGCACGGCCGCCAGGGTGTACAGCAGCGACGAGAGTTGAGAGTTCTGCAGGGTCGTGATGATCACCTCGGAGATGATCGCCGTCGAAGTCGCAATCGCGCTGAGACCAGCGTCGGCCACCGGAGCGAATGCCACATTCAAACCGTCTCGCAGATCGCCGGCACCAGCCTCGCCGGCTTGCGTCTGGATCGTGAAGAGCGCGGAGGTGTACGTTCCGTCATCGTCGACGTGGAGAACGTTCGCCACCCCGTCCGGGTCGACCGTCTGCAACGCCCCGTACAGCATTTCGATGTCGGCGCCGTCCGACACCTTCATGCTCGTAGCGGTCATGCCGGCCGCCCCTGCGGCCTGGGCCACCGTCGGGTCGAACGACGGAGACTGCGGATTGGCATACTTCAACACCAATGACACGGGCGAATCTGCAGCAGGGAACATGCCGAACTGGATGACGTCATCGACGTTCGTCAGGTTCATCGTGGAGTCCACCATCGCGTTGTAGGCCGCCGGGGACGCAACATCCCCCTCGATGAGGACCTGCGTCGTCTCACCGAAACCGCCGCCGTACTCATCGATCAGCGTGCTGAAGGTCGATCGATACGGCGAGGTGACGGGAACGAAGTCGATGAAGCTGAACTTCGCTTCGAGCCGACTTGTACCGACCGCCCCGACCACGCCGAGCACCAACGCCACGATGATCGTCGGGATCGCCGCGTGCTTGGCCAGCCAGGCGGTGCGGCCCATGAGCTTCGGCAGCATGCGAGCGTCTCCGCCGCGAAGGGCTTCGGGGTCGAGCGTCCCCCGCTTCGCTCCACGACGATCGAGGAGCAAACGGACGGCAGGTACGAACGTCAGCATGATGATGAACGAAGCCGTGATGCCGATGGCTGCGAGAGCTCCGAACTCCCGGAGTGCCGGAATGTCGTTGAGAAGGTTCGTGAGGAAGCCCACGGCAGTCGTGATCGTCGCAAGGAGGAGCGCCACGCCGACGGTGCGGATTCCGGTTGTGATGCCGTGCTCGACGGACTCTCCTTCGGAGACTTCCTCGCGGTAACGCGAGTTCAGGTGAATGGAGTAGTCGACGCCGAGGCCGATGAGCAGGATCGGCAGGATCTGAGACATGGGCCCGGCCTGGCCGTAGATCAAGTAGCCGAACCCGTTCATAATCGAAACAGCGAACCCGATTCCCGCCATCGTCACGAGTGTGTCGGCGACGGTTCGACGAAGCTTGCCGGTCGTGAACGTCCATACGGCGAACACGAGAGCGAACACGCTGAGAGCAGCCGGCAGGAGCGTCGATGTTGGCCAGTCGGCGATGCCGTCTGGGAAGAAGTCCGGGTAGCCCTTGGCCAGTCCCGGGAGAACGAGCATGACGATCGCCCCGAGCATCGCCGCTACGCCCAGGCCGGCAATGATCCAGTTCTTGCGCCGTTTCGGCAACACGAGAAACACGGTGGTCAGGACGAGCAGGATGATGAATCCGGCGCTTGCGAAGAGCCTGCCGATCTCGGACTGGAACTCGCTAGCACCCGAGAAGATCAACTCGAGAGCGAACGGCTCGGCGGTGTAGCCGTCCGGCAACGAAGCCGAAGAGATATCGTCTCCTGCGGCCTGGTAGGCATCCAGGAACGCACTGTCTTCGATGTCCCCGACCGAGAAGGTGATCATCAACCCCGACGGCGACACCAGTGATGTTCGATCGGCGCTTGCGGGCAACATCCCGTCCACGAATCCTTGCTGGTCGACCGGTGTCTGCTCGTACGCGGCCTTGTAGAGCGCCTTGACCTGGTCATCCGTCGTGGGGGCAGGCGCGCCGAACGCGATGGCGGATTCGACGGGCCCCATGTATGACACGATCGAAGGCTGATCCGGCTGCGTAGAAAGGTACGCGCCGAGCGGCCCGGCTTCGATCGTTGATCGAATCGTCGCGACTGAGGTCAGGCCGTCGAGGGTGATCACATCACCGCCGGTCGAAGACACGATGATCTGCATGACGCTCTGGCTCGTGTCATCGCCGAATCGTGCACTGATCGCCTCGGCTGCTGCCAGTTCCGGCGCGTCCGGCGCAAAACTCTCGTTCTGGTCCTCCGACGGCTGGAACTTCCCGCCGAACGATCCGAGGACAGCGGCAATGACCACCGTGACGATGATGACCGCCCAGGGTGCGCGACGGACGATCCGAGCGAGTCCGTTTACGAACGTCTTCATGGGTACGAGTCTTTCTGCTCAGCGGACGAGCGTCTGTTCACCCGTTCCGAAGTGATCTATCGCGGCGGGGCGCTTCGTTGGATCAGATCTGCGACCACCTGTTCAAGCGGCATCCCGCGATGCTCGCCCTCATCTTCGCGGAGCCTGAGCCCTACTGTGCGCGATTCCACGTCGTTGTCGCCGACCACGAGGATCGCAGGAGTCTTCTGCGTGATCGCTCTGCGGATCTTCTCACCGACGGTTTCGTCGGCATCGTCGACCTCGACCCGCACGCCACCCGCCTTGAGAGCTTCCGCGACGTCATAGGCATAGTCGCCGTGACGGTCCGCGACGGGCACGATCGCAGCCTGCACCGGTGACAGCCACATCGGGAATGCTCCCGCATAGTGCTCGACGAGAACGCCCACGAAACGCTCCACCGACCCGAGCAGAGCCCGGTGGATCATCACCGGTCTCCGTCGCTCATTCGCGGAGGACGCGTAGTTGAGATTGAAGTTCTCGGGTTGAGCGAAATCGAGCTGGATCGTCGAGAGCTGCCAACGTCGCCCGATCGCATCCTTGACATGGATGTCGATCTTCGGCCCGTAGAACGAACCCTCCCCGGCGGCGATCTGGTAGGGAAGTCCTGCCGTCTCGAGGGCTTTGGCGAGCGAGGCCTCTGCCAGTTCCCACAGGTCGTCCGAACCGATCGACTTCTCCGGGTCCCTCGTCGAGAGATCTGCCTCGAAGTCGTTGAAGCCGAAGTCGCGCAGCACCATGAGCACGAAGTCGAGAAGACTCTGCAGCTCCTCGGGCATCTGCTCGACGGTTGTGAAGATGTGACTGTCGTCCTGTGTGAAGCCGCGGGCTCGCAGGAGCCCGTGCACGACGCCGGATCGTTCATACCGGTACACCGTGCCGAGCTCGAACAGTCGCAGCGGGAGCTCCCGGTAGCTCCTGCTCTTCGACTTGTAGATCAGGATGTGGAACGGGCAGTTCATCGGTTTCACGTAGTACTGCTGTCCGCCGTCGAGTTCCATCGCCGGGTACATGCCCTCGGCGTAGAACTGCAGATGCCCGCTCGTTTGCCAAAGATCGGCTTTCGCCACATGTGGGGACACGACGTATTCGTAGCCGTTCGCAAGATGAGTTCGCCGGCTGTAGTCCTCGATCTCTTTGCGCAGCAGGCCTCCTTTCGGGTGCCAGATCGCGAGCCCGCTGCCGAGATCGGACGGGAACGAGTAGAGATCGAGTTCGGTTCCGAGCCGCCGATGGTCGCGCTTCTCCGCCTCTTCCAGTCGGTGCAGATAGGTGCGGAGCGCCTTCCGATCTTCCCAGGCGGTCCCATAGATCCGCTGGAGTTGCGGCTTGTGCTCGTCTCCTCTCCAGTACGCCCCTGCCGAACGCATCAGCTTCACGGCTTTGATTCGCCCGGTCGACGGCACATGTGGGCCGCGGCAAAGGTCGACGAAGCCCTCGTTACGGTAGAGCGACACCTCGCTCGACCCGGCACCTTCGGCCTCGTCGACGCCGCGAATGATCTCAGACTTGAAAGGCTGATCGGAGAAGAGGTCGAGCGCCTCCGAGATCGTCGCAGTGTCCCGCTCGAACGCCTGATCCTCGGCGATGATCTCATCCATGCGCTGCTGGATGCGCTCGAGATCCTCGGGTGTGAACGGACGGCCGATGTCGAAGTCGTAGTAGAAGCCGTCCGTGATCGCCGGGCCGATGGCGAATTTCGCACCCGGGTAGAGATCGAGGACGGCTTGTGCCATCACGTGGGCGGCCGAGTGGCGCAAGACCGAACGACCCACCTCGGTGTTCTCTGTCACAACCGAAAATGCCCCGTCACGGTCGATCGGCCTGTTCAGGTCGAGCATGTCCCCGTCGACGGTCACCGCTACGGCTGCGCGTGCGAGACCTGCACCGATGCTTGCAGCCACGTCGAAGCCGGTGGTGCCGTCCTCGTAGTCGCGGATCGACCCGTCGGGAAGTGTCAGTTGGATGGTCATATTGGCTCTCACAAAGTTCGGGCTCACAAGGCTACATCCTTCCCAACCCGATCGTGCGCGTGCAACAATGGGGCAACGGGAGGAATGAGGAACGTGGATATTCAAACGCTCGTGACCCGCATCGCCGGGGATGACCGATTTCAGGATCTGACTCGCCCAACGAAGTCGCTTGCGAAGAACCGCCTCTACCGAATCTGGCGCCCCGACGGTCCCGTTCTCCTCAAGGTGTACGGAACACCGGCCCGGGAGCGGCGCGAGTCGCATGCTCTCGGCGCCTTTGCCGATCTGGATGGGATCCCCGCCAAGATTGATGGAGACGCCGCCGGAGAGTTGCCCTGGGCTCTGTTCGTCGATCCCGGCCAATGGAATCTTGCTTCTCTGCCCGGGAGCGGTGAAGCCGCTCGTCGCGCCGGTGAGATCCTGCGTGGGGTTCACGAGAGCGATCCGTCGCGGTTGTCGAATCTCGCGCACGGGATTGACGACGAGTGGATCAAGGTCGATCATGCGTCGACGATGCGGCGTCTCGAACGATATCGACGCCGGGTGGGGATGGACGCCGACCTCTATGCAAAGGTTGCTTCGATGCCACCGCCGCGGGCCTCGGCGACCGCAGCCGCCCACACGGATCCCACACCGGAACACTTCGTCGTCAACGAAGACGGCGCCGTCACACTCGTCGATTGGGAATGGGCGACGCTCGCTCCCCCGGAGTGGGATCTCTCGAAAGCCGCCTGGCTTCTCAGCATGCGGGCAGATCCGCACGCAGCACTGGCTCTACAGGAAGGCTACGGCCGCGAACTCAATCCGGTTCAGATGGATCGTTGGATCGCGTACCACGCCGCCATGTTGCTGGTCTTCGAAGCCGAGCAGCAGATGTCCGACACGGGCGCGGCTTCCTATGAGGAAACGGTGGGAGAGATCCGGCGCGTCGTCGAAGCATCCGGACACTGACGCTCAATCCGGTCGTCGGAAATACCGCGCGATTTCGCGCTCTCGTCATATGATCTTCTGGTCGTCGGAGCCAGGAGATACTGATGTTGGAGATTGCGATCGCGTCGGTGCTGATTGCCGTTGCATTCGTTGCCGTCGGCACAACGTCACGCCCGATGTTGTCCTCGAATGTGACCGAGTTGGTGCCCGCCACCGGAATGGACGGGTTGGAAGAGCAGGTAGTGGATCTTCCGTGCCCCTGGTGTCACGCACCGACTAGAGAAGACGACTCGAGTTGCCCCTCGTGCGGACAGCCGTTCGGTTGAGTTCCGCTTGAGTCGATCGACGATGGGCATGCGTTCGTTGCATGCCCATCCCCCGCTGTTCTCCGGACCCGGCGTATCCTCTCTTCCATGAGTTCGGTAGGTCTCGTCCTCGGCGGTGGTGGAATCACAGGAGCCTCGTATCACTTCGGGACGCTCTTCGCGCTGCAGATGGCCACCGGTTGGGATCCCGCGGACGCCGACGTCGTCGTCGGGACGTCGGCCGGATCGTTCATCGCAGCGATGGTTCGCGGCGGTGCCCTCAATCTCGACACGATGGTGGGCGATTCCCGACACGACGACGACGTGATCGAGTGGTTGTCACACAACGTATACCGCCGCATCCGCCCCCGGGGTCTTGTGCGCTGGGTGCGCCGCGGCATCCTACCGAGCATCACGCACCCGGGACTCGGATTCGTTCTCGGAAGCCCCGGGATCTACTCGACCGAACCGATCGTCGAGTGGGTGGAACAGAGCCTCGGCGAAATGGCCGACGGCTGGCCTTCTCGGCCGACCGTGATCGTTGCCTACGACCTGGAGAGCCGGAAGCGGGTTCCGTTCGGAACTGAAGCTGCTCCGATCGTTCCCCTCAAGCTCGCCGTCGCAGCTTCGAGCGCCGTACCATTTGTCTACGAGCCGGTGACGATCGACGGCCGTACCTACGCCGACGGCGGCTTCGTCTCCGGCACAAACCTCGATCTCCTGCTCGCGAACCCCGAACCGCTCGATCTGATCATCATCGTGGCTCCCATGGCTGCCACTGTTGCCCGCAAGGGAGGGCGATTCTACGAGGAGACATTCGATCGGGCGGGCCGCACGGCTCTCGCTGCCGAAGTGGCCCGGGTGAAACAGGAATGGCCGGATGCCGACGTGTTGACCCTGCGGCCCGATGAACGTGTACTCGAACTCACACGAGCCAATCCGATGTCGGTGGAAGCCGCGATCCCCTCATTCCTCGCCACGTTACGATCGATGCGCGACGAACTCGCACACCCCTCGACCTGGGCAATGCTCGAACGTCACATCGTCCGCAACGTCCCTGCCTGACACCCGAATCCATGCTCTTCTGAGCGACGGAACCGGTTCCCCTTCTCCCCCACTGCGCCTGGATCTACGGTTTCTCTGAGGCACCGGACCGGTTCCCACTCTCCCCCACCGCCGAGCCTGAATGCGCGGTCTCTCTGAGCCACGGGACCGGTTCCCATTCTCCCCCACCGCTGAGGTGGGGGAGATGCCCGGAGGGCAGAGGGGGCACCTCGGAGGCAGAAAAGGCGAGACGGAGAACGGATGCAGCTACGGGTCCCTCGGAACGCCACCTCTGCGATCGAGCAATCGCTCGATCGCGTCTCCCCCACTGGCGTGGTGGAGACGAAGAACCGTCCACCCCCTCACCTTTCCTGTGCACCCCGGCATCGGTTGCCCCCCGACGGGGAGATGTCTTCCACACATCT
>JANTHO010000073.1 GCA_024762335.1 Acidimicrobiia bacterium | reverse complement strand
GGTCGGCCTATGTGCATGTGCCGTTCTGCGCACGGCGTTGCCCCTACTGCGACTTCGCGGTCGTGGCCGCCGGAGAAGCCGGGGCCGAAGACACCGATCGGTACGTCGAAGCGCTCATCGACGAGATCGGCCTCGAATCAGGGCCGTTCCCCATCGACGCCGTCAACTTCGGGGGCGGGACCCCGACCCGTCTCGACGGGAGCGACCTGGAACGGATCATCGCTTCCATTCGCGACCGGTTCGGCCTCGCTTCCGATGCTGAGGTGAGCATCGAAGCGAACCCGGAGGACTGGTCCCCCCGATACGCAGCGGCGTTGCGCGGCGCAGGATTCAACCGGGTGTCGTTCGGCGTCCAGTCGTTCGACCCGACCGTTCTCGCCTACCTCGGGCGCCGGCATTCACCCGAACAGGCCGAACGCGCCGTCATCGACGCACGTTCCGCTGGATTCGAGACCGTGAACATCGACCTCATCTACGGCGCACCGGTCGAGACGGACCCGTCGTGGACGGCGACCGTTGATCGGGCCCTCGCTCTCCGGCCCGACCACGTCTCCGCATACGCGCTCACGGTCGAAGGCGGGACGGAGTTGAGTCGATCCGTTCGCGACGGTGCCCCGGCCCCCGATGCGGACGTTCAGGCAGACCGGTGGGAACGGCTGGCAGCGCAGACCTCATCGGTTGGTCTGGTGCGGTATGAGATTTCGAACTGGGCGACACCCGGGCATGCCTGCC
Organism: Acidimicrobiia bacterium; assembly: GCA_024762335.1. Taxonomy (GTDB): domain Bacteria; phylum Actinomycetota; class Acidimicrobiia; order Spongiisociales; family UBA5794; genus JAHEEL01. Next base: position 6,427 of record JANTHO010000073.1, on the reverse strand, counting down.
GCTACAACCTGTCGACCTGGGCGATGGGGGAGTTCGTTGCCTTCGGAACGGGCGCTCACGACCATCGGGACGGGACGCGTGCCAGGAACGTGCGGCGTCTCGATGCCTATGTCGAGCGTGTCGAGCGCGGCGAACGGCCCCGATCCGGAAGCGAGCATCTATCCGACTTCGAGCGGGAGCGTGAGCGCTTCATGGTCGGTCTCCGGTTGGCGGCAGGAGTCGAGGCCGGTTGTGTCGGGTCGGCGTTTCTGGCATCAGCGGAGGGACGACGCCTGCTCGACGCTCGCGTCATCGGATCGGCCGATGGTCGGGTGCGTGTGGTGCGGCCACTCCTCACGGACCTCGTGGCACGATCCGTTCTATCAGTCTCCCCGGAGGACTGCTAACTTCTGCAGATGCTGGACGATCGAAAAGCGCGTGTGCTCCAGGCCCTCGTCGAGGAGTATGTGGTCACCGGTGAGCCGGTGAGTTCCCAGGCGATCGTCGACCGCAGCGGCCTCGATGTCTCTTCGGCGACGGTGAGGAGTGAACTGGCGCGCCTGGAGTCCTACGGGTTCGCGATCCAGCCGCACACGTCCGCCGGCCGCATTCCGACCAATCAGGGATACCGCTACTACGTGGATCATTGCTCACCGGGAAGGTTGCGATCGGCGACACAGGAACGGATCCGGAAGTTCTTCAGCGAAGTTCATCGCGAGGTTTCACGCCTGTTGAAGGAAACCTCCGGTCTGCTGTCCGACATCACACATCTCCCCGCCGTGGTCATCGGTCCCCAGACGGACGTCGAACGGATCCATGCCATCCACCTCGTTCATCTGGGCGGCCGTGCGGTTCTCGTCGTCACCATTGCTGAGAACGGCCAGGTGACTCAGCAGGTCGTGACACTCGGATTCGAGCCGACCGCCGATCAGCTCGATGAGGCGGAACGGGTCATCGAGCGCGTGTACGCGGGACGGGATCGCGACGAGGCGAGCACCGACAATCGGCTCTCCAGCACCGATCTTCCCGATCTCGTGGCCCGGATCATCGACCCGGTTCACGAGGAGATCCAGCGTGGCGGGGGCGGTCAACCGGAGCTCTTCGTCGGTGGAACGAGTCAGCTGGCAGACCTCTGGGCCGACCTGGCGATCGTCCACCGGATGCTCGATCTCCTTGAACGAGACAGCGACGTTCAGGCCATGCTCGGCGAGTCAACCGACGGAACGAGCGTGCGGATCGGCGAGGAACTCGGTGACACACTCGATCTTGCCGTCGTCAGTGCCCCGTTCGGGCCGGGAGGGTCCGGCCGGATCGGTGTGATCGGTCCGATGCGGATGGACTACCGGCGAACGATCCGCGTCGTCGAGAAAGTCGGCGAGAATCTCGAAGAGAGGCTCGGAGCAGACTCGTGAGCGACTACTACGAGGCCCTGGGCGTCTCGCGCGACGCGACGGCCGACGAGATCAAGGCAGCGTTCCGGCGCCTCGCTCGGGAAACCCACCCGGATGCGAACCCCGGGGATCCTGCGGCAGAAGCCCGGTTCCGGGAAGTGGCTGAGGCATATGAGGTTCTCTCGGATCCCCAACGCAAGGATCGTTACGACCGCGGCGAAGTCTTCGGCGGGGGAGATCTGTTCTCCCAGTTCGGCGGCCTCGATGACATCCTCCAGCAGTTCTTCGGTGGCGGGTTCGGTGGCGGTTTCGGTGGGCGCCGCAACGGGCCGCGTCGGGGTTCCGACATCGGTGCGACGGTGACACTCACGTTGGAAGAGGCCGCCGTGGGTGTCAGCCGGGAGATCGAATTCCGTGCACCGGGGATGTGCGACCGATGCGACGGGACCGGTTCGGAACCCGGACACGACCCGGTGACGTGTCCGACCTGTCGCGGCGCCGGGAGTGTCCAGGTTGCCCGGGAATCGTTCCTCGGTCGGATCATGACGGTTGCGCCGTGCAGTCGGTGCAACGGCAAGGGCCGGATCATCGAGCATCCGTGCACGAAGTGCGAAGGCGGCGGTCTCGTCACCGTAGACCGTGCCGTGACCGTTGAGATCCCCCCCGGGGTGGAAGACGGCATGCGCCTCCGGCTCTCCGGGCGGGGTGGCGCCGGGGAGCGGGGTGCCCCGTCCGGCGACATCTACGTCGAGGTCGGGGTCGAGTCGGATGAGCGGTTCGACCGGGATGGGGACGAACTACACCACCGGGTCGAGATCGGGATCAGTGAAGCGGTGTTTGGCACGACCATCGAAGTCCCCATGATCGACGGCCCGGCCGAGACGATCGACCTGCCGGCGGGAACCCAGCCGGAGACCGTGTATCGCCTAGCGAAGAAGGGGATGCCGCGGTTGAAACGACGCGGTCGGGGCGACATGCTCGTCCACATCGGCGTTGCCGTTCCAACCGAACTCACTGATGAGCAGGAAGAGGTCCTTCGTTCCTATGCGGAACTCCGCGACGAGCAACCGGCACCGCCGAAACGCCGCCTGTTCCGACGCTGACCCGGAGAGAAACGCGATCTCCGTGCGGATTCGACCTTGCGCTCTCCGTGTTCGGAGACGTACAATGCCTACTGAGAGCGGTTAGGGCACCGCTCTGGGCAGCATCGGGAGGCGTCCATGGCTTCGTACAATGAACGGGTGGGGGAACGGCTCAGGTCGATACGGGGCCAGCGCGGCTTCTCCCTGCAGGATGTCCAACGTCTCTCGAACGGTGAGTTCAAGGCCGCGGTACTCGGGGCCTACGAGCGTGGCGAGCGGAGCCTGTCCGTGCCGCGACTCCACCGTCTCGCCGGCTACTACGGGGTGCCGGTTGTCCAACTCCTCCCTCCCGAGCCCTCACCGAAGGCTTCGAACATGGACGCCGACAAGGTCACGATCGATCTCGGCCGTCTCGACCGTCTCGACGGTCCGGTCGGAGAGGTCCTGGAACGGTTCCTTGCAGCGATCCAGGTCGAACGGCAGGACTTCAACGGGGAGGTACTCACCGTTCGCCGTGACGATCTTCGCCTCCTGGCGCGCCTCATCGGCGACGGTGACGCCTTCGCGGGGCACCTCGATGAGATCCGTGTCGCGGCCAGTTCCTCCACCTGATCGACCGGGCTTTTCGAGGGGCGAGCACCCGATCGAAGGAACGTGTTCATACTCAATGGCTTGACGGATGCCGCGGATATACTCATCATCACCCAATGGGCCCTGCTTCTCCACCCGTGTCCTCCCGCTATGAGGATCTCCTCCTGTGACCAGTACAACAACGCACGACGTCCGTGTCCGTGTCCCGAGCAACCATCTCATGGGCGAGTTGCTCGGCGAACGCGACGCGCACCTGCGACGGGTTGAACAGGCTTTCCCCCTCGCACGGATCGTCGCCCGCGGCAACGAGATCAACATCACGGGGCCGAAAGACGAAGCAACCGCTGTCGGGACCGTGCTCGATGAACTTCTCATCGTCGTGCAGGAGGGCCAGGGTCTCGACGACGACCGGGTCGCCCGCGTCATCGATCTCGTTCGGAGGGACATCCCGAACCCTTCCGGCGTGTTCACCGAATCGATCGCCGTCGGACGGGGCCGCCACGTCAGGCCGAAGACGTTCGGGCAGAAGCGGTACGTCGACGCGATCAGGGACAACACCCTCGTGTTCGGCATCGGGCCGGCAGGAACGGGCAAGACGTATCTCGCCATGGCATGTGCCATCGAGTCGCTCGTATCCGGGGCCGTCAAGCGCATCATCCTCAGCCGTCCTGCGGTCGAAGCCGGTGAACGACTCGGGTTCCTACCCGGCGACCTCGCAGCGAAGGTCGACCCGTACCTCCGCCCGCTGTACGACGCGCTGTACGAGATGCTCGGACCCGAGGAGACGGCCCGTCTCATGGAGCGAGGAACGATTGAGATCGCACCGCTCGCCTATATGCGCGGCCGTACCCTCAACGACGCATTCGTCGTGCTCGACGAAGCGCAGAACACGACCCCGGAACAGATGAAGATGTTCCTCACGAGACTCGGATTCAACTCGAAGATGCTCGTGACCGGCGACATCACCCAGGTCGATCTCGCCGACGGTCGCGGGTCCGGGCTGAAGATGGTTGCCGGCGTGCTCGCAGGCATCGATGGCATCGCGTTCGAGGAACTGACGGCCGACGACGTCGTGCGCCATCGCATCGTCGCTGCCATCGTCGAGGCCTACCGCCGGTTCGAGGAACAACGCTCATGAAGTTGAACCGCGACGCGCTCATCAACATCGCGATCCTGTCGATCACGATGATTCTCGTCTCGTTCATCGTCGTCATAGGACACGACACCGGGGAGGAGACCCCGCCGGAGATCGCAATCGGTCAGCCGGCTCCACAGACCTTCATCGCCCCGCGCTCCACCGACCCGATCATCGACGAGGACGCCACGGAAGCGAAGCGGCAGGCGGCGCGTCAGAGCGTCGAAACGGTCTTTACGAACGACAACCAGGCGACGATCACCGTGATCACCGAGGTCAATTCGTTCTTCACCGACCTGCGAGAAGGCGCCATCGACGAGTCGAAGATCCCGCCACCGACATCGTCGACGACATCGACGACGGTCGAGACCACGACGAGTTCGACCGAGCCGGGAGACACGACGAGTTCGACGTCAACGACCACCACGACGACGCTTCCCCCGACGACGACCACCACGACGTTGCCGCGACGTACGATCGAGGAACAGGTGACGCTGCTCGAGGCGCAGCATCCGACGCTCAAGGCCGCGGTACCTGGGTTCGTCACGCTCTACAACAGCGATCTCGACCGGGTCCTCGACGGCGAAGAAGCCGTATTCCCGGAGATCGAGAAGGAGAGCCTCCAGATCGTCAACGACGAACTCACGGCCGGGATCAAGCCGACCGATCTGACCGAACGTCGCGACTACTACCTCAGCCCGCTGACCCGACCCCCGATCTTCGTCATCGGTCTCCCGAACGAGGAGCAAAGCCTTGCGCGAGACTCCATCGCTCAGCTCGTCGGCAACGTGCTCCAGGCGAACCTCAAGACCGACGAGGCTGCGACGGCCGCCGAACGTGAAGCCAGGGCCGAGGCCGTCGAACCCGTCACCGTCACGTACCGGCTCGGGGACACGATCGTCGTGGAAGGCGATCTCATCGGTCCGATCGAATTCCAGGCCATTCAGCAGCTCGATCTGTACCAACCCGAAGTCACCGGGGGAACATCAAGGGTCGCGTTCGCTCTCCTCGGAATCCTCTCGATCCTGCTCGCCGCGTTCCTGCTCTGGAGGATCGCACCAACCCAGTGGACGGAGCCGCGTCACATGGCGTTGCTGGCGATTCTGCTCGTTCTGTCGGCGCTGATGTCGCGTCTCCCCGAACTGATCGCCACCGACAACCGCGCGCTCGGGTATCTGATCCCGGCGGTTGCGATCGGATTCCTCGCTGCAATCCTCTTCGATCCGCGCACGGCCGTTGTCCTGGCCGTTCCGATGGCCGGATTCACGGCGCTGGCGACGCTCGATCTGGCCTTCACCGTGTACGCCGGCATCGCCGTCATGGTTCCGGTGGCGTTCGTCTCTCGCGTCTCGTCCCGCAGGCAGCTGCGCATCGCCGTACTGCTCACAGCAATTGCGGTCGCTCCGGTCGCAGCAGTCGCGGAGTGGGTGTTCGGCGACGGAAACGTCGGCATGTCCGCTGTGTGGGCTTTCGCCGGCGCCCTGATCGCCGGTCTGATCTCGCTCGGTCTCGTCTCCTTCTTCGAGACGGCGTTCGGCATCACAACGGCGCTCGGTCTCCTCGATCTCCTGGATCGCAACCACCCTGCGCTCCGGCTGATCGAAGAACAGGCCCCGGGGACGTTCAATCACTCGATGCTCGTCGGGTCGCTGGCCGGTCGTGCCGCTCGGGCCATCGGCGCCGATCCGCTGTTCGCCCAGGCGATCGCGTGGTACCACGACCTGGGCAAGGTCGCCCTACCCCAGTACTTCGTCGAGAATCAGTTCGGTGTCTCCAATCCGCACGACACGTTGCCGCCGGAAGAGTCGGCGCAGATCATCCGCTCGCACGTCACCGAAGGGCTGAAGCTGGCGAAGCAGTACCGGATCCCGCGCGATGTCGCCGACGGTATCCGCATGCACCACGGCACGAGCCTCATGCGGTACTTCTATCACCGGGCGCTCGAGACCGACCCGGATGTCGATCCCGAGTTGTTCCGCCATCACGGTGTCAAGCCTCGGCAGAAGGAGATGGCGATCGTGATGATCTCGGACGCCACCGAAGCAGCGGCCCGGGCCTACTCGCATCAGGAGGATCCGACCGCAGCCGGGTTGAAGAACGTTGTCGAAACCGTCGTTGCAGAGAAGATCGACGACGGGCAACTCGATGAGTCCGAACTCACGTTCGGGGACCTGACGAAGATCAAGGCGGAGCTCGTTCGAGCTCTCATGGGCTACTACCACGCCCGCGTCCCATACCCCGGGTTTCCC
>JANTHO010000072.1 GCA_024762335.1 Acidimicrobiia bacterium | reverse complement strand
CCGGCCCCGTTCGGGCCGAGGAAGCCGAATATCTCGCCGGGGCGGATCTCGAGGTCGAGGTCGTTGAGCGCTTCGACGTCGCCGTAGTGCTTCGTCAGATGCTCCGTCCGGATCGCGATCTGGTCGTTCATCGGGTCCCTTTCTGTTTGGATTGTGCGGAAGGCGGGCGTTCCCGGTCGGTCTCATCTGCCTCGGTGACGGCGGACTGGAGGTGAGATGCGAGCGATTCGGTGAAGATCCCGGAACCGAGGATCTCGTAGGCAGGCCCCATATACGCCATGAGATTGGGACTCGTCGACAGATCGGGATCGGTGAGATCGACACCCAGGAGACGCTTGAAGTGATCGTGCAGCACGAGTCCGCCGAGCGACCACAAGACGAGAACGACGGCCCGCCCTCTCGGATCGTTCGAAGGAAGCAACATGCCCGACTCGACACCCTGCTCGAAGTAGCGTTCGGCGTCGTCGATGAGATCGTCGACGAGCGTCTCGACCGTATGCGAATCCTCAGCGAGAACGCGGGCGAGGTACCGGGCAGCGGAGCCGATGTTCGTGTCGCGCATCATGCCGAACACGTCGAGCCCGGGGCCGGACGCCATGGCGCTCTCTTTGATCCGACGGATGGCCGCTGCGACGTGCTCGTCGCACGCGATGCGCAGCCCTTCCATCGAACCGAAGTGGTGGATCACCAGTCCGGGGGAGACACCGGCTGCGGCAGCGACCTTGCGGGCCGTCGTGTCGGCGATCCCCTCCTCGGCGAAGCACTCGATGGCAGCGTCACGGATACGCGCCTTGGCGGTTCGGTCGTCGAAGGAACCAGGGTCGTCAGCCGTGGCAGCACCTGAACGCATGTTCAATATGCTATATGTGTGTTCAATTCGTGTCAAGGGGCAGCGACCGGCCGACTCGGGGAGTCGGACGTGTTGCGCCCTGTGACGACCCTGATCCGTGCGCTCAGATACCGGATCCGTGTGCGAATGCTTCCTCGAGCCTCGGGGGGAGAGTCATCTGCCCATCTTTCATGCTGTCTTCGAGGACCTGTACCCGTGCGGAGAGCGCCTCGATCAAGTGTGCGACATCCCCGTCCCTTGATCCGACGATGGGCATGGGTGTATCCGGCCGCTTGAATCGATCTCGATCGATCACGCGACCCGCCGGTCCGATGACGCTCGCGTCGGGGGGAACGTCTTTCACGACCACGGCGCCGGCTCCGACGCGGGCACCGTTTCCAACGGCAACGGCTCCCAGGACTTTCGCTCCGGCACCGACGATGACGCCGTCGCCGACGGTGGGATGACGTTTCGTTTGCTCCAGGCTTGTTCCACCGAGGGTGACTCCTTGATAGAGCATTACGTCGTCGCCGATCTCCGCCGTTTCCCCGATGACGACTCCCATGCCGTGATCGATCACGAAGCGGCGTCCGATCTTCGCAGCCGGATGGATCTCGATGCCGGTGAACATGCGACCCAGATGGCTCAGTAGGCGCGCCGGGAACGGGTGACCTGAGTTCCAGAGCCGGTGAGCGACCCGGTGCAGCATGACCGCGTGCAGACCGGGAGACGTGGTGATCACCTGCCGCGCGGTGTGTGCCGCAGGGTCCCGGTCGAACACGGCACGGACATCCTCGCGGAGGTGTGCCAATGGATTCAGTTGTCTCATGATGCGGCACCGACGTCGTGAGCATCCCGCATGGCCAGCGAGAGATACCGCTCACCGGTATCGGGCAGGATGACGACGATCAACTTGCCGCTCTCCTCGGGCCGTGCGGCGACTTCGAGCGCAGCATGGAGGGCTGCTCCGCTCGAGATCCCGGCCAGGATCCCTTCGGTGCGGGCCAGTTCGTGTGTCGTGTTGAACGCGTTCTCGTTGGTCACGCGAATAACGTCGTCGATCAGCGTCCGGTCGAGAATCGGTGGAACGAACCCTGCTCCGATTCCCTGGATCTGGTGAGAGCCCGGTGATCCTCCGGAGAGCACAGGAGAGCCATCCGGCTCGACGGCGATGATCTGAACCGATGGCTTCCTCTGCTTGAGTACTTCGCCGACACCGGTGATCGTTCCCCCGGTGCCCACTGCGACCACGACGATGTCGACCTCCCCGTCCGTGTCCGCCCAGATCTCCTCGGCTGTGGTTCGACGGTGGATTTCGGGGTTGGCGGGGTTCGAGAACTGTCGCGGCATCACCGAACCCGGAATCTCGGCGAGAAGCTGCTCGGCTCGTGTGATGGCGCCCGGCATACCCGCCGCGCCGGGGGTGAGAATCGCTTCGGCTCCGAGGAGATCCAGCAGTGTCCGTCGTTCGACGCTCATGGTGTCCGGCATGGTCAGGATCAGCCGGTACCCCTTCGATGCGGCTACGAAAGCGAGGGCGACACCCGTGTTGCCGCTGGTTGCTTCGATGAGGGTCGTCTCGCCTGGGGCGATGTCTCCTGCTTGTTCGGCGGCGGCGATCATGTTCGCTCCGATGCGATCCTTCACGCTCGACAGTGGATTGAACGACTCCAGTTTCGCGGCGATGCGAGCACCGTTTTGGGGTGTCATACGGTTGAGTGCAACCAGCGGCGTGCCGCCGATCGTTTCGACGATGTTCGAGTAGATCTGTCCCATGATGGGGGTTCCTCCAATAAGAAAAGACCCGGGCTGTAAGCCGCGGGTCGTGTGTGTCAGTCGATGAGGAGAGTCAGGGACGGCAACATCGTTCACCCGCGGGGAAGTCGCAGCAACAAGACGGGCAGCGGTGGCAGGTGAACATGCTCATGCGTGTCAGGGGAGGGTAGCCCGTTCCGATCCAACACCAGTGGGATCTTTTCTCCGTGCTGCGAGCCGCCGGCCTTCGTGCTCCCGATCGATCCAGATCGCGCGAGACATTCCGGTGTTCGGCCGATTGGTAGCGTGTGGGGAAACCAGTGAGCGATGCCGCCATATGCGACCGGCATTTCGAAAGGAATCGACATGGCCGAACCGTTCGTCCATCCGTACCTGCCGAACTCGGCACCATTCGTCAAAGCGGCCATGCTGGCCGAGACCGGCGCCGAATCCGTCGAGGACTTCTACGCGGACGTGCCATCCGAACTCCGCGTCGACGGGTTGCTCGAACTTCCGGCGGCCCTGCCTGCAGAACAAGACCTGGTCGCTCACGTTACCGGCTTGCTCGAGGGCAATCGGCCCGTCCCGGCCGGACGGAGCTTCCTCGGATGCGGGACCTACCGGCACTTCGTCCCCGCCGTGGTCGACGAGGTCATCAACCGGAGTGAGTTCCTCACTTCATACGCCGGCGAACCGTACGAAGACCACGGCAAGTTCCAGGCGCTGTTCGAGTATCAGTCGCTGATGGCCGAACTCCTGAACATGGACGTGGTCAACGTCCCGACCTACGACGGATACCAGGCCGCGGCGACGGCTCTGTCGATGGCCGCACGGATGACGGGTCGCCGGCGGATCGTCGTTGCAAGCGATGTGCATCCCGACAAGATCTCTCGCGTCCGTGACTTCGTCGAACCGGCCCTTGAACTGGTCGTCGTGGCGACGGTGAACGGCACGGCGGATCTCGCTGCCGTCATCGAACAACTCGACGACGACACGGCCGCGCTGTGGATCGAGACACCGAGTTTCTTCGGGGCACTCGAGACATCACTTCCCGGTCTCGCCGAGGCTGCTCATCGCAGCGGGACGGTCGTAGTCGCCGGGACCGATCCGATCGCGCTCGGAGCGATCATCCCGCCTGCCGACCAGGGGGCGGACATCGTCTGTGGGGATATCCAGTCGCTCGGTCTTCATCAGTGGTTCGGCGGAGCCCACGGGGGATTCATCGCGGTCCACGACGATCCGCGATTCGTGATGGAACTGCCATCGCGTCTCTTCGGACTCGCCGCGACGGACGTCGACGGCGAATACGGATTCGGTGACGTGGCATATGAGCGGACATCCTTCGCTGTTCGAGAGGAGGGCAAGGAGTGGGTCGGTACCGCAGCAGCCCTGTGGGGAGTCGCAGCGGCCGTGTACCTGTCCTTGATGGGGCCCGCCGGTATGGCCGAGATCGGTGAGACGATCCTCGCCAGAACCGACTACGCGATCCGGTCTCTCACCGGGATCGACGGAATCGACCTCGTCGATACGGCGCCGCACTTCCGGGAGTTCGTCGTCGATCTCGAGGGGACGGGACTCTCCGCCGAGCAGGTCATCGAGCGACTCCGCGGTGCCGGCATCGAGCCGGGAGTGGAGATCGGCACGCACCGGCTCCTCGTCTGCGTGACCGAACAGAACACGAAGAGCGATATCGATCTCCTCGCAGCGCAACTGGGTGGTCTGAGAGAGGAGATGGGAGCGTGAGCCTCCCCATCGCACCCAAGCCGAACCTTCGTCGTTTCCACGAGGCCCGGTGGGACGAACCCATCATCTTCGAACTCGATGCTCCCGGCGAGCGAGGTGTTCTCCCATCCAGAGCGGAAGCGGATCTCGCACCCATCGGAGAGACGCTGCCCGACGGCCTCCGGCGAACCACCGCGCCCGCGCTGCCGGAGATCGGGCAGATGCGTGTCCTCAAGCACTTCCTTCGGCTCAGCCAGGAGACGCTCGGTGCCGACATGAACGTCGACGTCGGCCAGGGCACGTGCACGATGAAGTACTCGCCGAAGGTCAACGACGCATTGATCCGGACCACCGACCTCACCGACCTGCACCCCCTTCAGGACGAGGCGAGCGTGCAGGGGATTCTCGAGATCATCTGGCACACCGAGCGAATGCTCGCAACGATCGCCGGGATGGATCGCGTGTCGCTCCAGACGAGCGGCGGGTCGGCGGCGATCTGGACCAACATCTCGATGATCCGTGCCTACCACCACGCCGCCGGCGAAGGGGACCGGCGCGATGAAGTCATCACCACGATCTTCTCGCATCCGTCGAACGCCGCCACGGCGAAGGCCGCGGGATATCGGGTCATCACGCTGTATCCGGACGCCGACGGCTACCCGGACCTCGAAGCGTTCAAGAAGGCGCTGTCGCCCCGCACGGCGGCGTTGATGATCACGAACCCGGAGGACACGGGGATCTACAACCGGCGCATCGCCGAGTTCGTCGAGCTCGCCCACTCAGTCGGGGCGCTCGCCGCCTACGACCAGGCGAACGCGAACGGCATCCTCGGTATCACGCGTGCCCGGGAGGCGGGTTTCGACGCCTGCCACTTCAATCTGCACAAGACCTTCAGCACACCCCACGGCGGCGGAGGGCCGGGGAGCGGAGCGAACGGCGTTTCCGAGAAGCTCGCGCCGTTCCTTCCCGGACCGGTTGTTGAGCGGGACGGTGATCGGTTCTACCTCGACGGCGAGCGGCCGCTCTCGATCGGCAAGGTCGCGCCGTTCTACGGGGCCGTGCCGAACATCGTTCGTGCCTACGCATGGATGCGGTCGCTCGGCGCCGAAGGCCTGCGTGAAGCGGCGGAGCTGGCGGTGTTGAACAACAACTACCTGATGAAGCGCATCCTCGAGATCCCGGGTGCGAGCGCCCCGTACGCGACCGGACGTCGCCGCATCGAACAGGTCCGCTACTCCTGGCAGGATCTCTACGAGGAGACGGGAATCACGTCCGAGGAGATTGGTGTTCGGGCGAGCGACTTCGGGGTGCACTACTGGACGAGCCATCACCCGTTCGTTGTGCCGCAGCCGTTCACGCTCGAACCGACCGAGTCGTATTCGAAGGCCGAACTCGACGAGTACGCCGATGTGCTGGCCCACGTCGCGACCGAGGCACGGGAGACGCCGGAGGTCGTCCGCACGGCACCGCACAACCAGACCGTGCATCACATCCACCATGACGATCTCGATGACCCGGAGCGGTGGGCGCCGAGCTGGCGGGCGTACCGGCGCAAGTACTTTGCCGACGCCGGTGACTGACGCGGCTGCTCCGTCGATCGGCGTAATTGTCAACCCGGTCGCAGGGGTCGGCGGTCCCGCCGGGCTCAAGGGGAGTGACGGCGCGGCGATCCAAGCCGAAGCAGTCGCCCGGGGGTCGTCTCCCCGCGCCGGTCAGAGGGCACGGATAGCGCTTGCACCGATCGCACAGGCTCATCCCGGAGCTCGAATCCTGACGGCGGCCGGAGCGATGGGGGAGGATGCGATCGAAGAGGCGGGGCTGACTCCGAACGTCGTGTACCGGCCTGCCGACGAAATGACGTCCGCGCAGGACACGATCGAAGGAGCAAGAGCACTGGCGAACGCCGGTGCCCGCCTCATCCTGTTCGCGGGCGGCGACGGCACGGCCCGCGATCTGTGCGACGCAGGCCTCGGAGGAGTCGCCGTCCTCGGCATCCCAGCCGGAGTCAAGATGTACTCTGAGTGTTTCGCCGTCAGCCCCGTCGCCGCAGGTGCAGTTGCGTCGCGGTGGATGGCAACAGGGTCCCTTCCCGTCGCCGGGCGTGAGGTGCTCGACGTCGACGAGGAGCAGGTGCGCCACGGTCGTGTCGACCCGACCCTTCACGGCATGGTCAAGGTGCCCGTCGACCCGCAGCGAACGCAGGCGAGGAAATCACCCACGGCGGTCTCCCAACTCGGGGCCGTCCGCACGGCAGCCGAGGGGGCGGTCGGCCGGATGCACCCGGGTGTCCTGTACCTGCTCGGACCGGGCAGCACCCTTGGGGCCGTGGCCGACCTCCTCGGCATCGAGGGGACACCGCTCGGCGTCGATGTCGTACGTGACGGAGAGCTCGTGGCACGCGATGTGTCGGAACGCGACCTGCTCGAGATGGTCGCCCCGGGGAATGCGAAGGCCGTCATCACCATCATCGGTGGGCAGGGCTTCCTCCTCGGACGCGGCAACCAGCAGATCTCCGCAGCCGTCCTGCGCGAGATCGGTGACGATCCGCTCCTCGTGGTCGCACCCGAGCAGAAGCTGATCGATCTCGGCGGGCGTCCGCTGCTCGTCGACACCGGGGACGACGGTCTCGACCGCCGCCTTGCCGGCCATATCGAAGTCACAACCGGACCCCGCTCGGTCAGCGTCTACCCGGTCGAACCGCCCTCTTAGCCTGGATCCACGGACTCTCGAGAACAAGAGCGCTCGACCCCCAGTTCATGTCCCCTCAGAGCGAAGCGATGGGGGGACGCGTTCGAGCTCTGCTCGAACGCAGGGGGGAGGTTCCATCCCGAGATCAGCCTCGGGCGCGGTTCCACGGACGCA
>JANTHO010000071.1 GCA_024762335.1 Acidimicrobiia bacterium | reverse complement strand
TCCAGTCCTGCCGCCAGCTCCGGTTGGCCCGCCAGAAGATCCACGAGCCGAGGCCAACCGCGATCGGTGGCAGATACGACAGGGCCCGGTAGAGCAGGACACCGGCGGCGATCAGGTCGGCATCGGCACCGGCTCCCCATCCCAACGAGAGCAGGCCGATGAATCCGAGGTCGACCAGACCGAGACCCCCGGGGCTTACGGGGATCATCACCAGCAGCCGGCCGAGGGAGAACGCGAGGAGGATCCATGGCACGGACACGTCCGCGCTCGTGATGCCGACCGCCCTGACCGACGCATAGAACAGCGTCGCCATCGAAGCGTGGTTCGCGACCGTCGCGAGCGTGACCTGCTTCCAGCGGAACCGCGCGACGTGACGGACGTTGTCCCGGAATTGCAGGGTGGCCGAAACCATGTCGACCGGGTCGCGGTGGATCTTCTGGAGTCCCCAGTTGGCGATCTTCCCGAGCCACGTGCCGAGGTTGATCGCCGCCGTCTCCGAGCGGAGCACGAGAGCGACAAGCCAGACGGCGCCGACGACGATCACCACACCGCCGAGCGACACGAGCCACATCCACCAGATGGCGTCTCCGGTGAGTGCGATGAGGGCGACAGCCAGGACGGGAAGCGCCAGTCTCGCCAGCTGATCCCACACTCCGGCGGTGAGGAGTGCTGCCGTCACCGCTTCGGGTGTGAAGCCCCACGAGAGGAACTGCGTGTACGTGATGGGGAGAGCGATGGCGCCGCCCGCGGGGAGGGAGTTGTTGATCGCCGTCGCGGTCGTTTGAACGACGAAGCCTTCGCGGAACCGCAACCCGGGCAAGGTCGCGAGGAACACGAACACGTACGCCACGAGGAACCATCCTGCCGAGACGGCCAGCACGCCCCAATGGCTCACTGAGATGTCCCCGACGAGATCCAGAACGGTTCCGTAATCGGCCAGTTTCGGCAGGACGAAACCGAAGACCAGGGCAAGCACGGCGATCGTGATCCCGGTCTGGAGCAGACGCCTCCACATCGGCGGCTTGCGCACCTGCGGAATCGCGCCTCCGTCGGACGGTGGGTCGGGTGGCTCGGTCATCGGGGACGTACGGTACCGCCGTCCGAAGGAAGCGGGGAGCGGATGTCGCATCTGGTGGCCATCGCACTTCGGCTCCAGAGGCGTGCGGCAGCCCGATCGTCGTTGCCCGCTTTCCCCGGATCGATGGGCCGGAGATCGGAGAAGTAGCCACCGCTGAGACGCTCGATGCCGGGTTCGGTCGCCAGGTACACCGGGGTTGCGGCACCTTCGTTCGGGGTGCGCATCAGCCGCGCACCGGCCTTCCACGCGAGGGCTCCCAGAAGGCTGTCTCCATCCTGGGCGATGCGGGTGGCGACCATCCCCGGGTGGACGGCGAACGCCGTGCTTCCGGTGCCGTCGAGCCGCACGGCGAGTTCCCGCGTGAAGAGGACATTGGCCAGTTTCGAACGGGCATAGGCCTCCGTTCCCCGGTACCGACCGGGCATCTTCAGCCGTTCGAAGCCCGGGTCGCGACGCGTTCTCCGCTGCATCTCGGATGCAACAGTCACGGTGCGTTGCGGTCTCGTTGCGGGACGAGAAGTGAGGAGGCACGTGAGGAGGAACGGGCCGAGGTGATTGACCTGCAGGGTCCATTCGAATCCGTCCACGGTGGTTCGTTGCGAACCCATATAGACGCCGGCATTGTTGATGAGCACGTCGGGTCCGCGACCCCGTTTGAGGAGACGATCGGCGAATGACCGGACCGATGTGAACGATGCGAGGTCGAGAGTCTCCGATCCGACGGTCCGTCCGACACTCCTCGCGATCCGGTCAGCCGCCGCTCTTCCACGGACCGGGTCCCGCGCCGTCAAGATCACGATCGCGCCCCGGCGGGCGAGTTCGGCTGCGGTAGCGAAACCGATCCCAGAGTTGCCGCCGGTAACAACCACGGTTCGGTCCTCGATGCTCCAGGTCACGGGGTGGCACGCTACAGGGTCCGGAGGGCTTCGGTGGGGCTGACCCGTGCCGCACGCATCGCCGGGTACAGGCCGGCGATGACGCCGATGATGAGCGCGGCGGCCATGCCTCCGGCGACGGCGATCGTCGGTATCAACACGCCCCATCCCTGGGACCACGCATAGATGGCTGTGACCGCCGAACCGAGGGCGACACCCCCGAGTCCTCCGAGCGTTGCGAGAATCAGCGACTCGCCGAGGAACTGGATCGAGATGTGTCGCCTCGTGGCACCCAGGGCGCGTCGCAGGCCGATCTCGCCGCGCCTTTCAAGAACCGAGATGACCATCACGTTCGCGATACCGACACCGCCGACGAGGAGCGCCACTGCTCCGAGACCGAGCAAGAGGTTGGTGAAGGCCTGATCGGCCGCTTCCTTGGCCTCGAGTGCGTCCGACGGGCGGGTCACTTCGACCTCGTCCGGGCTTTCTGGGTTGACGGTTGCGGGGAGGACCGATCGAACGGCATCGATGTCGTCCGGATCGGAACGAACATAGATGGTGCTCGGCACTCCATCGTGGTCGAGAAACGTTTCGGCGGTCGGATAACTGATCAGCGCGGCACGATCGAGGTCGGGAGAGAGATCGAGCGTGGCCATCACGCCGACGACGGAGAACCACTCGTCGCCCAGCCAGACGATCGTTCCATTCGACCCGTCGGCGACACCGAGACGTTCCGCCGCGACCGATCCGAGCACGACCACGGGAAGATCGCTCGCCGCCTCGTCGAGGAAAACGCCGGACGCCATCCGGCCTTGGAGCGTCGCGAGGAGGTTCGTGTCGACGGCCTTGACCGTGATTCCGCCGGTCCGGCCCGCTGGTACGAGGTCGTTGCGGTACACGCTTGCATCGACCTCACTGATGGAAGCGACCTGTTCGACCGGGGCGATGCGGCCCACCATCGCGACCGATTCATCCGGGAGTTCACCGGTGCCGATCCCGATACCCGAACCGGCTTCGATGCGCAGCATGTTGGTGCCCAACTGGTCGAGCTGCGCGAGCAGATCGGACTTGGATGATTCGGAGAGGCCGAGGACTCCCACCATCGCGGCGATACCGATGACGATGCCGAGTCCCGACAGGATCGATCGGAGGCGACGCGTCCGGAGTCCGATGAGCGAAGCCCGGAACATGTCGGCCGGTGCGAGCCGGGATGGATCGAGCGAGGACTTCATGGGGTCGGCTCCTGAGCAACGACGCCGGTGTCCTCGATGATCCTGCCGTCGAGCAGGGAGACCCGCCGGGGAAATCGGGCGGCGATCTGACGATCATGCGTGATGACGACGATCGTCGTGCCGCGCGTGTTGAGATCTTCGATGAGACGGACAACATCCTCTCCGGACTTGCTATCCAGGTTCCCGGTCGGTTCGTCGGCCAGGATGATGTCGGGCGTCCCGATCAGCGCTCTGGCGATCGCGACCCGCTGTCGCTCACCGCCGGAGAGTTTTGTCGCTTCGTGGCCCATGCGCGATGCCAGGCCCACTTGTTCGAGTGCCTCTTCCGCGAGGAGACGGCGCTCGCTGAGCGCCATGCCCGTGTAGAGGAGCCCGTCGGCGACGTTGTCCAGGGCGCTCTCTCCGGCGAGGAGGAAGAACTGCTGAAACACGAACCCGATGTAACGCGAACGCAGTGATGACAGTTGCTTGTCATTGAGTTGATCGACATCGAAACCGGCAACGGAGACTGTTCCCGCCGATGCCCGATCGAGCGTCCCGATCACGTGAAGCAGAGTCGACTTGCCGGACCCAGACGGTCCGACGATCGCAACGAGCTCCCCCGATTGGATGTCGAGATCGACACCCCGTAGCGCGTGGACCGGGGGAGTGCCGGGGTACCGTTTCGTCACCCCGGAGAGGGCGAGCACGGTTCGCGTGTCGACGGGTTCTGCCGTCGGGGCGACGGATCCCATGGTGCTCACGGCACGACCACCCGGGTGCCGGGTTCGAGGTTCTCGGACGTGATCTCGACCGACCCGTCGGCATACATTCCGACTTCGACTCCGACGAGCGCGGTCTGACCGTTCCCGGCATCGACCTCGACGGCATAGCCGCCTTCAGCGAGCGCGAGGAGTGCCGTGACGGGCACGGCGAGAACGTTCTCGGCACGGTCGTTGATCGCTTCGACATCAACCGGTGCTTCGTCGAGACCCGTCGCTGCACCCTGCCGTTCGAGCGTGATTTCGACCTCGAAATAGGTACCGAATTCCTGGCTCCGGATGGCGACGGTGCCGACGGAGGTCACGGTGGCGGGTTCCACGTCCGAGTTGGGCATCACGACATTGACGGGGTCACCCAGAACGAGCAGATCCTGATCCTCTGCCGGGAGTCGAACTGAGACGACGGAGGTCGATGTCGACGGCGTGAAGATCGGGGTTCCCCTCTGGACCGTGCTCCCGATGCTGATGTGAGTTTCCGCAACACGGATCGGGTCATCAGTGACCATCACCTCACCGATGTTGAGCACACCATCGACGGGCGCTCCGATCGACCGCTGCCACGCCATCAACGCATCCCTGGTCGCGTCGTCGAATGTTCCGTCGACGGTGAGGTCTCCGCCGGCGTCGAACCCGAACTCCGAGAGCGTCTCTTCGAGAACCCGCACATCGTCACCGGTCGAGCCCACAGTGAGCGTTCGATAGAACGGAACGTCGCCGACGAACAAGGTGACCGGGTCGCCTTCGAGGGCGAACATCGTGTCCCCGTGGTCGAGCACGTCGCCTTCATTCGCGACGGAGGTAACGGTGCCGGACGGTGTGGTCGACGTGGCGATCACCGGCACGCCCGGGTTCACCGTCGAGCCGACGTCGACGGCCGTTTCGGCCACGAATACCGGACCCGTCACGAACGCATACGACCCCTGCTGGAGTGCGCCGGTGTCGTCGATACCGAGGTCCTCCTGGAGCGCCTGAATGGCAGCCTTGGTGTCGTAGGTGAAGTCGCCGTCGAGACTGAGATCCTCATCTTCGTTGTACCCGAGGCGGGTCAAGGCTTCTTCGAGTTGGAGAACGTCCTCTCCGTCGGCGGATCGGGTGTTCAGCGACCGGTATGCCGGGATCTCGCCGTAGAAAGCGATGACCGGCTCCTCGTTGATGGTGAACAGCACGTCCCCTTCTTCGATCGTCGTGCCGACTTCCGGCAGCCACGTGATGGTGCCGGACCCCCCGGCGTCGATGGTCACGATGCCGTCGGGGGATCCCGCATAGATCAGCGGTTCGCCCGCGACGAATCCGAGTGTGCCGTCGAGCGTCGTCACGTCCTCGAGCGTCGTGCGCTCGACCTCGACGAAGTTGAGGGCTGTTGCGGTGTCGGTCGTCGTTGATGCGTCACTGTCGGACAGGAGCCAGATGGCGATGCCTCCGGACACGACGATCGCGAGAACGATGGCCCAGGTTGTGAGACGCCGCCACCATGGTTTCGTCGGAGGCGTCGCCCGGTCTGATGGGGCCGATGTGCTGGTGCTGTCTGTTTCGATGGTCATCCCCGGCCTCCTCCGCCGCCGGGAATCGGGGCTCCCGCGCTGAACACGTCGCTGCAGGCTTCGAGCGCGGCCTGGAAGGCGGGGTCATCCCTGTCGATCCCGGCGAACGGCCCGCCGCCGCCGGAGCCGGGCGCGCCCATGTTCGAGAAGTCCGGGTCCGGCATGTCGTACCCGTTCTCTCTGGCGCACGCAGCGAAGGCGAGAAGTTCGTCTTCCCGCTCGGTGCGATCCTCGGAGTCGAGACCGAACGTCACACCGTCGAGATGTGAGGCACATGCTTCCATGGCGGCGCCGGCGGTCTCCCGGTCGATATCCGACAGATCGCGGATCCGGGGTGGACGCAGATTCCCCTGATCGTCGACGATGGGGTCGTCGACGTCGAGCCCCTCATCCCGGAGGCAGGCGGTGAACGCCATGACGGCGTCCTCCTGTGAGACGGAGCCGGTGTCGACTTCCTCGGATACCGTTCCTGTATCCCCACCTTCGAGTGAGACGACGCCGGTGTCGGCGGAATCGCTGCTGCACGCTGCGGCCAACAGACCGAATGCGAGGAGCAGGGGGATGAGCATCTTGAGTTTCATGGTGGTCTCCGGCGATCGAGGGGATGTCATTCTCGCTCTGTAGTCAATCAGGCGTGTGTGAATCTGGCGTGTACGTCGCCTAAGAACCTGCTGAGAACGAACAGGGAAACTCAATCTGGCGGCGAACGGCCACTCTCAGCCGGCTCTTATCTTTGCTTCACGTCCTTTTCACGGGAGCGGCGTATCGTGCGAGCCATGAACGCCGCCAGCGTATTGATCGTCGAGGACGATCCGAACGTCAGGACCGCCCTCGAACGCGCCCTCACGTATGAGGGGTACGACGTAGTCGCCGCCGAAGACGGAGGGCGCGGTCTCGAGGCAGTCTCCCAGAACCCACCGGACGTGATCGTGCTCGATGTGATGATGCCGTTCGTCGACGGTCTCGAGATGTGCCGGCGGCTCCGGGCCAGGGGCGATGAGACTCCGATCTTGATGCTCACAGCCCTCGGCGAGGTGTCCGATCGCGTCGACGGTCTCGATGCGGGGGCCGACGACTACCTCGTGAAGCCGTTCGCTCTCGAAGAGTTACTGGCGAGGATTCGTTCGCTGCTTCGGCGTGCGAGCGGCGATGTATCGGAGATTCTGTCGTTCGGTGATCTCGAGATGAATCGAGCAACCCGCACCGTCACCAGGGCGGGGGAGCCGATCCCGTTGACGAAGACCGAGTTCGATCTTCTGGAGGTACTGATGCGAGCCGGTGACCGGGTCGTGACCCGGGATCAGATTTACCGGGACGTGTGGGGGTTCGATTTCGAGACATCCTCGAACTCGCTCGATGTCTACGTCGGCTACCTGCGGAGGAAGACCGAGACCGGCGGCCGGTCCCGGCTGATCCACACGGTTCGCGGCGTCGGCTACGTGCTGCGCGACGACTCATGAGCCATTGCAGGAGTATGTCGTGAAACTGCGGACGAGGATCGCCCTCGTGGCGGCGGTGGCGGTCGCGGTGGCCGTCATTCTCGTGTCTGCAGCTGCGTTCCTGGCGGCACGGCGAGAATTGCGGTCCTCGATCGACGAGAGCCTCATCGACCGTGCGATCGTCATCCAGCGGCTCGCGGATGACCCGAAGGGGATCATCGGCACCGACGGGCCGATGCGTCCGCCGCTCGGTCTCCTGGGAGGTCGCGGGTCGACGTTCGACACCGTCTACTACCAGGTGACGTTGCCGACGGGGGAGGTCCTCGTTCCG
>JANTHO010000070.1 GCA_024762335.1 Acidimicrobiia bacterium | reverse complement strand
CTAGAAACCGTGGATTGAGGCGCCAGTGGGGGAGACGCGATCGAGCTGTTGCTCGATCGCAGAGGGGGCTTCCCGAGGGAACGCGGCTGGAGCCGGGTTTCGTCCAGCTTTTCTGCCTCCAAGGTGCCCCCTCTGCCCTCCGGGCATCTCCCCCACCTCGGCGGTGGGGGAGAATGAAGAAGGGCCGTCGGGGGGACGGTTGAAGAGGGAAACGCGTGTTGTCCGTCTGCACGCGGGAGGCCCGCACGTCCCGTGGGAGGGATGGCGTGCGGGCCTCTGTGACCGACGTTCCCCGGCCTATTCGGTGGCCGTCTCCGTTGATTCGGCTTCGATCGACTTCTGGGCGTCGGTCGCAATGCTGATCTTGTGCGGCAACGCCTCTTCGTGCACGGGGATCGTCACGGTGAGAACCCCGTTGTCGTAGGAGGCTTCGACCTTCGACGGATCGAACCGGTCTCCGAGTCGCACCTCGCGGCGGTGGGTTCCGGTGGGGCGTTCCCTGAGCAGCCAGGTCGCGTTCTCCGGCTCCTCCTCGGGCCGCTCGGCCGTCACGGTCAGCACGTTCCGCTCGACGGCGAGGTCGACGTTGTCGGGGTCGACGCCGGGTAGATCGAAACGCAGCGTGTAGTTGCCGTCGACTTCGTACGCGTCCATGGGCATGACGCCACCACGCAGTTGGCTGCCGAACGGGGTCATCCAGCGCTCCATCTCTTCGAACGGATCTCGGACTCTTCTCATGATCATGTCACTCCTTCCCACGGGTCGGGGTCGGTGAATCACCGACGGTCGATTTCATAATCTATATATATCACGCTCAGATTACATGTGTCAAGCGAGTAGAGATCAGTTTTCTGGCTGGGGACGCAAGCAGAGCAGAGACGGCGTCAGCGAGCGAACCGGCGGTAGCATCTATCCCATGCCTGTAGACATCGATATTGAACGGGTCGCGCACCTCGCACGGATCGCGCTGACCGACGACGAGCTCGCCCTCTACGGCGAACAGCTCGCTCACATCCTCGAGCACGCCGAGCGGGTCCAGGCCCTCCCGACCGAGGGCGTCGAACCGACATCGCACCCGCTGCCGATGGTGAACGCGTTCCGGCCCGACGTGGTGACCGAATCACTCAGCCGCGACGAGGCCCTCGCCGGCGCGCCGGACACGCAGGACGGCTACTTCCGCGTCCCGAAGATCCTGGACGAATCATGACCGACCTCGCAGATCTGACCATCGCCGCGGCAGGGAGAGGGCTTCGATCCGGGGCGTTCACGGCGGTGGATCTCCTCGATGCCGTCGAGCGCCGTGCCGCCGTCACCGAGGCCCATCTCCACGCCTACCTCACGCTCGACCGAGCCGGGGCACGGGTTGCCGCCGAGGC
Source organism: Acidimicrobiia bacterium (assembly GCA_024762335.1). GTDB lineage: Bacteria > Actinomycetota > Acidimicrobiia > Spongiisociales > UBA5794 > JAHEEL01. The sequence goes on along the minus strand of JANTHO010000070.1, from coordinate 6,085 downwards.
AGCCGATGTCGCGCTCGCCGCGGGCGATCCACGGCCGCTGCTCGGCATCCCACTCGCGCTGAAGGACAACATGGTGACGAAGGGCGTCGAGACGACGGCCTCATCGCAGATCCTCGCAGGGTGGAAACCCCCCTACGACGGCACCGCGGCGAGTCGGCTCAGGGACGCCGGGGCGGTGATCGTCGGCAAGACCAACCTCGACGAGTTCGCCATGGGGTCGTCGACCGAGAACTCGGCCTACGGACCGACGCGGAACCCGTGGAACACGGACAGGGTTCCCGGCGGATCCTCCGGTGGCTCGGCCGCCGCCGTGGCCGTCGGGTCGGCGCTGGGGGCGTTCGGATCGGACACCGGCGGTTCGATCCGCCAGCCGGCGTCGCTCACCGGAACCGTCGGAGCGAAACCAACGTACGGTCTCGTCAGCCGGTACGGGCTCATCGCTTTCGCTTCGTCGCTCGACCAGATCGGTCCCATCGCAAGGACCGTCCCCGACGCGGCCGCCCTGCTCGAAGCCGTCGTCGGCTGGGACCCCATGGATGCAACGAGCTACAACGGCGATATGCCCTCCATCTCGAAGTCACTCGATCGGGGAGTGGCCGGTCTCCGCATCGGCGTCGTCACGGAGCTCTCCGGCGAAGGCATCGATCCCGAGGTTCTCGCAGCGACGAAGCAGGTCATCGACCGGCTCTCGGATGCGGGGGCCGATGTGGTCGAGATCTCGCTGCCCGCCATCGAGTACGCCCTCTCCGCCTACTACCTGATCGCCCCCGCCGAATGCTCGGCGAACCTCGCACGGTTCGACGGTGTCCGGTACGGGCTGCGCATCGACGGAGCGACGACCGAAGAGATGATGGCGAAGACCAGAGCCGAGGGGTTCGGTCCGGAGGTGACCCGCCGGATCCTGCTCGGCACCTACGCACTTTCCGCCGGCTACTACGACGCCTTCTACGGCCAGGCTCAGAGAGTGCGGACATTGCTCCGCAACGATTTCGCATCCGCCTACGGACGGGTCGACGTGCTCGTCTCCCCGACGAGTCCCACGACGGCATTCGAGGTGGGTGCCAAGACGGCGGATCCGCTCACCATGTACTTCGCCGACATCTGCACGATCGCGACCAACCTGGCCGGGGACCCGGCGATCTCCGTCCCGATCGGTCTCGACGACGCCGGTCTGCCGATCGGCTTCCAGATCATGGCCCCCGCGCTCGGCGAAGAGGTCATGTTCCAGGTTGCTGCCGAGGTGGAGCGCCTCGCTGCGTTCACCGAACGTCCCAGACTCGCCACATCGAAGGTGGTGACGCCGTGACCGAATGGGAAGCCGTCATCGGCATCGAAACGCACGTCGAACTCCAGACCAAGTCGAAGATGTTCTGCGGCTGTCTCGTCGACTCGGGCGACGAACCGAACACCGCCGTGTGCCCGGTCTGCCTCGCCCTCCCGGGGGCGCTGCCGGTACCGAACAAGGAAGCGATCGAAGGCATCCTGTCGATCGGTGACGCCCTCGAATGCACACTCATCGAAGACTCACTGTTCTACCGGAAGAACTACTTCTATCCGGATCTGCCGAAGAACTACCAGATCTCCCAGTACACGTTCCCGCTCTGTCTCGACGGCCGTCTCGCCGTCGACGTCGACGGGGAGCCGACGGTTGTGGGAATCACCCGCGTCCACATGGAAGAAGACACGGGCAAGAGCACGCACATCGGAGTGAGCGGACGGATCCACGGGGCGAATCACACGCTGCTCGACTTCAACCGCGCCGGTGTTCCGCTCGTCGAGGTCGTCTCGGAACCCGACATCCGCTCACCGGAGCAGGCCAGGGCCTACGGTGCCGAACTGCAACGGGTCGTCCGGACGCTCGGCGTCTCCGACGCCCGTCTCGAAGAGGGATCGATGCGTTTCGACGTGAACGTCTCCGTGCGGCCGGCCGGGTCGGACATCCTGGGGACCCGCACCGAAGTCAAGAACGTCAATTCGCTGCGCTCGATGCAGCGGGCGATCGCCTATGAGATCACCCGCCAGATCGAAGTCCTCGAAAGCGGAGGATCGATCCATCTCGAAACCCGCCACTGGGACGAGGCCAAGGGCGCGACCCGCTCGGGACGCACGAAAGAGGGGTCGGAGGACTACCGCTACTTCCAGGATCCGGACCTGCTGCCACTTCACATCGACGAGGACTGGCGCAAACGGGTCCATGCGCGCCGGCCCGAGCTGCCTGCTGCGAAACGGGCACGCTACGTCGCGCTCGGCGCCGACCGGAGCACCGCCGATCTACTCGCCGACGCCGGAGATCTCGCTGCCCTGTTCGAAGCGGCGGTCTCCGCCGGAGCCGACGCGAGAACGATCGGCATCTGGCTCACCGGCGAGGTCGTCGCCTATCTGCGCCGCGAGGACGTGACGATCGACGAGACCGGCTTGAGCGCCGACTCGCTCGTCGAACTCGCCGGGATGACCGGCGACGGAGATCTCTCCGCGACCGCGGCGAAGGAAGTGCTCGGCGGTGTCCTTGCCGGGGAGGGAACTCCTTCTCAGGTTGCGGAGGCTCGAGATCTGCTGCAGATCTCGGACGCGTCGACGATCGAGACCGAAGTGATGGCGGTCCTCGATCAGCATCCCGACGCCATCGAGAAGATCCGCAACGGCGACTCCAAACCGATCGGGTTCCTCGTCGGACAGGTCATGCGGGCGACCGGCGGCAAAGCCGATCCCCGGATGGTCCAGGACCTGATCCGCCGCAAGACACAGGCGTAGCCGATGATCGATGCCGTCGTCTTCGACTGCGACGGGGTGCTCGTCGACAGCGAGCCGATCGCCGATGCGATCTGGTCTGAGGTGCTGGCCGAACGCGGATACGAGGCGACGGAAGCAGACGGCGACGCCTGCCGCGGGCTCACCGAGCCCGCCACCTACGACTATTTCTCCGAACGGGCGGACCTCCTTCCGTACGACGAGCACATGGCCGCCCTCGATGCGTTGCGGGTCCCGCGTTTCGAACGGGATCTGAAGGCGTTCCCGGACACGGAGGAGACGGTGAGCGGCCTGGCGGCGCAGGGCATTCCTCTAGCCGTCGCGTCATCGTCCCGGCGTCAAGCACTCGAGGGAAAGCTGGAGATCGTCGGTCTCAGACGCTACTTCGACGCGGTCGTCGGTGGCGACGAGGTCGAGAGCGGCAAGCCGGCCCCGGACGTGTTCCTCGAAGCGGCACGTCGCCTCGGTGTTCCTCCGTCGGCTTGCCTGGCGATCGAGGACTCGGACAACGGTGCCGCCGCGGCGACCGCGGCCGGCATGCGCACGATCATGGTCCGACGAGACGGGTCGATTTCACCGATCTACGCCTCCGTGAGCGAAGTGACGGCCGACCTGATCCTCGCCTGGATGTGGCGGTTCTAGAAGATCCACCAGACGAGCCAACCGGCGGCAAGCCCGTAGAGGCCGGCGATCACGTCGTCCATCGTGATGCCGACCGCACCCGGGAGCCTCTCCGCCTGTGGGACGCCCGGAAGCACCTTGAAGATGTCGGCGAGACGGGCAACGACCACGGCAACGAGCCACGGCCACCCGGTCAGACCGATCACCGCGATCAACGTGCCCGCCACCTCATCCATGACGACCCACCCGGGATCGGCGTGGTCATCGGCGAACGGAGCGGCCGACCAGAGCGACAGGCCGAACGCGATGACGAACGCAACGACGCCGACCCACCACGGATACCTCCACAGCAGCAGCGAGATGACGACGGCAATCGCGGCGCCGAACGTTCCCGCACCGTTGTCCGATCCCCAGAGCCGTCGGGGAATGAGACCTGCATAGAACGCGGAAGCGATGAAGCGGTGCATCGTGTGAAGCCTAGGGCAGGTCCGGAGGAGGGAACAGAAGCGGCGCGTGGAGAGGCATAATCAAGGGAACCCCATCGAAAGGCCACCGTCATGCGTCCCGACCAACTCGGCGACTACCGCTCTCCGTCCGATGCAAGGCTCCACCCCGACGGCACCCGTGCCGCGTTCGTTGTTACACAGATGGACCTCGAAGAAGATCGCTATGTTCGCCGGATCTGGATCTGGGACGGCGCGACCGCACGGCCTCTCACCTCCGGGATGGCGGATACGACACCCCGGTGGTCGCCGGACGGGACCCGGCTGGCCTTCCTGAGGAAGGGCTCCGGCGACGAGGATCGACCCCAGGTCGCAATCCTGCCGCTCGACGGTGGAGAAGCCGAAACCGTCACCGACTTCGAGCTGGGCGTGTCGGAGCTCGCCTGGTCGCCGGACGGGACACGTCTCGCCGTGGTTGCATCCGAATGGATCGACGAGTGGAAGGATCTCGACGGCGAAGAGCGCGGACGCAGGCCCCGTCGCCTCACGCATCTCGGCTACCGGTTCAACGACAAGGGCTGGACCTACGACAAGCGGTCGCACGTCTGGGTCGTCGATGCCGACGGAGACACCGATCCGATCTGCCTGACGGCGGGAGACTTCAACGAGGGGCAGATCGTCTGGAGTCCGGACGGCGGCGAGATCGCCTTCGTGTCCGCACGTCACGAAGAGCGGCACGTCGACCCGGGTTCACAGATCTGGAGTGTCCCCGCCGATGGGGGAGAGGCGTGGGCGCGCACCGGAGTGGGAACGTGGGGCTTGCCCTCATATGACCGCTCGGGGAACCTCCACGCACTCGGCACCGACGATCGTTGGGCCTATCCGGGGGTCGCGCCGCTCCAACGCCTCGGGACGGATGGTTCCTTGCTCCGGGTCACAACCATCGATCGCAATCTCGTCACGTTCGCCCCGGCGCTCGCACCGGGCGGTCCCCAGTGGCTCGACGACGGCACGGCCCTGTCGACGCTCGAAGATTCTGGACGGGTGAGGATCGTCAAGATCGGTGCCGACGGCGAGATCGAGGACGTCATCGGCGGCGATCGGCTCGTCACCGGCATTAGCCCACGGCCCGACGGATCGGCCGCCGTATTCACCGCGACGTCCCCCACGGATCCCGGTGAGGTCTGGTGGTGGGAGAACGGCGAGGAGCGACGGCTCACAACCCTCAACGACGAATTCCGGGCGGCAGCAGTTCTCAGTGAGCCACAGCGATTCGTCATCGACCACGACGGTGTGCAGGTCGAAGGGTGGGTGTATCTCCCCGAAGGCGACGAGAGCGTGCCGCTGCTCTTCAACATCCACGGCGGACCGGCGACCCAGTACGGATACGGCTTCTTCGACGAGTTCCAGGTGTATGCGGAGGCGGGGTACGGCGTCGTCGCGATCAATCCGAGGGGTGCAAGCGGATACGGCACCGACTTCGTTCGCGCCGTCGTCGGCGCATGGCACGAAGAGATTCCGCCGGACCTCGTCGACCTCCTTGCCGCCCCGGACGTTTCCGCATCGAAGTTCCCCCGGCTCGATATGGACCGGCTGGGGATCATGGGCGGTTCCTATGGGGGATTCGCGACCGTCCGGGTCACCGCAGCCGACCAGCGGTACCGGTCGGCCGTCGCCGAACGCGGCCTGTACGTGTGGACGTCGTTCGGAGCGACATCCGACATCGGGACGTACTTCGACGGCATGTATATCCGTCGTGGTGCCACCCGCGACGAGCTGTGGGCGGCGTCACCGCTCCGTCATGCCGACGCGATCACGACTCCAACCCTCGTGCTCCACTCCGAGACGGATTGGCGATGCCCGATCGAACAGGGAGAGCAACTGTTCGCCCTGCTGCAGAACAACGGCGTCGAATCGGAGATGCTGCGCTTCCCCGGAGAGAGCCACGAACTGTCCCGCTCCGGCAAGCCGAAACACCGCGTCGAACGTTTCGAAGCAATCCTCGACTGGCACGCCACCCACCTGTCATAGCCGTGGAGAGAGGCCATCCTGTGGAACCGGCGGCCCACTCTGCCCTCCGGGCATCTCCCCCACCTCGGTGCCTGAATTCGCGGTGTCTCGCCGATCAATGAGGGGAATCCCTTTCCCTGTCCATGTTTCAGCCGCTGCCGAGGTTCACAGGAAAGGTGAGGGGGTGGACGGTTCTTCGTCTCCACCACGCCAGTGGGGGAGACGCGATCGAGCTGTTGCTCGATCGCAGAGGGGGCATCCCG
>JANTHO010000069.1 GCA_024762335.1 Acidimicrobiia bacterium | reverse complement strand
CGTGTTCTCCGCCTATGTGTTCCGGAACCTCGATTCGGTCGATGCGACCGTGGCCGAGATGTCCCGCGTTCTCCGACCGGGAGGGAAGGCCGGCATCGTCGACCTCGGCAGACCGCAGGGGTCGGTCGCCGCATCGATCCATCGTGCCGGAACGTCGGTGGTGCTGCCCCTGGCCGGCATGACCATCGGTGCTCGCGACGAATACACCTACCTCCATCACACGCTCGACAAACACCCGTCGCCGGAGGTCCTGTTTGCAGCCTCACCCATGCGTCTTGTCGACACGTGGCGGATGGGGCCGATGGGGTTCGTCTGGGGAGCGCTCCTCGCAAAGAGGTAGCCCGTGCACCCGCCGTCGAGCGGCGATATCCGGCGCGTTCCGGGACGTCGACTCCGGTCGGGCACCCCCGCAACACCCGGGGCGGGCCGCTTAGGGCTGCTTCCTTCCGGACCTGACCCGATTCACGGTGCCCCGCCGCTGCAGGACCCGACCTTCAACATCGACTGATCCCGGTGCCGACCCGAATACCAACCGCCCTCGGGCGGGAATTCAGCCCCGCATGAAGAGGGTTTCGAGTACAGGGCACCCCTAGCACCCCGCCTAGCACGGTCCGGCAATGGTAGCGATGGTCCCGGTGCATCGACCCCGATCGCCCGGGGCGACTCAGCGGTCGATCGAGGCCCGCACGAAAGCATGCATCCGATCCCTCGCGGTAGCCGCGATCGGGATCGGGAAGGCATCGAACGCGTGGGTTCCGCCCGGATACACGCGGAGACCCGTCTCGTTGCCCGCCACCGTCCAGCGTGACGCCATGAACAGCGTGTCGTCGAGCAGCGGATCCCATGTCCCGACCGTGAACAGCGCAGGAGGCATGTCTTTGAGGTCGCCGAACAGGGGGGAGATGTACGGCTCGGTGCAGTCGACCGAGCGGTCCCCCAGATAGTGTCGTGCGAACCAGTCCATGGCGTCGGGATCGAGGATGAGGCCCCGGGTCTTCCACTGGCGAACCGACGGAGTTCCTTCGACCATGTAGGAGCCGTAGACGAGGTTCGCTCCCGCCCAATCCGTGTAGCCGTCCTCGTCGCGAAGCCGGAGGAGCGTCGCCGCCGCGAGGTTCGCTCCCGCGGACTCGCCACCGATCACGATCCGGTCCGTTCCGAACATCTCTTCGCTGTTCGCGATGAGCCACCGTGCGGCCGCGACACAGTCGTCGAGACCGGCCGGATAGGGGTGCTCTGGGGCGAGCCGATACTCGACGGATACCACCGTGACACCCGCACCGAGAGCCATGGCCTCGTTCTGGATGTCGCTGAGGTCCGCTGCGCCGAGTACCCATCCTCCGCCGTGGATGTGGAGATAGACGCCGTTCGAATTGCCTGCATCGATGATGCGGAGGTCGAGATCACCGGCCGGTCCGTCGATCGTGACCGTGCGTGCCAGATCGGAGTAGACGATCGGGCCCATCCAGCTCTTGCCTTCTCTCCTGGCCAGCCGGATCTCCTCGGGTGTGAAGGTCGTCATGTCCGGCAGCGCGGACAGCATCTGCTGGAGGCCGGTGGTGAAGGCCCGTGTCTCGTCGGACACGGCGTCGTCGCTGAAGATGGCAGGATCGATGTTCATGCGCCGAGCGTAGTGTCAGCGCCCGGGCGTGGTGGCGGAGGGGGAGGGATTCGAACCCTCGATGCGTTTCCACATACACGCTTTCCAGGCGTGCGCACTAGGCCAGACTATGCGACCCCTCCGTAGGATGGGGAGTGTAGAAGGGAAGGGCCGAGTATTGGATTGGGACGAAGCCATGGATGTGGCACTCGAAGAGGCGGCGCTGGCCGTCGAACACGGTGACGTGCCGATCGGTGCCGTACTGATCGACGGCGAGGGGAACGTCGTGGCGCGGGACCGCAACCGCCGGGAGGAACGTGGGGACGCCACCGCACATGCGGAGATGCTCGTCCTGTCCGCGAGATCTCGCGAGATCGGCGACTGGCGCCTCGACGGGCACACGCTCGTCGTCACGCTCGAACCTTGTGCGATGTGTGCCATGGCCGCAGTCTGGGCGCGTGTCGACCGGGTCGTCTACGGGGCGCCGGATCCGAAGGCCGGTGCCGTGTGGAGCCTCTACAACATCCCGCAGGACGAGCGACTCAACCATCGGTGTGACGTTGTCGCCGCCGTTCGTGCTGCCGAGGCGGGCGAACTGCTGAGCGAGTTCTTCTCCGACCGCCGGTAGACTCGCGCATTCTGGCTCGTCTGCCGAAGCCGCGATGTGTCGCGTGTTGCGGTGGAGCCGGCCAGGAGGGGTGACAGAGCGGACGAATGTGACGGTCTCGAAAACCGTTGGACCGGATTCCGGTCCCGTGGGTTCAAATCCCACCCCCTCCGCGTTCGATTCCGTCGCCGCGCGCCCGGATCCATGGAGGGGTGACAGAGCGGACGAATGTACTGGTCTTGAAAACCAGCGAGGCGCAAGCTTCCGAGGGTTCGAATCCCTCCCCCTCCGCCGCCACGTCTTCTTCCGTCGGACGGTGGAAGAGGTGGGCTGTCCGTTGCGGGGGGGTTCCTGCGGGTACGCTTGTCGTGATGACCCGATCGGCGATCGCGAGATTCGGAGTTGCGCTCATCGCAGCGAGCCTGATGGCCGCGGCCTGCGCCCCGGAACCGGAGGCCGCTCCGACCACGACGACGCTCGGGACCACGACCACCACGACGACGACCACGACAGTCCCGACGACGACCACGACCGAGGCCCGTGTCGGCAACCCGTTCGGTGGCGAGGCGATCGTCGCCGACGACCAGGAGCCGCCGACGCTCAATCCGTTCGCCCCGGGCGGCGACAACTTCATCGTCCGGATCATCGGCCAGGCCTATTTCACCGGCGTCTTCGACATCGACGGTCGCACCCTCGAACTGATCCCGGAGGTCGTCACGGAACTGCCGACGGTCGCCAACGGCGGGGTGGTCGTCAACGACGACGGTACGATGACCGTCAATTACACGATCCGCGATGAAGCCGTTTGGGATGACGGCGTTCCCATCTCGGGCGACGACTTCGCCTTCACCCTCGAGACGCTCCAGAGCCCAGACGTCGACGCCGGGTATCAGGTCGAGGACGTGTACGGATGGATCGAATCGTTTGAAGCGGGCCCGAAGACCTTCTCCTACACGCTGAGCCGGCCGACGATCCTCTACGAGCAGCTCTTCGGGATCCTCATCCCGAAGCATGCGGTCGAAGGTACCGACTTCCTCAACGATTGGAACGACACGATGTGGCCGTCGGGCGGGCCGTTCCGGTTCAGTGAATGGGAAAGGGGTGACCACATCACCGTCGAACGCAACGAGAACTACTGGAAGATCAACCCCGAGACCGGACGCAACCTTCCGTTCCTCGACTCGGTCGAATTCCGTTTCATCCCGGAGAGCGAGGAGATCATCCGGGCGTTCAAGGCCCGGGAAGTCGACATCATCCAGCCTCCTCCGTTCGTCCCTTCGATCGACTCGCTTGTCGCTCTCGAAGACGACGGCGCCGACGTTCAGGTGCGCACCGGGCCGGTGTGGGAGCACCTCAACTTCCAGTTCGGCCCGGGACGCTTCGAGATGAACCCCGACAGCATGAATGCCAACCTCGACTTCCGGCGGGCCGTCGCCTACCTCATCGACCGGGATGCGATCGCCAAGGTCGTCAGCGACTACACGGAACCCTTGACCTCATACGTCGATGCGTTCTCACCAACACTGTCCGGTTATGCATGGGATCGCTATCCGTACGACCCGGAGAAGGCGAAGGAGTTGATCGACAAGGTGAAAGCCGACGAGGGTGTCGATGCGATCACGGCGATCTTCAATACCACGGGCAACGGTGACATACGGATCCGGGTTGGTGAGGCGCTCAAACCGCTGTTCGAAGCGGCCGGCATCGAGTACAAGCTGGAACTCCAGGACTCACAACTCTTCTTCGGTGAGACGCTCGAGAACGGCACATGGGACATCGGGGAGTGGGCTTGGGTGGGTTCGCCGGGCCTTGCCGGTCTTGTCTCCACTCACGACATCTTCGACCCGGACAGTCCGCCACCCGACGGCTCGAACTACTACCGGTGGGGCACGACCGACTCGTCCGTTCGCGACGAACACACGGAACGCTTCGCCGAGGTGCGCGATCTGATGAACGAAACGGTCGACGGCGACGAATTGGAGGCGCTCATCGCCGAGGCGGAGGACATTCTCGCCGACCAGATGGTGATTCTGCCCCTGTACTCCCGGATCGTCATGGGCGCCGTCTGGGCCGACGAGATCGGCAACTTCGTGATGAACTCGTCCCAGGCGAGCTACGCCTGGAACATCGAAGAGTGGTATCGCGCCGACCTTTGACCGGAACCATTGCATTCGGCCCGCTCCCGTGAGATCGTGACGAGGCAGACGTCGACACAGTGGACTAACCATAGTTAGTCCATTACGCTGGGGGTATGGAGATGACGGTCAACGTACACGAAGCCAAGACGCATCTCTCCCGGATCCTCGACGAGGTCCGGGAAGGTCGGACCTATGTGTTCGCGAAGAACGGCGAACCCTACGCACGCCTGTTGCCGATTGTCCCTCCCGTCGAACGGGAAATCGGATTCCTGGAAGGGCACGTTCCGGACTCGTTCTTCGAACCCCTCCCCGACGAAGAGTCGTGGGGATGAGAGTCCTGATCGACACCCACGTTCTCCTATGGACGCTCATGGAACCGGACCGTCTGTCTCCGGTCGCAAGAGACTTGGTGTCCGATCCGGCGACGGCTCTCGTGGTCTCGAGTGTTTCGACCTGGGAGATTTCCACGAAACACCGGCTCGGGCGACTCGACGGGGCGGTCTCGGTCGTACACGGCTATCCGGCGCATCTGGAACGGCTCGGAGCCGAGGAGTTACCGATCCTCTCCTCCCACGCGATTCTTGCCGGATCACTGGGTGGAACCCACCGGGACCCCTTTGACCGGATGCTTGCCGCCCAGTCGCTGGTCGAGACGATCCCGATCGTGACGGGGGACGTCGCGATCTCCGATCTCGGTGCGACGACGATCTGGTAGGCGCATCGGGGCGGCAACGACGAGCGCCCTGATAACCTTGTTCCAATCTGGAGAGGTGGCCGAGTGGCCGAAGGCGCTCGCCTGCTAAGCGAGTAGGGGGTTACAAGCTCCCTCGAGGGTTCAAATCCCTCCCTCTCCGCCAGTTTCTCGCCCTCCCCTTCCGCCGGGGAGGGGGCGGCGCCGTCTCCCCCTACCGGGTTGTGCACTCAGACCGAGTCGGCCCATTCTGAGACGAGACGGTCGAGCGTCTCGAGCGGAACACCGCCCGAGGTGAGCACGGCATCGTGGAACCCCTTGATGTCGAACCGATCTCCCAGTTGTGCCTCGGCGTCGGCGCGCATGCGCTGGATCTCGAGGCGACCGATCATGTACGAGAGGGCCTGGCCGGGCATCGAAGCGATGTAGCGGTCGATCTCCTCGGTGATCGTGTGCAGCGTCATCGGCGAGTTCTCCGCCAGATAGTCGATGGCCTGCTGCCTCGACCAGCCGAGGCCGTGGATGCCCGTGTCAACGACGAGCCGGCCGGCGCGCATCGAGTCGGCAGAGAGCATCCCCATCCGGTCGAGCTGCGAGCCGTAGAGGCCCATTTCGTCGACGAGCCGCTCGGTGTAGAGCGCCCAACCTTCGCCGTACGCAACGATGTGTCCGTGACGGCGGAACGCAGGCACCGAATCGCCGAGTTCCTGCGCGATGGCGAGTTGCAGGTGATGCCCGGGAATGCCCTCGTGAAACGCAGTGGCCTCGACCTCGAACGTGCCCCACGATGACGGGTCGGCCGTGTTCATGAAGAACATGCCGGGTCGTGTCCCGTCCTCCGCTGCTGGGAAGTAGAACGCCTGGGCGCCCGACGGGGTCTCGGCGACGATGCAGTCGGCGACGGGGAGGCGGCCGAACCAGTCACCCATGGCAGCCCGGGCCTTGTCGAACGCCGCTTCCGCCGCAGCACGAACGCCTTCACCGGTCGTGTGGTGAAGGTCCGGGTCGTCGCGCAGCCGGGAGAAGATCTCCTGAAGATCGGTGGTGCCGAGCACCTCTCCACCGATCTCGCGGTATTCATCCGCCAGCCGCTCGATCTGCTGCAGCCCGATCTCGTGGATCTCGGCGGCCTGCATCGGCAGCGTCGTGTAGCGGTGGATCGACCGTGCATAGGTGAGGTCCCCGTCGGGGAGCCAGTACAGACCCTCCTTGCCCTCCGGGCGTGCGACCGGTCGCACCTCGTCACGGAGAGCGTCACGCTGGCGGGCAACGGCGGGCCGGACGACGTCGCGAACGACATCGGCGAGCGCCGCCTTCCACTCGGCGGTCTGTTCTGCGGTGAACGCATCGGGGACCTGCGTATTGAGGAGCGGATCCTCGTCGACCGGCAGCGCCAGCCACTCGTCGAGCTGCTCGATCACACCGTCGACCGCGAACACGGCAGGGGTCCGGCCCGAAGCGATGCCCTCCCGGTAGCGCCCCGTCATCTGGTCGAAGGAGTTCCCGTACCCCTTGTACTTCTCCACCATGGCGGCCGCCACGTCGGCATCGGGCACGGACAGCATTGGGGGAATGAGCTTGGCGTAGACCTGGAATCCGAAGATCGGGTCGACGGCGAACTCGGCCATGTGCATCTCGTCGAGGGCCGCTTTGGTTTCCGTCTCGAAGATCATGACCTCGCGGGTGAGAGCATCGTCTGCCGACATGGTCGACGGGTCCATGGCGTACGCCCTGGCACCGAACTCGCGAAACTTGTCGATGTTGGCATCCTCAGCGGCGCGACCGACGTCCTCCCACCGGTCGGCGTAGCGGTAGTCGCCACGCAGGTGTGCTTCCGTCGGACTTGTCTCGGTCAGATACTCGAAGTACTCGTCGGCGAGCATGCGAATGGGGGAGGATTCCACGGTGGTCCTTTCGAGGTGGGGCTTTCCGTACGGCCGATCTCGGACTACCTTATCTGTCACCGGCGCCCGTAGCTCAATTTGGATAGAGTGCCTGACTACGGATCAGGAGGTTGGGGGTTCGAGTCCCTCCGGGCGTGCCGCTGAGACCCCTGCTACGGCGGGGGTTTCTGCTATCTCTCGCCGAATCAGATGGCTCGTTTGCCCCGGTTGTGCCGCCTCTGGCCACGCGATTCCGGGCCAGGACGTCGCCGAGTGTGCCGATGGGGCCGTCGCATCGAGCCGGAACGGGATAGAGTGGGGCGTCGCGAAGCCCGCGTGTTGACTGGGGCGCGTCTTCGTTGCCGTGACGTCTATTTGAGGAGCGCCCCGTGGTCTCGAAAGTTCAGATCTCCGACGCAGAGTTCAGTCGTTTGAGAACGTATAACTGGGGGATGGGGGCTCTGCACTTGTTCCAGGCTGTCGTGATCGTGTTGCTGGCGACCGATTTCGCCCTGCCGGTGACTGCGGCGTTCCTGGAGGGCCCTCCGGGGACACCGTCGGCGACGACGACACTGTTCGAGGTGTCGATCGGCTGGGGTGTCGCGGCGTTCTTGTTGCTCTCTGCTCTGTTCCACTTCATCGTGGCAAGCGTTGGGGCGAGCCGGTATCGGGACC
>JANTHO010000068.1 GCA_024762335.1 Acidimicrobiia bacterium | reverse complement strand
CGAGTCCCCGAAGAACCGTCGTTCGTAGCCGCAGATCCTCGACCGTGCCGGAGACTCCGGCCAGCTCAACGACATCTCCGACCGCGTACTGGTCTTCGACCAGCACGAAGAACCCTGCGATGACGTCCTTGACGAGCGACTGCGCCCCGATACCGATTGCGATCCCGACGACCGAGAGTGAAGCGACGATCGGCGCGATCGGAACTCCCCAAACTGCCAGACCCATGAGAATGGCCACAACGACGATGACGATGAATGTCACCGTCGACAGGCTCCCAGCGATCGTTTCGAGCCGCTGACCGCGCGCCCGGTCCTTGAGGTCCCCGGTCGAATCGAGCTTCTCCCGGGCCCGAGCGCTCCACCGATTGACCGCGAATCGGACGATCAGCCAGACCGCCGTGGCTCCCACCAGTACCGCTGCCGTCTGCCAGACCCGGTTCCACGTGGCGGCATCAATGCTCATGCGACGACCCCACCTTCTCGTTGCCGGACGCTCGAGCACGCCACGCCGAGGGCCGCGACCGTTGCAGCGAACTCTGATCGACAGATCAGCAGGTCCTCGATCTCGTCACCTGGGGAGGAAGCTTCGAGCGAGTCCCGCAGGGGGCCCTCGATACCGGCCTCTGTGAGCACGACACCAAGCTTCTCTGCATCGCCGGCGGTTTCGCGAATCCGGTCGTACGTACCGTCGGCGGTTCCGTTCCACACGTTCGCATCCGCAGCGAGTCGCCTCCCCGCTTCGCGAATGTCCTCGACGATCTTGAGACGGTCGGCACGAGCATCAACGAGCCGGAGTTCGATCGCGTCACGCAGCCGGTCGATTCCCTGGGGGGTACCTTCACGAGGTGCCGCCGCGATCGGGATGACAGCCGGATCTGCGAATCCATCCACCTCGAGGATTCCGGTCAGATGTGCAACCACGGCCTCACGTTCAGCGTCGTCGAATCGGTCGATCTTGTTCATCACGAATAGGAACACCCGTTGATAGTCGGTCATATCGGCGAGGAAATCCCTGTGGATTGAAGGATCGTGGTACTTCACCGGGTCGAAGAGCCAGATGATGGCATCCGCTGAAGGCACCAACCGTTCGACGAGGGCACGGTGCCGGCCGTCGATCGAATCCAGGTCGGGAAGATCGAGTATCGCAAAGCCACGGGCGTCCTCATGCTCGATGACCGCGTCGATCCCCATGTCGGCAACGAACGCGGCAACGACCGGATCGCCGGTCGGGATCCAGGCAAGGGGCTCATCGGTGTGTGGTCGGAGTTCACTCGTCGAAGCAATCGCGTCACCGGCGATGGCGTTGAGCAGGCTCGATTTCCCGGACCCCGTGCCGCCTGCGATCGCGATGAGGATGGCATCGCCCAGGTACTCCCGCCGGCTCCTCGCTGAAGCTGCGGTCTGCGCAGCGACTTCCCGGTCACCCTCCGATGCAAGCCCATCGGACGATGCGATGACGAGATCGAGAAGGTCGAGGGCGGTGAAGAGATCACTCATCCGTCCCGCCCCCATCCTCCGAATAAGGGTCGGGCGAAGAGAGCGCATCGGCCGCGGATCGTATCTCGTCGGGCGTGACCAACGCGTACGGGTCGAGGGCTCCCAGGAATGCTTCCACCCGGGGCTCCATCGATCGAGCAAGGGCGGCGTCCAGATCTGCCGCGCCGTCTATCCGGAGGTCGGCAAGGCGAGCACCGAGCGCCTTGCGGACCCGCTTCGACGGGGTGCGGTCGAAGTCGACGGCGAGTCGCCACATGCTCTCGCGTACGGCACGCCATCTGAGGGGATGCAGGCGTCGATGCGTCACCGATCCGATCGCTCCGTCTGTGATCGTCCGGTGCCACGCTTCGATCGGGCCGCGTTCGATCCCCGGCAGCGAGACCGAAGCCGCCGCTATCCGGCGCTCAGCTGCCCGATCGCCGCGGAACTCGGCTCCCAACCCCTCGATGGCATCGTCGACGGCAGAGAGCGACGACGCCTCGAACAATCTTCCCGCCGAGCTCCATTCACCGCCTGCCGCCTCAGCGAGCAGTCTGTGATCAACCCGAGTGTCTTGCAGGACCCCGGCTGCGCGATGCACCAGCGCCTCCCCATGGGCTGCTCCCATTTCGAACTGGTCGGCAACGTCACGGGCGCGATCGGCCGCGAACGCCGCAGCTCCCCGATCTCTCTCCCTCACGATGTTGTCGTGATCGACGGCCATTGCCTCGAGGAGTCTGCGGAGTGGACCGGATTCCCCGTCCACTACCGCGTCGACTGCAAGACCAAGCTTGGCACCTGCGTCGCTCACGATCGCATCGATGTGTCGGATCTGATTCGGATCGAAAACGATCAGGAGGCGACCGGGAACGCCGCGCTGCTCGAAGGATTCAGCGATCGCCGCAGTGAGAGCGTCGGCGTAGCGATCGGGTGAGGTCACGAGAATCGCTGCGTCGGCACGATCGAGCACGTCGGCTACGCTGTCGGGATAGTGCTCGACGGGCGGCGTATCCACAAGAGCGATCCCCGCGGGCCGACCCGGGGCCGACAGCCGGGCTCCCGGCATGTAGCCGTCCGACACGTCACCCCACACGGTCACGGTCGTCGTCGTCGGCCGGAGCGGACCGGTGGTGGCTATGCGTGTGCCAGCCAGGAGGTTCATCATCGATGACTTTCCCACACCCGAAGGTCCGACGAGAGCAACAATCACCGAATCGCTCGCCCCGGCTCGTGAGAGCAAACGACCGAGGGGACGCAGAGCCGGCTCGGCGAGCTCGCGATCGATCCGGGACAGAACGTTTGACAGTTTGCGGGCGGGTTGGTCGTCCATGAGCCCGTATTGAAACACACCGAGCCGCCGAACCTGCGCTCCTCCCTTGCCTCACGTGGCGCTGAGGACCTTGACGGCCGCGGTTCCCTCATCGCATTCGCTCAGAAGCGGACACCAGCGACATGGGGGCCCCGCCGTCCGTTCGAGCTCGCCGCCCCCGGCAAGGGCCCCCCGGAGCTCCGCAACCATCGAGGCAACCGACAGGGCTACCTCCCGGGCGCGTTCGATCGATGGCTCGATGCCGACGCGCTCACCGGTCGGGATCGAGACCGCTTCGGCCCGTTCGGGCATCTCGTTGTGGACGATGGCCCATGCCATCGAGTAGAAATCGAGTTGCGTCGCAGCATCGTCCAGACGGACGCCGGTCTTCCAGTCGACGATCACGGGCGCTCCCCCGACCGCGTCGAAGATCGCATCGATCCGTCCCCGAATCGTCACTCCCGGGGCAACTGCGGCGTCGAGGCGAACCTCGGCGTCGCGAAACCCGTCGGTTGGAAGCCGCCGGAATCGTTCGTACAGATCGCCGACCTCCGCAACGACCCGGGCCAGATTCGACGGCCGGTTGAGTCCAAGGTCGGACAGTTTCATGTTGAGGTGGCTGTCCCTGGCTCCGATCTCCTCCCGGCACACCTGGCGCAGGTCCTCGGTCTCGATCGGTCCCGACGTGAGATGTCTCGCGAAGAGCCGGTGTGCAAGCGAGCCGCGAAACGATGGAATTGTCTCAGGGGGGTAGACGCCCCGAACCCGCGCGAGGGCCTGCTGGGGACACGAACGGTACGTAACGAAGAGCGTTGCCGATACCGTCAGAGCCTCGCCGTCCGGCACCGGTGGAAAGGTGATCACGGAGCATGATGATACGTTCGAAACGCTTGCATCCCAAGGGTTACCACGATCCTGCGATACCCGGCGTTATCGGGTCGCGTTCCTATACTCAATGTCAATCCGCTCTCCGCATCTTCCGACCAGGGACCCCATGAACAGTCGCCGTACCCGCATCGCCGTAGTCGTCGCCGTTCCGGTGCTGTTGCTTCTCCTCCCCTTCGTCGTCTATCTCATCGATCGCGGGATCAGCGACGGCGAGGTTCCGCGAAATGTGAGCATCGTCGGGATCGACGTGGGTGGGCTGTCGCGAACCGACGCAACAGCGGTGATCACCGCATATGAGGACGATCTCAGGTCCGAAACCGCCGTGTTCGTTGTGAGCGACATGGAATTTGATCTCGACCCCACGACGGTCGGACTCGATGCCGATGTCGATGGTGCGGTCGATGAGGCCATGGGCCAGCGGGCCGGCGGCATCTTCAGCGGCTTCCTCCCATGGATTCGAGGATTCAGCGAACAGATCGACATCGACCTTCCGATCGTCATCGATGAGGATGCGGTCGACGAGACGCTCTCCATCTGGGAATCGGAGGCAATCACGAATCCGGCATACGAGGGCTCGATCGACATGTCGGGTACGACGGTCGAGTTCGAGTACCCCCGTGTCGGAGACCGCATCGACATGGACGCAGCCCGGACACTGGTCGAGACGTCCCTCGTCACGCCGGTACGCGAGACCGTTGTGCTGCCGCTCACCGACTCCGTTCCCGAGCTGACCGCTGCCGATATCGACGAGGCGGTGGCAACGCTGAACCGGATGGTGTCGAGGCCGATCCTCATCCACGACCAAGAGCAGAACAAGGTCCTCACGGTCAGCCCCGCCGAGATCGCAGACGCGACCGTGGTGAATGTCGTCCGAGAGTCCCCCGCCCGGATCGACATAGCGCTCGATGCGAAGAAGGTCGCCGCGATCCTCGAGCCTCACCGACCCGATTTCGAACTGCCCCCAGTCAACGTTGGCTTCGACGTCGACATCGAGACCGACGAGGTCACCATCATCCCCTCGAAGAACGGGACGGTGATCGATGCCGATGCGATGACCGCCGTCCTGTTCGACGCGGCGGCCTCGGGCAGCGGGAGTGCCACGATGGTGTACTCGGATGGGGCCGAGCCGGAATACACGACGGCGGATGCCGAGGCGTTCGGTCCTCTCGGTCTCGTGTCTGAGTTCACGACTTCGACGCCCGGTGTCAACAGGGTCCACAACATCCACCTGATGGCCGACACGATCGACGGATACATCGTCTGGCCCGGCGAAGAGTTCTCGATCAACGAATTCATCGGTCCACGGACCGAGGCGAAGGGCTACCTTCGCGACGGCGCGATCATCGGCGGCGTTGTGACGTGCTGCGACGACCCGGCGAACGTCGGTGGCGGTGTCAGCCAATACGGGACAACGATCTACAACGCGATCTTCTTCGGCTGTTACGAGGATCTGGAGCACACACCTCACAGCCTCTACATCTCACGCTACCCGGAAGGCCGGGAGGCCACCCTCGGGTATCCGCAACCGGATGTGCGGTTCCGAAACGACACCGATGCACCGGTGATCATCCGAAACTCCTACGACGGGAACAAGACGATCACCGTGAAGTTCTACGGGAACAACGGTGGCAGGAAATGTGAGGCCGAGCGTTCCGATCGCTTCAACTACACCGACCCGAAGACCGTGTATGAGCCCAACCCCGCGGTTGAACCCGGCTCGGAACGGGTGATCAGCGAGGGCTCTCAGGGTTGGACCGTCACGGTCACGCGAGTCATGACGATGCCGGATGGGACCGTCATTCGTCAGCCGTTCACCCACCGGTATCGCGGTCACGTTCGATTGATCGAGAAGAACCCGTGCGAACTCGACGAGGGTCCGTGCCCCATCCCTGTGCCCGATGTCACTCACCTCACCGTGGCCGATGCCACGGCGATACTCACGTCCGCGGGTTTCCAGGTTTCACAAGTGACGGAAGTGACCGACGATCCGGATCTCATCGGCAGGGTACTGAGTCAGTCCTCAAGCGGTTCCCAGAAGCCGGGAACGACCATCACCATCACGGTCGGTGTTGCCGGGGGTGGGTGAGCCCATTATCGGGGTGCTCGGGTACCCTCAAAGCCAGTCGACCACATCGATTCGAGATCTATTGTGAAGCCGCGCGTCGCACTCTACGCACTCCTCCCCATCGCCCTGTTCCTGCTGCCCGCCGGCGTGTTCTGGGTCGATCGGTCGATCGCCGAAGGGGAGATTCCGCGCAACGTCTCGATTGCCGGCATCGACGTCAGCGGCCTCAGCTACGACGACGCGATGCTCACCGTCCAGGCGTACGAGCGTCAACTGCAAACCACGCCGGCGGTGTTCTCGGTCAATGACAAGTCGTTCCGCCTCGATCCGTCCTCCGTTTCCCTCGAAGCCGACGAACAGTCCGCCGTCGACGAAGCCATGGCTCAGCGAATGGACGGCGGTCCGATCAGCCGTTTCTTCTCTTGGGTCGGTGGTTTCTCCCAATCGGTCGACATACCGCTTCCGTTTACCGTCGACCGATCGGCCGTCCGGGATCAGTTGAACAGCTGGGAGAGCGCCGCCATCCCCAATCCCGCGTACGAAGGTGCGGTTCTCGTCGAGGACGGTGAGGTCGTCGTCGAGTATCCGCGGGAGGGCCAACGGCTCGAGGAGGAGACCTCGGCCGAGATCGTCTTCGAGACGCTGATCGACCCCAACGGACGGGAGGCTCGGCTCCCCGTCATCGATAGTGTGCCGGTCGTCACGAACTCTGACGTCGACGCCGCTGCGGCCAAGGTTCGGAGGCTCATCAATTCCGATGTGACGCTCACGAATGACGACATCGGGTTCGCGATGACGTTCACCGCCGACGAGATCGCACGGGCCGTCTACACGGAGGTCAACACCGATCCCGTTCAGATCGATGTCCTCTTGGACGAGGCCGTGGTCGCAGATCTCCTCGAACCTCACCGCAGCGAGATCGAGTTGCCGCCGGTAGACGCACAGTTCAAGGCCGAGATTTCGAACGACAACGTGTCGATCATCCCATCGCGGTACGGGACGAAGATGGATGTGTCGGCGGTCACCGCAGAGTTGATGAAGGCCGCTTCCGGCCGCAAGGTCGGGCCGTTCCCGGTCGCTCGGGGAGATGAGCCGGACTTCACCACCGAAGAGGCAGAGGCGTTCGGACCGCTCGGACTCGTCTCGAAGTTCACGACGAACACTCCGGGAACGAACCGGGTGCACAACATCCATTTGATGGCCGATACCGTCGACGGATCGGTCGTGATGCCCGGCCAGATCTTCTCCATCAACGAGGTTGTCGGGCAGCGAACTCTCGAGAAGGGGTACCTCGAGGACTGCGCGATCATCAACGGCACCGTCCAATGCGAGGGCAGTGAGACCAACATCGGCGGCGGCGTCTCGCAGTTCTCCACGACCCTCTACAACGCCGTGTTCTACGGCTGCTACGAGGACGTCGAGCACAAACCGCATTCTCTCTACTTCAAGAAGTACCCGGAGGTCATCGAGGCCACGATGGGATATCCGAGCCCGGATCTGAAGTTCAGGAACAACAGTGATGCTCCGGTCATCATCCGGGCCACGTACACGAACTCGACGATCACTGTCTTGTTCTACGGCAACATCGGGGGCAAGAAGTGCACCGCCGAGTGGGGTGAGCGGACCCACCTCGAGGAGTACGAGACGATCTATGTCTCGGCCGACGAGGAGGAAGACCTCGACCTCAACCCGGGCGAGGAAAAGCGCATCCAGAGCGGGATCAACGGCTTCACGCAGACGGTCACGCGGATCATCGAACTCCCCAACGGAACCACCCAACGGGGAAAGACGTGGACCTGGCGATACAGCACGCAGGATGAGAAGATCGCCGTGCACCCATGCATGGTCACCGGAGAACCGGTGAACTGTCCGGTCGAATTGCCGTCATACGTCGGAACATCGTATGAGAGCGCCAAGAGCGAACTCGCATCGGCCGGCTTTGTCATCGTGCGGATCGAGGAGACAACCACCGACGAATCGAAAGACGGGATCGTTCTAGCGATGGATCCGGCCGCCGGAACCTTCGCACCATCCGGAGCTTCGGTCACGCTCACGGTCGGTGTCTACAGCGCGCCACCGCCGCCACCGACCACGACAACCACGCCCGCGCCCTAAGGGCAATAGCGGTCCAGGATCCCCAACGTACCGGCCCTCACCCCTCTCTCGTCTCCCCCACCGCCGAGCCTCGATCGGCTGACTCTGTCGACGAGTAGCAGGACGGCTGTTTCGTTCCGCCGGGGCCGTCGTTCCCTCCCCATCAGCCTGAATCCACGGTTTCTGGCTGGTAGATGGACGGAATCCCTTTCCCTGTCGACGTTTCAGCCGATGCCGATGCCCACAGAACAAGTAAGAGGTGGACGGTTCTTCGTCTCCACCACGCCAGTGGGGGAGACGCGATCGATCTGTTGCTCGATCGCAGAGGGGGCATCCCGAGGGAACGCAGCTGGAGCCCGGTTTCGTCCAGCTTTCCTACGTCCGAGGTGCCCCCTCTGCCCTCCG
>JANTHO010000067.1 GCA_024762335.1 Acidimicrobiia bacterium | reverse complement strand
ACAGCCGAGGCTCTCTCCTTCACCGTCGAGGCGCAAGACACCCCCAACGGCCTTTCTTCATTCTCCCCCACCGCCGAGGTGGGGGAGATGGCCGGAGGCCAGAGGGGGCCTCTCGGAGGCGGAGACGATCGGATGGCGACCGGCTGTAGCGGCGTTCCGGCGGGGTCACCCTCCTGCACCTTCTCCGTGAACCGCTGTATCGGCTCAGACATGGACAGGCAAAGAGATTCCGTCCATCTACCAGCGGGAAACCGTGGATCCGTATTCCGGCCGGTAGACCGTTGGTGTTCACCGACCGCCGGGGTCCGATCGCATCGCGCTCTCCGAAGTCTGCTTGGTTTCGCCTTCGCGGACCCACACGACGAGCGTTACCGCAGCAACGACATCGCCGGCAACGGCTGCGATCGCGGGACCTGAGAGCCCGAATGACACGAAGAGTGCCGGACCGATCGCTGCCCCGACCGCTCTCGCCAGGCTCATCGCCACGATCATCCACGCCAGGTAGCGAGCCCGCGATGAGGGCTGGATCTCGCTGGCGAGCGGGATGGCGGAGACGATCGTGAGCTCGAAGCCGAACAGGGCGACCGCCAGGACGGCGAGTCCGATCGCCATCTCCCCCCGGGCTGGGACGAGCATCGCGAAACCCAGCGCGGACACTCCCAATCCGACGAGCACCGCCCGGCGTTTGCCGAGCCGATCGGTGAAGGCGAACGTTGCACCCTCCCCCGACAGCTCCGCCACACCAACAAGTACCGCCGCTCCACCGAGGGCAACGAGAGAGAGTCCGAATGTGTTCTCGAGCCACGCTCCGAACACGACCATGATCATCTCGGATGAGAGTGAGAAGAGCCCGGCGACGATGAGGAATGCATACCCCGAGCGGCCGAAACGGACCCGCTCCGTCCGGGCCATCCGGTGATGAAGATCGGGATCGACGAAGACCGGGGTGAGGAGCGCTGCGGCAACGGTCAACGCTCCGAACGCCCAGAACGGTGTCGCCCAATCGCCCTTGGCGATCAGCCACCCGGCGGCGGGTGCCCCGACCAGGAGCGCTCCCGACCAGGTGAACTCGAATACCGACAGGTATCTGGCCCGACGATCGTAGGGAACACGGTCGGCGATGTACGCCTGCGAAGAGACGTCGAAGACCGGTTTGGCGAGCCCGATGAGGGCGAAGCCGATCAACGCACCCACGTAGACCCCGGTCAGCACGGTCACGGCGGATCCCAGGATGAACAAGCCCATGCCCAGGAGGATGAGTCGCCGTCGCAGCTCTCCCCTCCCTGCGACGCGCACCACCCCAGGCGTAGCAAGCCCGGCGAAGTGGCGAACGCTAACCAGCAACCCCGCCTGCGCAAGCGGAATGCCGAGTCCGCGAGCGATCGCCGGCAGAAACGGATACACGAAACGGAACGCCGTGTTCATCACCAGACGCTCGGAGGAGAGGAAGCCGAGGGAGGAACGAACCGTGCGCGTCATGCGACGAGACTAGGGGTGCCGATCGCCGGACCCGAGGTTGCGAGAATACGCGGACGGCTCGCCGGGTTGGAGTGACCATGGATCCAGCAGAGGAACAACATCTGGCGTGGCTCGCTCGCTCCTTCGGACGAACCGACTATCTCCCGCTCACCGTCGCCGATCTCGATGCACTGTCCGGAGCCGGAGCGTACGTAGACAAGTACCCGGGGACCCATCTGTTCAAGGAGGGCGCGGATTCGGTGGCCGCCTATGTGATCAGACGGGGGGACGTCGAGCTGTTCCGCGAACGCAAGGCGGGCCGCTTCGTCGTTGGTCGTGTCGGGTCAGGTGCGGTGATCGGCGACATCTCGATGCTTCGAGCCCAGCCGTACATGTCGAGCGCACGCGCTCTCACCCCGGTGAAGGCGTTCCGGATCGATCGGTCGCGGCTCCTGCCGATCCTGATCGATCACCCCATGATCGCGATCCGGTGGCTCGTCGCCGGTCTGAACCAGTTGGAAGCAACGCAGCGACGGGTACTCCGTCTGATGCGCGGCACCGTCAAGGAGCAGGTCGCCGAAATGGTGCTCGACGAATCAGACCGCTACGGCGAACTCCATCTCTCCCAGGCCAGTCTCGCCGGGTTGCTCGGCGCAAGCCGACAGTCGGTGAACCAAGCGCTTTCCGAGCTTCGCGATGAAGGAGCGGTTACGACCGGATACCGGGTGATCGCTCTCGGAGACCGAAAAGCCCTCTCACACGCCGCCGGGCGTTGATCGGCGCGCTCTGAATCTGCCGAACCCGACTCCGATGGCTGCACCCGCCACCGTCAGCACGAGCGCCTCGATCATCGGGGTCGGGAACGGCTCGAATGCGGGTCCCTCCATCGCCCCGATACCGGCGACGATGAGTGCCGTTCCCGCCGCCATCGCGGCGCTGGTAGCCCCGACCATGGTCACCGTTCGAGCGTCGACGGCCGATCGCTCATTCAGAGAGAGGAGGAGCGGAGGCGCCGCCGCGACGAGCAGCGGTGCGAGGTGGAACGTGGTTCCCGGCCGGAGGAGCGCAACGCCGATCCACAGGACCGAGAGGAAACCACCCCACACGAGAGCGCCCCGCACATCGGCCCGGGTCAAGGTTTGTGTTGTCATGGAAGATCAAACCCATTCCTCGTGCATGTTCATCCAGCGATCGTCGCAACGCCGACAGTTGCGATTCAGTGCACCGGTACCGGCGAGATGCCCACGTAGAATCGAGCGACAGGGAGAACCCATGTGCACGATCGGCGTACTCCGTTTCACCGACGGAAGCTATGCACTCTTCAAGAACAAGGACTTCGGTCGCAGGCGATTCGATGATCGGATCACGGTCGAGCGCGACGTGTTCGGCGCCGCCGGTCTCGCCACGTTTGCCCGCGACGATCCGGATGGGGACGAGTTCTCCGGTTTCTCCATCGGCGCGAACTCATCCGGACTGCTGTCCTGCGACGCCAACGTGCGCACGGTCGATGGTCATGCCAACTACGACGACCTCGTCGAGATCGCGCTTAGACAGAGCAACGACGTAGCGACGGCGATCCCTGCGATCGGCGACGCGGTGTTGTCCAGGCCGTACCACTGGGCGAATCTCGTACTCATCGACGCTGAGCAATCGGCCGCGATCGAGATCCGCGGACAACGCATGCACGTCCTCGTGCATCGGACACCGATCGTGAGAACGAATCACCACATCACGCTCGGAGCGACACCGCTCGACGACAACACGTCGACGTCGGCTCCGCGACTCGACGTTGCGCTGCGGGATGTCGGTGCGCTCGAATCGGTCGATCAAACGTTCGACTTGCTTCGCTTCCACGGCCCTGATGGAACATCCCTCTGCGTTCACGGCCCACCGCAGACGGTCTACAGCTATGTGCTCCATCAGGTTCAGGGAACGTCGACCCTATCCGTGATCCAGGGTCCTCCGTGCGAGACGAGCGTTCCGACGGTCTTGACGATCCCGTTCGGCGAGTCCTGGTCACCATCGGCTGCCGCAGAATTCCAACGGACGTATCCGTCCGCAGTGACGGTACCTCGCCGCTGAGACCCGGCCGTGACGTGCGGCAACCTCCGATCACGAACTGTATACACGGACCTCTACCGCGTCGGTTACCTCACCGTCGTTGATGAAGATCCACATGGCGCACGCATCGGCCCCTGTGGTGCAACCGCGAGAACGCCACTCGTCGTAGGACCCACTGACTGCGGCCTCGACGCCCATCCTGAGGCGATGCACAACCGCCTCATCCGCCACCGGGACCGAGCGCAATCTCGAACTTTCGTTCCGCACAGTGGCATGCCCCGCGTCTGGAACTTCGAGACACGCCAGGTCGAACCGAATCCCGGCCGACGTGGCATTCACGACGAATCCGAACCACTCGCCGTCCGGGAGCACCTCCGATCCCGGGCTGCAACCCGACCCGTACACGCCGCCGTCGGGTGAATCGGGCGGCGGATACTCCCACGGCCCCGAAGGCCCATACCAGCGACGGGCCTCCAATGTCGTCGTCGTCGGGAGCGGATCGCCCCAATAGGCGAGCACATCGCTAGCCCTGTAGACGGTTTCGCAGGGGATTCCATTGCGGTCGGCATCCATCCGATCCGGAGATCCCTCCCTGATCCAGTAGGAGACCGCTTCGGCGTAGGTGTAGCCGGCAGCAGAAACGTCGCGACAGAACCAGCCCGCCGGTAGATCTTCGACACCGGCTCGTGTCGTCGACGCGGCATCCGTCGTGGGGGAGGACGCATTGGTCGTCGTCACCCCCGCCATGGTCGTCGTCGTAGCCATGGTCATTGTCTCAGCAACCGTGGTAGTCATCTCGGCGGCTTCCGATCCCTCCGCCTCCACCGTGGCCGCCGGTGGCTCGATCGAGTCCAGAGCGCTCGACGGGGACACAGGTGTACTGCTGCTCGCGCATCCGACGACCACGGCCGACGACAACAGCAGCGGCAGGATCGATGATCGTGCGTCCATGATCAGACCTCCACGCTCATCATGGTTCGAGAATGGATACATGTCTATCGAAATCCCGTCTTCCGACAGGTGCGATCGGCAACTCGTTGCTTACCGGGTCGAGACAGTGTGAAGGAGGTCTGCGATCTCCTCCATCGCATCATCGAATCGGCCGACCCATACCTTGCCGTGGGCGGGTGTGCGCTTCGGTTCGAGATGATGAACGAGGTGATGGCCGAGTTCGTGGGCGATGGTGCGCAGCATCGTCGTGTGCCCGAGACGGATCTGTCCATGCTCGGGAACGTCGCGATGGCGGTATGCCTCCCAAGCGGCCACCTTCTCCTCGCCGTTCGCTTCGACGATGGCCGCACGCGGCGGCCAGCACTCGCCGGTGTCGGGTCGTCGACGCCGGTTGAAAGCGAGCGCCGGCATGGGCACGCCGAACCGGTCGACGACGGTGCGGACGAGCGCTTCCGCCTCAGGCTTCTCGACCGTGTACCGGCCGCCGATCTCGCTGATGAGGTCGTAGTTGCGGCTGAATCTCCGGACACGGTGTTCGTGCCGGGGTATCCGGTTCGTCTGTTCGATCGTTCGGAGGCTCGTCATGTCGGTTCCTTCGTTCTGTCCGCCATTCCGCGGGCTCTCTGCGCCCTCTATGGCGTCACGAACCCTGGGTTCGCAGCGTCAGTCGTCGAATAGCGGGTCGGGGCCCAGGGCGGGTGGTTCCTCGGAGACCGGGAGGGCCGGTTCGTCCGGTTCCCCGAGATCGAGTTCGATGATCCTCGTCCCCCGCGTCTGTACCTTCCCGGCTGAGATCCCGATCTGCCGGATGTCCTCATCCGCTTGATCGAAGTGCCTTCGGAGCTTGGCGACCCGGTCGGAGAGCCGGTCGACGTCCTTGAGCATCGTGCCGACCTCGGTCTGTATGACGCCGGCCTGCTTGCGCATCTCGACGTCGCGCAACACGGCCCGGACTGTTGTGAGCGTCGCCATCATCGTGGTCGGCGACACGATGTAGACCCGAGCTTTGTAGCTCAGGTCGATGATGGCCGGATGGTTGGCGTGCAGTTCGGCGTACACGGCCTCGGACGGCAGGAACATGAGGGCCGAATCGGCCGTCTCCCCCGGAATGATGTAGCGCTCGGAGATGTCGCGCACGTGCTTCTTCACATCCTCACCGAGCTGCTTCGCGAATGCCTTCCGCGCGGTGTCATCCTCTGCACTGAGCATGTTCCGGTATGCGGTGAGCGGGAACTTGGCGTCGACCACGACCGAGCCCGGAGGGTTCGGAAGCTTGATCAGACAGTCGGCTCGTTTCCCGTTGGAGAGAACGGACTGGAATTCAAAGGCCGAACCCGGGAGGGCGTCGGCGACGATCGACTCCAGTTGCACCTCTCCGAAGGCTCCACGTGCCTGCTTGTCGTCAAGGATGTGCTGCAGACCGACGACCTCGCTCGAGAGTTTCGTGATGTTCTGCTGCGCCTTGTCGATGACGGTGAGCCGCTCGGTCAACTTGGTGACCGATTCGGCGGTCTCCTTCGACGACTTCTGGAGGCTCTCCCCCATCCGATCCTGGACCTTCTCGAGGCGTTCGTTCATCGCCCTCGTGAGGCGTTCCGACGATTCTTGGACCGCTTTCGTCGTTGCCGCCGTTGATACCTGTTGCTGATCGGCGAGCATTTTGAGCTGTCCGGACAGGTTCTCCTGGGTCGCCACGAGCTGTTCGATACGCCGGTCGGCTTCCTCACCGGCGGCGTCCCCTCGCCGGGCCACGACCCACACCATGGCGCCTGCGAACGCCAGAATGGCTACCGCAAGAACGATCAATGCAACTTCCACGTGGACCTCACTCCTCAGATTGTCACTTCACGACGTCAGCGTAGGGAGCCGGAGTGACAGATTCCGCGAATTCCCGCGTGCATCGTGCGCGATACGATCACAACCAACGATCGGAGGTTCGTATGGAGGATCGCGTCGACGCGATCGTCGCGGAGCTGGCTCTCGACGACAAGATCCGGCTCCTCTCCGGAAGAGACATCTGGCACCTCGAGGCGATCCCGGACGCGGGTATCTCACCCATCATGATGACCGACGGACCGCATGGCATCCGCAAGCAGGAGCTCGGCGAGGATCGAGTCGGCATGGTCGAAGCCGTTCCCTCCACCTGCTTTCCCCCGGCGGTGACCCTCGCATCGTCGTGGGACGAGGCGCTGCTCACTGAGATCGGCGCTGCGCTCGGCGAAGAGGCCGGCTCCCTCGGAATCGGCGTCGTGCTCGGGCCCGGCATGAACTTGAAACGCCACCCGAACGGCGGCAGGAACTTCGAGTACCTGTCCGAGGACGCGCTGCTGTCCGGCAAGCTCGCTGCTGCGCTCGTGCGCGGGATCCAATCGACCGGTGTCGGGGCGTGCGTGAAACACTTCGCCGCGAACAACCAGGAGACTCGCAGGCTCGTCGTCGATGCCGTGGTGGACGAGCGGACGCTTCGCGAGTTGTACCTGACGGGTTTCGAAATCGCGGTGACCGAAGGGAAGCCGTGGACCGTCATGGCTGCCTACAACCGGCTCAACGGCACCTACTGCACCGAGGATCCTGCGCTGCTCACGACGCTGCTTCGCGACGAGTGGGGCTTCGACGGTCTCGTCATGACGGATTGGGGAGCGACGAGCGACCGGGTCGCAGGCATCGAAGCGGGACTCGATCTCGAGATGCCGGGCGGCGGTTCTGCGTTCGACGCCGAGGTGAAGGCGGCCGTCGATCGCGGAGAACTGCAGGAGGCGTCGATCGACCGCGCCGTTCGGCGCGTCGTGAGCCTGCAACTCCGCGCGGTACACACGGAACCGGCGGATGGGTTCGACGCCGACCGGCACCATGCCCTCGCCGCCCGCGCCGCAGCGGCCGGGACCGTCCTTCTCTCCAACGACGGGGTCCTCCCGCTCGACACGTCGTCTTCCGTAGCCGTCGTGGGAGCGTTCGCCACCGAGCCCCGCTATCAGGGCGCCGGCAGCTCGCGGGTGAACCCGACCCGACTGGAAACGGCACTCGACGCATTCAATGCACGATTCTCGAAGGTCCTCTACACCGGCGCCTACGACCCGGAGGACGGAACGATCACTCCTGCGGGACTGCGCGACGCTGCTCTCGCCGCTGCCGACGCCGACGTGGCGATCGTCTTCGCCGGTCTCCCCGACCGGTACGAGTCCGAAGGGTTCGATCGCGATCACCTTCGCCTTCCGGATGCGCACTCCCAGTTGATCGATGTCGTGACCGCCGTTAACGACCGGACGGTCGTCGTGTTGTCCAACGGCGCCCCCGTCGAGATGCCGTGGGTGGAGCGACCGGCAGCGATCGTCGAGGCCTACCTGGGGGGGCAGGCCGGAGGATCGGCCATCGTGAACGTGCTCATCGGTGACGAGGAGCCGGGCGGCAGACTCGCTGAGACGTTCCCGATCCGGCAATCGGATGTCGCCGCGGATGCGAACTTCCCCGGCGAGGGAAAACAGGTTCAATATCGGGAAGGACTGTTCGTCGGCTACCGCTACTTCGACACGGCAGGAGTCGGCGTCCGGTTCCCGTTCGGTCACGGACTCTCATATACGACGTTCGATCTTCTCTCACCAACGGTGGCGCGGTCCGGGGACGGCTACGACGTGACGGTGACCGTGCAGAACACCGGAGATCGGTTCGGCGCACAGGTCGTCCAGATCTACGTACGGGACGTCGAGTCAACCGTCTACCGCCCGGACAAGGAACTGCGAGGATTCGCAAAGGTTCGTCTCGCCCCCGGTGAAACAGCGACGCCACGCGTGCATCTCGATCGGCGGGCGTTCGCGTTCTTCGATCCCCCTTCGGGTGACTGGCA
>JANTHO010000066.1 GCA_024762335.1 Acidimicrobiia bacterium | reverse complement strand
AACCAAATCCGGGCAGCGTCTCGTTGACGCCACACTTCAGGACGCCACGGGCTACGACCGTGTCGAGCAGGCTTTCCCCACCGGTTTGCGCAGGCGCAGCGGTTGTCGCCGTCGGCCCCGCAGCCGTGGTTGATGTCGTGGACTCGCCCGACGCGCCACCACAGGCGGCAGCGACAAGAGCAAACACGACGAGTAAGAGTACGATTCGTTTCGTCATTCGACCTCCAGGTTCCTCCGCACGCGGTTCATCCGCGGTACGAAGCGCCAACTTAGTGGTCCTGGAAGCGCGACTTCAACTGATTCTTAGGGTTTTCCGCGGTCGACAGTGCTAGGCGATGCTCTCGGCGATGCGCTTTGCCAACGATTCGACGTCCATTCCAACCGACGCGAGCACGTCGCCGGCCGCGCCCGATGGCAAGAACCGGTCTGGCAAACCGATGGTGTGGACCGGCACTTCGACCCCCTCGGCGGCCAACATGTCGGCGACCCCTTCCCCGAACCCGCCGGAGAGGACGTTGTCTTCGATGGTCACCACATGTCGTGCCGAGGTCGCCCACTCGGAGAGACGCGGATCCATCGGCTTGACCCATCGGGCGTTCACCACGCCGACCGACAGGCCCTGCTGCTCGAGCATGATGGCGGCCTTCGTCGCCGGATCGACCATACGCCCGACGGCGAACACGAACGCGTCGTCACCCTCGCGGATCTGCTCCCATTCGCCGACCGGGATCGGTTCGACCGGCAGTCCCGGCAAGGTGCCGGCAGCGCCTTTCGGGAACCGGATGGCGATCGGCCCGGCGGCGTCCCAGGCGGTTTGCAGCATGCCGCACAACTCCGCCGCGTCCGCAGGCGCCCCCACGGTCATGCCAGGGATCATCCGTAGGTAGGACAGGTCGAACGCCCCGTGGTGAGAAGGCCCATCGGGTCCGGTCACCCCAGCCCGGTCGATGAGGAACACCACCGGCAACTCATGGAGGGCAACGTCCATCATCAACTGATCGAACGCCCGCTGCAGAAAGCTCGAATAGATGGCGACGACCGGACGCAACCCCGACATGGCGAGACCGGCGGCAAGCCCGACCGCGTGCTGCTCGGCGATGCCCGTATCGATCACACGGTCGGGAAACTCGTCGGCCATCTCCTTGAGGCCAGTCGACGAGATCATCGCCGCCGAGATCGCCACGATGTCATCCCGCTCTCTCGCAGCATGTAGCAGCGCCTTACCGGCGACGTCGGTCAGTTTGAGCTCGGCCTTTTTCGGCATCCCGGTGCCGATCTCGAATGAACCGACGCCATGGAGCTTGTCGATCTCGTCGTTGATGGCCGGCTCATAGCCTCGACCCTTCTCCGTGACGACATGCACCACCGTCGGCTCTTCCTCCGCGAACGCCTTGGCGTGTTCGAGAGCTTCCTCCAACGCATCCAGGTCGTGTCCGTCGATCGCCCCGGAGTACTTGATCCCCATCGCGTCGAAGACGGTGCCTGGTTCGATGAGCTGCTTGACCGACTCTTTGAGGCGGCGCGCCAGCTCGTCGGCCGGTTCGCCAATCGCCGGTAGCGACCGCAAGACTTTGCCGACAGTCTTCTTGGCCCACTCATAGCGGGGATCGAAACGCAGGTGGGCAAGCGCGGCGATGCCCCCGACGGTTGGGGCATAGGAACGTCCATTGTCGTTGACGATGATGATCAGCCGGGGTGGGCGGAGTACCGCGATGTGGTTGAGAGCCTCATACGCCATGCCGCCGGTGAGGGCCCCGTCGCCGATCACCGCGATCGTGTAGGCATCTCGCCCTTCCCGCTGATTGGCCAGGGCATTCCCCAGCGCGTAGCTCAAAGCCGTCGAGGCGTGGCTGTTCTCGATGAAGTCATGTTCACTCTCAGACCGACTCGGATACCCGGTCAGTCCCCCGAACTGGCGAAGCGTGGAGAAGTCCTGCCGTCCGGTGACGAGCTTGTGCACGTAGGCCTGATGGCCGACGTCCCACAGGATCCGATCTCGCGGACTGTCGAAGGACCGGTGCAGCGCAAGGGTCACCTCGACGATGCCGAGGTTCGGGGATAGATGACCGCCGGTTTCGCTGATCTGCTCGACCAGGAACGTACGGATCTCTCCGGCAAGCTGTTCGAGTTCGCCCTGGGTGAGCGACCGCAGGTCGGCGGGTTGCTTCACATGGGGCAAGATAGGATCAGGGGACACGACGCGACTCCTCGGGGGAGACACCAGGATAGTGGAGCGCCGACCGGTATATGGCGACGATCGGGCAGGCGACGAATCGTTCGCGTAACATCACCCATGCGCATCACGCGCACCGAAGGAGGCACCTATGAAGAAAGCAAGGATCGCACTGCTCTTGACGCTCGTCCTGGCCCTCGTGGCGGCGGCGTGCGGCGGGAGCGCTTCGACCAGCGAATACAACCTGGTGAAGGACGGCACGCTGACGGTTTGTTCCGAGATTCCGTATGAACCATTCGAGTTCGAGGAGAACGGCGTCTACACCGGGTTCGATATCGACCTGATGCAGGCCATCGCCGACGAGCTCGGCTTGCAGCTCGAAGTCGTCTCGACCGGGTTCGACGCGATCACGAGTGGCACCGCCATGGCCGGCGGCCAGTGCGACGTCGCCGCCTCGGCGATCACTATCACCGCTGAACGAGAGAAGAACATCGACTTCTCCGACCCGTACTACAACGCGGCGCAGTCGCTGCTGGTGAAGAAGGACTCGGGGATCATGTCCCTCGGCGAGTTCTCGGGCAAACGGCTCGGCGTCCAGACCGGCACCACCGGTGAGGCCTACGCGAAGGCGAACGCCCCGGCCGACGCGACACTGGTCGACTTCGCAAATGGCGGCGAGTTGTTCGTTGCCCTCGAAGCCGGAGACATCGAAGGCATCCTCCAGGACCTGCCGGTGAACGCGGACCGGGCGAAGAAGGACGCCACCGTCGAGGTCGTGGAGGTCTACGAGACGGACGAGAACTACGGCTTCGCCGTCCAGGAGGAAGGCAAGGAGAAGCTCCTCGAAGCGATCAACAACGCCTTGAAGACGCTGAAAGACAACGGCAAGTACGACGAGATCTTCAACAAGTACTTCGGTTCGTAAACAAGCCGTTCCCAGACGCAACCCCGAGGGGGACCCGCTAGGGTCCCCCTCGACGCGACATGAAGAAGCGCACCCGCCAGAAGCTGATCCGCTGGACCCTCTACCTCGTACTGGTGGCTGGGGTGGCCGTCCTGGGCTTGGTCGCCGATTGGCCCACGATCCAGCGGGTCTTCTTCAACCCGCAGATTGCTGCCGACATGTTCCCGGCGGTCTTCACCATCGCAGCGAAGAACACGCTCATCTACACCTTTGCAGCATTCGCCTTCGGACTCGTGCTGGCCCTCTTCCTCGCGTTGATGAAGCGGTCGAGCATCAAGCCGTACCGCTGGATCGCCATCACCTACATCGAACTGTTCCGAGGCCTCCCGGCGCTCGTCACCATCATCTTCATCGCGTTTGCGATCCCCATTGCGTTTCCTGGGACGAGCATCCCTGGCGGCACGCTCGGCAAGGGAACCATCGGGCTCGGCATCGTCGCTGCCGCCTACATGGCCGAAACGATCCGCGCCGGCATCGAAGCCGTCCCCCGCGGCCAGATGGAGGCGGCCCGTTCGCTAGGTATGAGCCATGGTGCCGCACTTCGTTACATCGTGCTTCCGCAGGCGTTCCGCATCATCATCCCGCCACTGACCAATGAACTCGTGCTGCTCATCAAAGACACCTCACTCTTCTTCGTGATCGGTGGGACGATCACGAGCAAGGAGCTGACCAAATTCGGGCGTGATCTGATGAGTTCGACGTTCAACGCGACACCCCTCATCGTCATCGCCGTCGTGTATCTCATCATCACGCTGCCCTTGACCCGGGCTGTCGCCCAACTCGAGAAACGAGCCGCCCGTGCCCGCTGAGAACGTTCCTCCGATCAAGGTCGTCGATCTGCACAAGTACTTCGGCCCGCTCGAAGTGCTGAAAGGCATCAACTTTCAGGTCAATCACCGAGAGGTCGTCTGCGTCATCGGCCCGTCAGGGTCAGGCAAATCGACGCTGCTGCGCTGCATCAACCGCCTCGAGGAACCAACCGCCGGGAAGATCTACATCGAGGGAGAAGACATCACGGACATCGACGCCGATGTCGACAAGCTCCGCACCAAGATCGGGATGGTGTTCCAACGATTCAACCTGTTCCCGCATCTGACGGTGCTGCGCAACCTCACCATCGCCCAGGAGAAAGTGTTGGGGCGAAGCAAGAGCGAAGCCGAAGACGTCGCCCGCAAGATGCTCGAACGCGTTGGCCTCTCCGACAAGGTTGACGAGTTCCCCATCCGCCTCTCCGGCGGTCAGCAACAGCGGGTCGCCATCGCCCGGTCGCTGTGCATGAACCCGGACATGATGCTGTTCGACGAGCCGACATCGGCGCTCGACCCGGAACTCGTCGGCGAGGTTCTCGACGTCATGCGGAACCTGGCGCTGGAAGGCATGACGATGATGGTGGTCACCCACGAGATGGGTTTTGCCCGCCAGGTGGGCGACCGAGTCGTCTTCATGGACGACGGGGTCGTCGTCGAAGAGGCGCCGCCCGATGAACTGCTCTTGAACCCGCAGGAGGAACGCACCCGCAAATTCCTCGAGGCCGTGCAGCACTACTAGGTAGCAGCCGTCAGTCTCCAGTACCGTCCGACCGGTCGAGCGGGATGCGGAGTTGGAAGGTGCTGCCTCGCCCAAGCTGCGACTCCACCTCCACATGTCCGCCATGCCGTTCCGCGACATGCTTGACGATGGCCAGCCCGAGACCGGTACCTCCAGTGCTGCGCGACCGAGCCGCATCGACCCGGTAGAACCGCTCGAAGATGCGGGGCCTTTCCCGCATCGGAATGCCGATCCCCGTGTCGACAACCTCGAGTATCGCGTGCTCCGCCGTAGCCGACAGCCTGACCGTGACCTGGCCACCGGGATCCGTATACCGCAGCGCATTCTCCAGCAGGTTGCGGACCGCCAACGCCATGTCTTCCTCCGCGACCTGCGCCGTCACTGGCTCGGTGTGGACGGTCAGGTCGACCCCCGCCTCTGTGAAGGCCTCCACTTGCGCCGCTGCCTCGTGTTCCACCACCTGATCGAGGAGGACGGGCCTCAACACAGGTTTCGACGCTTCGAGACGCGACAGATCGAGCAAGTCCCCTACGATGCTCGCCAAACGATGCGCATTGTCGAGCACCTGTTCGGCGAACCGTTTGGCCGCATCGGGGTCGTCGTCGAACGCGGTGAGGACCGTCTCTGCGGCTGCAAGAATCCCAGCGATCGGTGTCTTCAACTCATGTGAAGCCGACGCCGCGAAGTCGCGTCGGATGGCGTCGGTTCGTTCCTGCTCGGTGACGTCTCGCACCACCGTCAGCACATCACCTCCTCCCAACGGCTTCGCCTCTGCCTCCCAGGTACGCGGCGGGGTACCAAACTCGAACACGTCGGACGAGGGGCCTCCGCGAAGGGCCTCGCGGACCAGCCGTTGCAGCGCCAACGGCACAATCCCACCGACAACGGGGCCGATGTCCCCCACTCGTCCGGTCAGCCACTCGTTGACGTAGGCGACGTTCCCCCCATGGTCTACAAGGAGCACGCCCTCGCCGAGGGAGTCCAGAATGGCATCACGAAGGCGTTGCTGACGGTCGGCTGCTTCCGCCTGGCCGAGGATGCGTACCTTCAGTTCGGCCACTCGGTCGGTCAGAAGGTCTACTTCCGCGATCCCGGATCGCGGCAAAGGCGCGTTCGGTCCTTCTTCTGTCAGCGTTCCGGCGATGGCTGTGAGGGAAGACTCCAACCTTCTGGCTGCCCGAAACGCCATCACGGCGAAGGCAACGAAGGCGGCTGCCAGGCCGAGCAGCCAGGCCGGCCGAAGACCACCAGCCACTCCGAGGCCGATGACAACCACGGCGATCGCGACCACCCATCGCAGGGCGACAGTCGCGACGCTGCGCCGCTCAGCCACCGACGAACTTGTAGCCCAAACCCCTGACGGTCAGCAGCATCTCAGGGTGGGCCGGGTCTCGCTCGATCTTCCTGCGGAGCCGCATGATGTGCACGTCGAGGGTTTTCATGTCGCCGAAGTAGCCTGGACCCCACACCTCTTCGGCGAGGAAGTCCCGGGTGAGCAGCCGGTTGGGGCGGCGGAGGAAGGCTTCCAGCAGTTCGAACTCCTTCGGACGAAGCTCTATCGGAGTTCCTTGCACCCACGCCTCATGCCGCCCGATGTCCAGGCGGACACCGGCCGCCTCCAGGACCTCCGTAGCATCGGGCCCCGTTCCCAAACGACGGAGATGGGCCCGCACTCTCGCGATCAGTTCCCGCATCGAGAACGGCTTCGTCACATAGTCGTCAGCCCCGAGTTCGAGTCCGGCGACGACGTCGGCCTCCGCATCCTTCGCCGTCACCATGATGATGGGTATATCCGACCGGGAGCGCACCTGCTTGCACACGTCGAGCCCGGACATGCCGGGAAGCATCAGATCGAGGAGCAGAAGCGACGGGTCGAAGGAAGGAAGCTTCCCGATCGCATCCGGGCCGGTCTCGGCGATCGCAACCTCGAACCCTTCCCGTTCCAGGTTGTAGCGAATCGAATCTGCGAGCGTCGGCTCGTCCTCGACGATGAGGACACGAACAGGGCTTTCAGATCTTGGCATCGTGTTCAGGGTCGTGTCCCGGATAGGAGGTGAACTCCTGGAACTCTCCTGTCAACAGGAACGCGACCTGCTCACCAATGTCGACCGCCTGATCGCCGACCCGCTCGAGGGCGCGGGCGACCATCAGCATCCGGGTCGCCCACTCGAGGTGCGGCCGGTCGTTGCAGCAGCCGATGACGTCCTCGTACATCTGCCGGTTCAAGTCGTCGATCGGGTCGTCCATCACCGGAAGCTCGCGTGCCAGGTCGGCGTCACGGCGCACGAAGGCTTCCAGCGCGGTCCGCACGATCGGCTTCACATACTCGCCCATCTCACGAATGTGGCCGAGCATCTTGTCATTGGTGGGCAACCCCTCGACAGCCTTGGCGATCTTGGCGATGTTCACCGCTTGGTCGCCCATCCGTTCGAGCGTCACCGTGACGTGCAGCACGACCGACATCATGCGCAGGTCGATGGCGACCGGCTGCTGTTCGGCCGCGATGGCGAGCCAGCGTCGGTGCGCTTCCAGGTACTTGTCGTCGAGCGAGTTGTCGCTCTCGATGACACGATCCGCCTTGGCCATGTCGCCACTGGTAAGGGCATCGACGGCGGTGACGACCTGCTCCAGCGCCTGCTCGCCCATGTCGACGACGAGCTGTTCCAACTCGGCGAGCTGCTGGTGGAACCGTTTGCGTGTCTCGATCATCCGAACCGCCCCGTGATGTAGTCCTCGGTCTCTTTCCGACTCGGGTTCGTGAACATGGTGGAGGTGTCACCGAATTCTACGAGCACTCCGGTTCGAGTGCCGTCCTCGCCGACTTCAACGGTGAAGAAAGCGGTCCGGTCGCTCACCCGCGCGGCCTGCTGCATGTTGTGGGTGACCACCACGATCGTGTAGTCCTCTTTCAACTCGAACATCAGCTCTTCGATACGAAGCGTCGCGATCGGATCGAGGGCGGACGCAGGTTCGTCCATGAGGATCACGTCGGGTCTGGTGGCGATCGCCCGTGCAATGCACAGCCGCTGCTGCTGGCCGCCGGACAGCGCGTAGGCGGACTCTGACAACTTGCCCTTCACCTCGTCCCATAGCGCTGCACGTTTGAGCGAGTCCTCGACCACATCGTCCAGACCGGAGCGGACCCCGGCGATCTTCGGACCGAACGCCACGTTGTCGTAGATCGACTTCGGGAACGGGTTGGGCTTCTGAAATACCATGCCGATGTGCCGGCGCACCTGCACCGGATCGACTTCGGGACCGTAGAGGTCGACGCCGTGGTAGGCGACCTGCCCTTCGACACGGGCGTCCGGAATCAGGTCGTTCATCCGGTTCAACGACCGAAGCACGGTGGACTTGCCGCAGCCTGACGGACCGATCAACGCGGTGATCTCGTTCTGGCGAACCGGCAGTTCGACGTCGCGCACGGCATGAAAGTCGCCATAGAAGACGTTCAGCCCTTGGACGTCGAACACCAGAGGCCTATCGGTGTCGGACGCACCGGACGTCGGTTGGGCATCGATGCGGTTCATTCACGTTCTCCGTTCGAATCGGTCGCGAAGCACGATGGCGGTTGCGTTGACAAGCAGCAGAATCGCCAGCAGCACGACGATCGCAGCCGCGGTCAAAGCCACGAACTCCTTCTGCGGCTGGCGAGCCCAGTTGAACACGATGATGGGAAGGGCGGTGTACTTCTCGTGGGCAACGAAGTCCCACAGGGTGGCGCCAGAGGGAGAGGCGAAGAACAAGCTCAACAC
>JANTHO010000065.1 GCA_024762335.1 Acidimicrobiia bacterium | reverse complement strand
GTCTCAGCGAGTTCCGCACGGGGCTCGGGGAGGACATCCGTCATCTTGCCGAGGATGAACAGTCTGGCGTCCTTCGCCTGGCTCATCGCATCGATGAGCACCTGGGCGGGGAGCGACTTGATCTTCGTGTCGAGCTGCAGTGCGGTGATCATGTCCTCGGTACCGGCGACCTTGAAGTCCATGTCCCCCAGAGCATCTTCGGCTCCGAGGATGTCGGTCAGCGTCACGAACTGGCCGTCGTGATTGATGAGGCCCATGGCGATGCCCGCCACCGGGGCGGCGATCGGAACACCGGCGTCCATCAGCGAGAGCGACGATCCGCAGACCGACGCCATCGACGACGAACCGTTGGACATCAGCACCTCGGAGACGAGGCGGAACGCATACGGGAAGCTCTCGTCGTCCGGGATGACCGGGAGGAGCGCCTTCTCGCCGAGCGCACCGTGGCCGATCTCGCGACGCTTCGGGCCACGCATGAAGCCCGCTTCGCCGGTGGCGAAGGGCGGCATGTTGTAGTGGTGCATGTAGCGCTTGGAGTCTTCGATGGAGATGGTGTCGAGCATCTGCTCCATCTTCAGCATGCCGAGCGTCGTGACGTTGAGCACCTGCGTCTCGCCGCGGCGGAACAGGCCGGAACCGTGTGCCTCCGGGATCATGCCGACCTTGACGTCGATCTCGCGGATCTCGTCGAGGCGACGACCGTCGAGACGGATGCCTTCGGCGACGACGCGTGAACGCATGACCTGCTTCTGGACGCTCCGGAAAGCGGCCTTGGCGGCCTTCTCCGCAGCTGCGTCGCCCTCCTCGAGGGCGAGCGCTGCGAGGACGGCTTCCTTGACGGAGGCTTCGGCTTCGAGACGCTCCTTCTTGTCGGAGATCGTTCCCATGGCTTCGAGCTTGGGTTTAGCGATCGCTTCGACCCGCTCGTACATCTCTGCCGAGTAGTCCTCGTTGATCGGCCATTCGACCGGATCGGCGGGACCGACCGCTTCGAGGAGCTGGAGCTGAAGGTCGATCAGCGTGTTGATGTAGCCCTTGGCCTCTTCGAGACCGGCGGCAACGGTTGCTTCATCGCTGGCCTGCTGGCCGCCCTGCACGAGGCGGTATCCGTTCTCGGTGGCACCGGCTTCGACCATGGCGATGTCGATCTGGCCGTCGTCGTTTCGCTTACCGGCAACGACGAGATCGAAGACGGCGTCTTCGAGCTGTTCGTAGGTCGGGAAGGCGACCCATGCGCCGTCGATGAGCCCGAGCCTGACGGCTCCGATCGGTCCGTCGAACGGCAGGGAACTGAGCGTCAACGCTGCGGACGCACCGTTGAGCGCCGGAATGTCGTAGGCGTTGACGAGGTCGGCTGAAAGGACGGTGGCGACGACGTGCGTGTCGTTGCGGTACCCCTTCGGGAAGTTGGGGCGCAGCGGGCGGTCGATGAGACGACATGTGAGGATCGCCTTCTCGGTCGCGCGTCCTTCACGGCGGAAGAACGAACCGGGGATCTTCCCGATCGCATACATGCGTTCTTCGACGTCGACGGTGAGCGGGAAGAAGTCGGCGCCTTCGCGCAGCCGCGTGGACGCGGTTGCAGTGACGAGGACTTCGGTATCTCCGACGCGGACCGTGACGGAACCGTCGGCGAGTTGTGCGAGTTCACCGGCGCGGAATTCAACTTCCACATCTCCGACGAGTCCGCGAATGGCAGTTTCAGCCAATTGGATCTCTCCTTCTGTGAAGCGGTGTCCAATTGGCAGTGGGAAGGTCTCGGTCGGACCGGGGCCCTTCCACTGACAACTGGTACCACCGCGGTTGCGTGCGATGGGACGCCGAATACCTCGAAGGCGGCCCGAAAGCCGCCTTCGTCGGTGTTATCGGCGCAGTCCCAGTTTCGCGATGAGCGACCGGTAACGCTCCACATCTTGGTCGTGGAGGTACCGGAGGAGTCGCCTGCGTTTGCCGACCATCATCAACAGCCCTCTTCGGCTGTGGTGGTCCTTCGTGTGGACCTTGAGATGTTCGGTTAGATGGTTGATGCGTTCGGTAAGCAGCGCTACCTGGACCTCCGGAGAACCGGTGTCCGTAGCGTGCGTGCCAAATTCATCGACGACGGTTTGAGTGTCGTTCACGAGGATTCTTTCCTTCGCGACAGAGTACGCGGGCGATTGCCCGAACGGGAGCATAGCAACCGTGTGATGTAACCGGTCATCCGGTCTTCAACTACCGCATCGCGGGCCCCGAACCCGACCTTCCTCGACCCCATACGGGCGTACGGGTGACGGGAGCCGGCCATCGACACGCGCCGGCTTCGGCGGCCTCAGCCGCAATGCAGTCCGCCACGACGTCGCTGTGCAGCACAGAGTTGTGCGCATCTCCCATTCGCCGCCACATGCCGAGAACGTCGGGGAATCGGTCGAGCATGTCCCCCGATCCGTCGTCGAGGTCGTAGACCCGCACACCGTCGGGTCGTCCCCAGAAGTTCGTGAACCTGGCATCAGGGTTTCGCACGATCAGCACCTCGACCCCGGACCGTTCACCAAGCCCGTTCCGAACGTCGCGACAGCCGTTCCAGCCGCATCGGATCGGGTCGAATAGGCCGTCGTCCGCTGTCGGGCCGCTGAGCCAGCCCACGCTCTGGAGAAGCCCGAGCGGACCCGCAGCGATCGGAGGGTCGAGAATCGCCGCTCCGCCGACGGCGTCGACCCTGATCTCGGGATGCTCGTCCCATCGGGCGACCACTTCCGTGATGACCGCCCCGCCTTTGCTGTGTCCGACGAGATAGATGGGACGGCCCTTCTCGCCCAACGCCGCGAGGTATGCACCCAGCGCGTCGGCGGCGTCGCCGGTCGGTGCCCGGCGCGATGCGTCGATCGGGTCCGATGAGGGCCAGGCCCACCGGTAGTCGAAGACGCGCACGTCGCTCGATCTCACTCCCATCCGTCCGGCGAGATCATCGAATCCGTCCGTATCACCCCCGTGACCCGGGACGTAGACGAAGATCGGCGTCTCCCCAACCCGGGTACCGCTGCGCGTACGTCTGCGGGAGAGCACCGCACCGGCGAGAGCGGCACCGCCGAGGCCGGCTCCACCGATCGGGGTGAACGGGATCGGGCCCGAGTCTCGCCGCCGGTCACCCGCCGGTTCGGGGGCCAGCCCCAACCCGTCTCCCGGTGAGCTGAGGTCGGCTGCGCTCACAGGCGCAACCGGTGTCGGCGTGACGGGCGCGGCGGGTGGTGCGCCTGCTGCGGACGCAATCAGCGCTCCGAAGAGAAGAAGGAAGACGGGCACAACGCGCTCCGATCCCGGGGAGCACGGGGATCCGGATCAGCATGCACCGGACGGGATCCGGCGTCAAGGGGTCCGATCGTCGAGGATCTCGTGCGCTGTGGCGATGTCCGACCGGATCTGGGCAACGAGGTCGTCGATCGATGCGAACCGGCGTTCGTCCCGGATCCGATCTACGAAACCAATCGTCACGTGTTTGCCGTAGAGATCTCTCTTGAAATCCAGGACGTGCACCTCGAGGACTTCGCTCGCAGAGCCGAACGTCGGCCGTGTCCCGAGATTCGCGACAGCCGGATGATCGACACCATCAATCGTCGCGATCACGGCGTACACGCCGTGTTCGGGCGTCGTCAGCACGGCGGGGAACGAAACGTTCGCCGTCGGTACCCCGAGTTCGCGGCCCCGCCCGTCCCCCGGCACGACGATCCCCTCCATTTCGTACGGCCTGCCGAGCAGAGCAGCGGCCCGGGCCACTTCACCGGCTTCGATCGCCGCACGGATCTCGGTCGATCGAACTTCGATCCCGTGATCGCTGACGATGTCGACGGCTGCGACTTCGAAACCGAAACGCTTTCCGAGATCGACCAGCGTATCGACCGTCCCCGATGCCCTTTCACCGAAGCGGAAATCCTCCCCGACGGCCACGAACCGGGCGTTCACCCCGTCGACGAGGTAGCGCCGCACGAACTCCTCGGGTGGCATCACTCGCATCGACTCGTCGAACTTCAATACGGCGATCCGTTCGATCCCGGTCGCTTCCAGCAGTTCGAATCGTCGCTTGAGTGTGCTCAGCCGGCTCGGCGCTCCGTTCGGTGACAGCAGTGCCGCCGGATGCGTACTGAAGGTCATGGCGATGCGTACGAGAGCGGCATCGGCGTCGGCGAGCGCCTCGAGGACCCTGCGGTGTCCGAGATGCACTCCGTCGAACACGCCGAGGGCGACCGCTGCCCCCTCCGGCGGGCCGTCCCACGTCTCCGGGGCTCCCTGGTACACGATCATGCCGTCACGACCTCCGCTTTGGCCGACGCACCGTCGACGCGATAGATACCGAGCAAGGCACCGTCAGCGACGAGCCTCACCAGGCCGCGCTCCCCGACATCGCCGTTGCCGATGAGCGCCGTCGATGGAACTGCCGCACCATTCCGCACGCCGGGCAGGTAGGCCTCATCGACCTCCCGGCCGGGAATGTCGGAGAGAGCCGTCGATGGATCGACGATCAACTCTGTAATCGTTCCCGCCGATGCGGCAGCGTTGATCTCGTCGATCGTTCGCGCATCGGCCACATTCAGCGTGCCGTTCCGGATCCGTCGAAGACGGGTGAGGTGCGCCCGCCCCCCGAGCGAACCGGC
The DNA here is from genome assembly GCA_024762335.1 of Acidimicrobiia bacterium. Taxonomy (GTDB): domain Bacteria; phylum Actinomycetota; class Acidimicrobiia; order Spongiisociales; family UBA5794; genus JAHEEL01. The sequence goes on along the minus strand of JANTHO010000065.1, from coordinate 4,186 downwards.
CAGGTCGTCTGCGAGCGTTCGAACGTAGGTACCGGTGCTGCAGACGACGTCGAACGACACCTCGGGATAGTCGGATGGTGCAAAGTCGGTGATCTCGAGCGAGAAGATCTGGATCGGACGGGCCTCGCGTTCGACGATCTCGCCGGCCCGCGCCAGCTCGTAGAGACGCTTCCCGTCCACCTTCCGTGCCGAGACCATCGGGGGGATCTGCATGATCGTCCCGCGAAACCGCTCGGCGGCGGTTTCGACCTCATCGACGGTGACGGGCATCGGCGACCGGTCGAGCAGCGCCCCGTCCGCATCAAGGGAGTCGGTGGCCACACCGAACAGGGCCGTTGCCGTGTACTCCTTCTCGAAACTCTGGACGAATCTGAGTAGGCGGGTGCTCCGGCCGAGACCGAGGACCAGCAGGCCGGTCGCCATCGGGTCGAGCGTTCCGGCGTGACCGACCTTGCCGCCGACGATGCCGCGCACCTTCGCCACGACGTCGTGACTCGTCCACCCCTTCTCCTTGTCGACGAGCAGAAACCCGTCCCCAACGCCCCGGCGTTTCATCCGAGCAGATCCATGATCTTCGCGATCGTGTCATCGCTCGAGAGTTCGGTCGTGAACCCGGCGGCGTTGCGGTGGCCGCCTCCGCCGAATGTCGCCGCGATCGCTGCCACGTCGACGATCCCGCGCGATCGGAGACTCCCTTTGACGACGCCCGGCCGCATCTCCTTCAGCAGGCAGGCAACGCCGGCTTCCCGCGCCAGGCGAAGAAGATCGATGAGTGGATCAGCGGCCTCCCACGGCACGTCCGCCGCGTCGAGATCGTCGCGGCGCAGGACGGACCACACGAGTCCCGCGTCCGTCTCGAGCCGGGCGCGGCCGAGCACGGCTGCGACCACGGCGAAGTAACCGAACGGAGCCTCCTCGTAGAGGACCTGGCCGATCGGGGCCGGTTCCACACCTGCTGCGAGCAGATCCGCGGCCATCCGGTGCACGGCGGGCGTTGTCGACGAGTACTGGAAACGGCCGGTGTCGGTTACGAGTCCCACGTACAGCGCTTCGGCGACCGGCTTCGTGATTTCCCACTCCAGACGATGCAGCAACTCGAACACGAGCTGGGCGGTAGCGGCAGCCCCCGGATCGACGAGGCGAACGTCGCCGACCGTGCCCGGTGTGACGTGGTGATCGATCACGAGGGTCCGGTGCGCGCCCTCGATGGCGGGCGCGACCGATCCGACACGATCCAGCACCCCCGTGTCGCACACGATCGCAAGATCCAGGTCGGCGGGGAACGCCGACGGCGGTACGAGCACGGATTGATCGAGGAACCGGAACTCGTCTCCCGCGATGAACGGCTCACCGAACGAAGCAACCGCATCCTTCCCGGCGTTGCGCGCGGCAAGAGCGAGAGCGATGATCGAACCGAGGGCATCACCGTCCGGCCGCACATGGCCGACGAGGCCGATGCGCTGTGCACGTGTGATCTCATCGATCGCATCGCTCCAGGTCTGCTCAGCCGGCGGCATCGACGCCCCCGTCTTCTTCTTCCAGTTCGTGGAGGAGACGATCGATCTTGAGTCCTTCACCGATCGACGGGTCGATACGGAACTCCATCTTCGGAGTGAACTTCATCCGGATCTGCCTTCCGACCACGGCCTGGATCCTTGGCGCCGCTCTGGTAAGAGCCTCCCCGCTCGCCTCCACCTCTTCATCGGTGCCGAGCACCGAGTAGAACACGATCGCGTGACGCAGATCGGGGGATGTGTCGACGTCCGTGATCGTGACGAACCCAAGACCGGGATCTTTCAGATCCAGGACGGCTTCGGCAACGAGTTCCTTGAGGAGTTCGTTGACCTTGCGCATGCGCGGGCTTTCGGTACGACTCATCGACCCTCCTCCGCGTAGATCGAGCGAACGGCGCCGAGCACCTCGACGTCGGTCCGATGTTCCACATCCCGTTGGATGCCGGCCATCATCCGCTCGACCCGTCCAACCGATGAGGACACGACGGACACGCCGATATCCGAACGTTGCCAGAGGTCCTGGTAGCCGACCTCGGCGCAGGCGACCGTGTGGGCCTTCCCGATGTCGGTGACGATGGATTTCACCACGTGTCGTTTCTCCTTGAGCGACCTCATGTCGCGAATCCGCAACTCGATCCGGAGCGCTCCGACGTACACGCTGTCCCTCCTCCGCCGGTGCCGGCCGGATCAGGTCCTGGCGATCTCCTTGACCTCATAGGACTCGATCGTGTCGCCTTCCTTGATGTCCTTGAAGTTCGCCAATCCGATACCGCACTCGTACCCGGTCTGGACCTGCTGCTGATCTTCCTTGAAGCGTCGCAGCGAGGCGATCCTGCCGTCGTACACGACGACACCATCCCGCACGAGACGAGCCCTGGCGTTCCTGTTGATCGTTCCCTCGGTGACGTAGCAACCGGCGACGAGCCCGTACCGCGGTGCACGGAACGTCGCCCGCACCTCCGCCACGCCGAGGAACGCCTCGACCTCTTCGGGAGCGAGCTCTCCGATGAGCAGCGACTCGATGTCGTCGAGCAGTTCGTAGATGATCGAGAAGGTGCGAATATCGATCCCTGCATCCTTGGCCGCGGCGCGTGCGGACGCATCCGGCCGGGCGTTGAACCCGTAGATGACGGCATCCGAGGCCTCGGCGAGCATGACGTCGTTCGACGTGATACCGCCGACGGCACCGTGCACGACCACGACGGCCGCGTCTTCTCTGGAGATCTTTGCGATCGCTTCGCGGATCGCCTCGAGGGATCCGTGGGCATCGGCCTTCACGATGACACGCAACTCCGCATGGTCGGCGGTGCGGAGCGTTTCGAGCAGCTGGGTGAGCCGCTCGGTTGCGTTGGGAACCGTCAGTTCCTCCGCCCGGCGCTTCGCAACCTGCTCTTCGGCCATCTTCCTGGCGGTCCGCTCATTCTTCACAACCTGGAACATGTCGCCGGCGAGCGGAACCTCGCTCCACCCGGAGACGACGGCGGGCGTGCTGGGACCGGCGCTCTTGATCTGATTCCCCCGCTCGTCGAACATCGCTCTGACACGGCCCGAAACGGTGCCGCACACGACCGCATCCCCCTTCTTCAGGGTTCCACGTTGGACGATCACCGTTGCGACGGGACCGCGCCCGACCTCGAGTTGCGCCTCGACGATGGTTCCGACCGCCGGAGCGTTCGGATTGGCGGAGAGCTCTTCTACCTCCGCGACGAGGGCGACGATTTCAAGCAGGTCTTCGATCCCCGTCCCCTTGAGCGCAGACACTTCGACGGCCGGTACGTCCCCACCGAGATCCTCGACGACGATGCCGTGCTGGGTGAGCGCACCACGTACCGCGTACGCGTCGGCCGTTTCGAGGTCCATCTTGTTGATGGCGACCACGATCGGAACGTCGGCTGCCTTCGCATGGTTGATCGCTTCAACGGTCTGGGGCATCACACCGTCGTTCGCCGCCACGACGAGGATCACGATGTCGGTGACCTCGGCTCCTCTAGCCCGCAGCGCTGTGAAAGCCTCGTGGCCGGGTGTGTCGATGAACGTGATGAGATTGCCGCCGGCTTCCACCTGATAGGCACCGATGTGTTGGGTGATGCCACCGGCCTCGCCGGCGACGACGTTCGCGGATCGAATAGTGTCGAGCAACTGGGTCTTGCCGTGATCGACGTGTCCCATCACGGTGACGACTGCGGGCCGTGGCTTGAGGCTTGCGGGGTCGTCCTCGTATTCGACGATGAAGTGGTCGGGTCCGGTGTCTTCCTCCGGAACCTCGTCGCTTTCGGCGACGAGTAGTTCGTAGCCGAACTTGCGTCCGAGCGGCTCGATGGCGTCGACGGGGATCGTCCCGCCTGCCGGCACCATTTCACCCATCTCCATCAACGCCTGCACGATGAGGACCGTTCGGGTCTTGATCAGCCGTGCGAGTTCGTGCGTCGTGAGGCCGGGTTCGACGAGCAACACACTGCCCTCCGCCGCTTCGGGTTCGGGCTCGGGCTCGGGTTCTACCTCGACCGCGGGTTCTCCTCCGGCCGCGACCTCTGGCTCCGACTCGGGTTCTGCTTCGACCGGAGCCTCCTCGATGACCGTCTCTGCAGGCTCGGCCGGCGCGCCGCCGGTCGCGTCCTGGTACGACATCTTCACCAGGGCGACGGCATCCTCGTCAAGACCGGACGACGCCG
>JANTHO010000064.1 GCA_024762335.1 Acidimicrobiia bacterium | reverse complement strand
TCGGCGAAGCGGTCGGCGGCACATCCGAGCACGGGCCACAACGTCATCTATCACGAGTTCGCCCACAAGATCGACATGGCGGACGGAAGCGCCGACGGTCTCCCGCCCATGGCGAAGGAGCAACGGGATCGGTGGGAAGAGGTCTGCCGGCGGGAGTACGAGGCGCTCAAGGACGGGACGAACGACGATCCACTCCTCGATGGGTACGGCGCCGTGAACCGTGCTGAGTTCTTCGCCGTGGCTACCGAACTGTTCTTCGACCGTCCGATACACATGCAGCAGCGCGAGAAGGATCTCTACGACGTTCTCAGCGAGTTCTACCGTCAGGATCCGGCGGAACGTGCACGCCTGTACGACGAGCGACACCGCTAGACACCGGGCACATCGGCGGCGGACGGCGCGTCACCGGGGCCGCTCGGCGAGGACGTCGCTGTAGATGCGATCGACACGGCCGGCGACGCTCCGCCAGTCGTACTCGCTCTCGATCATCCGGCGCCCGTTGTGGCCCCGTTCGAGTCGCACCGCCGGATCGGACACCGCCTCGATCATGGCGTCCGAGAGGGCGTTCTCGTCATCCGGGGTCACACGCCACCCGTTCGGCCGGTCCGGATCGGTGTTGACGAACGACATCGGACCTCCCGAATCGGTGGCGATCACCGGCAGCCGGCAAGCCATCGCCTCGAGATAGACCTGGCCGAACGGTTCATCGAACGACGGTGCCACGAACGCGTCGGCACAGTTGAATCCGACGGCGAGGTCTTCGTGTCCGCGCCAGCCGGCGAAGAAGACCCCGTCGACGCCGAGTTCTCGCGCGACCGTGTACGGGTGTTCACCTTCCCACTCCCCCGGATAGCCGCCCCAGATCACGAGCGGCGGTGCGTGTGTCCCGAGTGTCCGGCGTACCGTGGCGTACGCCCGGATGAGCAGCGGCACCCGTTTGAAGTCCAGGAAGCGTCCTACAAACAGCAGCACGGGGAGCATCTCCCCCGTCACCGGATCCAGGAACGAGCGGTCGATGTCGTCTTCGGAGTACCGGATAGTGCCGGGCCGGCCGCTCTCGTCCCATCCCCGGGGTTCGTCCACCAGCCACCGGCGCCACCGTTCCAGGCGTTCGTCCCTCGGGAGATCGAGCGGTGTGAACCGGTCGACGTCGACACCATTCGGGACGACCTCGATGATGGACGGATCCACACCGAGCAGGTCGACGGCCAGGGCGCGATCGGTCGGCGAGATCACGATGAGCCGATCGGCTCGGTGGGCGGCATCAACGAGCCGCTTCTCCCATTCGGCGGCGTGTTCCCATCGATCGGTGCCGCCGGCACGGATCTCATCGAGCATCTTCAGTTCGGTGCCGTGCAGATGGGCCACAACGGGCCGGTCGCTCACGGCGGCGATCGCGTCGTTGACGTGGGTCAGGTGGTGTACGTGGTAGAAATCCGGCTCCGCGACGCGTTCGAGGAGCGACCGCCACACCGCCACCTGTCTGCGGTAGTCGTCGTCACCCAGGGAAGCAAATATGCGGTCGGGCACGCCCGGCCGATCTTCGAACGACGGGTGGATGGGCACCGGTGCGGCCATCGGATCCCGACCGTCTTCGAACCACCGCACCGCTTCGGTGAAATCGAGCGTCTCGACGTCGAGGTCCCCGAAGAACGTGGCGGCGTGCGACGCTACTCCCGGCTCACCGAGCGATCCGCAACACACCATCACCGAATCCCCCAGTGCCTCGAGCGCTTCGCCGAGATAGCGAACGACCTGCGCCGACCCCCCTCTCGGGTAGAACGCCAGCGTCATGACGATTCGGCGATCAGTACCCATGTCTCACATCCTCGTTCGGCGAAGAACGGCCCCTACCACCGCAGTCTGCCATCCTCCGCCCGATCCGTCACCACCTATGATCCGACCACACCGCCCGCGATCATCGGAGCCCACATGAAGGACACGAGGTCCCTGACCGTTCGCTCTGCCCGTCTTCGCTCCCGACCCGGGGTCTTCGACATCGTGATTCGCGACGGGTCGATCGCTGCGATCGTCCCGGCGGGCGAGGGCGAACCGGACGATCTCGAAGTCGACGCGGCAGGCAACCTCGTCACCGAATCGTTCGTCAACACGCACCTCCATCTCGACAAGGTGTTTACGCTCGCCGGCCTCGGCGACGCCGCCCTGGCCGAGTATCAGAGCGGCGACATGGGCAAGGCGATGTCCGCAATCGAGACGGCAGCCGCCGTCAAGGAGGGCCAGGACGTCGAAGCAATGTTGGCCGCCGGAAGACGAGCGCTTGCAATGGCGGCCTACTACGGCAACACGCACATCCGTGCCCTGGCAGACGTCGACTCAAAGGCGGGCACCCGCGGCGTGGAGGTCCTCGTTGCGCTCCGCGAAGAATTCGCGGGTGTGGTCGATATCCAGGTCGTGGCGTTCGCGCAGGACGGCATCATCCGCGAACCGGGCACCGAAGACCTCCTGCGCACGTCGATGGAGATCGGGGCCGACGTCGTCGGCGGCATCCCTTGGATCGAGTACACCGAGGCGGACATGGCCGAGCACGTTCGCCTCGTCTTCGACATCGCCGCCGAGCACGATGCCCCCGTGTCGATGTTGCTCGACGACGCCGGGGATCCGGGCCTCCGGACCCTCGAAATGATGGCCACCGAGGCGCTGCGCCGGGGCTGGGAGGGCCGGGCCCTGGCCCACCATGCGAGGGCGATGCAGCTCTATCCGGATCCGTACTTCGAACGACTCGTGGCCCTGCTCAAGGCCGCCGACATCGCCGTGGTCTCCGATCCCCACACCGGGCCGCTCCACGCTCGGGTGCGTGAGCTGATGGCAGCCGGCGTCAACGTCAGTCTCGGCCAGGACGACATCTCCGACGCCTACTACGCGTTCGGACGGAACAACATGCTCGAGGTGGCATTCCTCTCCGCACACCTGCTGTGGATGATGTCGGGGCCAGACCAGGAGTTGGTCTACGACGCGGTCACCGTCAACCCGGCCGACGCCATCGGCCTGGATGGCCATCGCCTGACCGTTGGGAACCGTGCGAATCTCGTGGTTCTCGAGGGCGAGGATGTCACTGAGGCTCTCCGGTTCCACGCAACCCCCAGGGCCGTGATCAGCCACGGTCTTCTGGTCGACGCCGATGCCATGAGATCGATGGCGAAGGTCCCGTAGACGGGCTCTCAGCCGCTGAGTCCCTGTTCCAGGTCGGCGATGATGTCCTCAACATCTTCGAGTCCGACCGAGAGGCGGACGAGGCCGTCGGTGATCCCCGACGCCGCCCGCTCGTCCGGTGGGACCAGCCGGTGCGTCAGTGACGCCGGATGCTGGATCAGCGTGTCGACGTTCCCGAGGCTGACTCCGAGTTTCGCCAGTTTCACCCGGTCGAGTAGGTGGGTTGCCGCCTCGTACGAGCCGAGATCGAGCGCGATCATCGCTCCGAAGGCATCCATCTGGCGCGCCGCCACTTCATGTCCCGGATGGCCGGGCAGGCCCGGATAGTGCGTTGCGACGACGGCCGGGTGCCGGTCGAGATACTCGGCGACGGCCATGCCATTCTCCGAATGGCGCGCCATTCGGAGAGGAAGCGTCTTGAGACCGATGTTCGTGAGCCAGCAATCGAACGGGCTCGGCACACCGCCGAGACCCCCCACGAGCGGCTTGATCCGCTCCGTCATCCATTCGGAGTCGCGGGCGACCACCGCACCTCCGACCACCGTGCCGTGGCCGTTGATGTATTTCGTGGTGGAGTGAACGACTACGTCGGCGCCGTGCTCGAGCGGCCGCTGGATCACGGGTGTCGCGAACGTGTTGTCGACGACAACCTTCACGCCGTGCGCATGCGCGACTTCTGCCGTCCTGGCGATGTCGATGATCGACATCGTCGGGTTCGCAGGCGTCTCCATGTAGACGACGGCGGTGTTGGGGTGCGTTTCCAACTCCCGTTCGAGCGCCGCCGGGTCAAGAGCGGGGATTCGGCTGTTCGTGATTCCGTAGCCGGTGAGAACGTTCGAGATCAGAGCGTCGGCGGATCCGTACAGAACCTGCTGCGTGAGGAGATGGTCCCCGGCCCGCGCGAGTCCCATCAGCGCCGCGCTGATCGCCGCCATACCGGAACCGAAGATCTCGGCTTTCACCTGGTCCCGGCCGCCACCGAGACCGATGCCTTCGAGCGCAGCAATCTTGGCCGCGAGTGCCGCTCGCGAGGGGTTGCCGGGACGCGTGTAGACGTACGCGTCGCTTTCCCCGTTGGTGAACGCCTCCACAGCATCCATGTCCTCGAATGTGAACGTCGACGTCTGGTAAATCGGAGCGATGTGGGCGCCGGTCGGGTCATGGAACTCTCCGGCGTGAATCGCCGTGGTCGCCAACGTCGGACGGGGATCGGAACTCATCGTGGTCTCCCTTCGGGCCCCGGACCCCGGGTCGTCGCACCCGGACGCATGGGCTGTGTTCGACGCAACAGTACCCGTGTCGACGATCCGCGGAATCCGGAACACCCCGTCGCGACCACCGCTTGAAGACAAGTTCCCATGGTTACGCAAGAACGGGAAAAGGCGGCGGTACCGGCCCGGTGTGTGTATCGTCCTGTTGGCCGCACCGGGTGGAGGTCAGCGCATCGTCGCTTCCCCGGTGATCACACGGCACAGTTTCTCACCCGGTCGAACCGCCTCTTCTGCCGACTCTCGATCCCGCAAGCGACACGGTTCGCGCGGTCGAGCGAGACCCGGCATATTCATCAACGTCCCATCGTGGGACAGGAGTCATCATGACCACGACCTTTGCCCAACTCGGGCTGCCCAATGCGCTCGTGCGCTCGCTCGAAGCGCGCGACATCACCGACGCGTTCCCCGTACAGGAAGCAACGATCCCCGACGCCCTCGCCGGCAGGGATGTTTCCGGCAAAGCCCCGACCGGTTCGGGCAAGACTCTCGCGTTCGGCCTTCCCCTCCTCACGAGGGTCGACCGGGCGATGAGCGGCAAGCCCCGATCGCTGATTCTCGCCCCGACCCGCGAACTCGCCGAGCAGATCAAGAAGGAACTGGCTCCGCTCGCCAAGTCCGTCGGAAGGAACGTGTTCGCCGTCTACGGCGGCGTGTCCTACGGACCGCAGAAGGCTGCGATGCGCAAGGGCGTGGATGTCCTCGTCGCAACACCGGGCCGCCTCGAGGACCTCATCGAACAGCGGACCGTTGACCTCAGGGAGGCCGACATCGTCGTCGTCGACGAAGCCGACCGTATGGCCGACATGGGTTTCATGCCCGCCGTCCGCCGCATCCTCGACCAAACGTCGAAGCGACGTCAGACACTGCTGTTCTCTGCGACCCTCGACGGCGACATCGCCACGTTGAGCAAGCGCTACCAGAACGACCCGGTGCGGCACGACGCCGGAAGTGTTGAACCCGAAACCATCGACGCTCGCCACCACTTCTGGCTGGTGCAGCACCACGACCGTGTCCAGCACACCGCCGATCTGGTCGACAAGTCGGGACGTTCGATCGTGTTCACCCGCACCCGGCACGGTGCAGACCGACTCGCCAAGCAACTCTCGAGAGAGGGCATCAACGCGGTGGCGATGCACGGTGGACGATCGCAGAATCAACGAAATCGGGCGCTTCAATCGTTCGCGAAGGGACGGGCGCAGGCATTGATCGCCACCGACGTGGCCGCCCGCGGCATCCACATCGATGCGGTCGCCTCGGTGATCCACTTCGATCCGCCGTCCGACCACAAGGACTACCTCCACCGTTCGGGCCGAACCGCCCGGGCAGGTGCGACGGGAACCGTCGTCAGTCTCGTGACCGGTGAGCAGAAACGCGCCGTTCGTCGCATCCAGAAAGATCTCGACCTCCAGGTTCCCTTCGACGAACCCCGCCTCGACGACATCGACGACGGCGGCTACCGGATCGGCGAAGCCGCTCCGGCGAAGCCGAAACGAACCATTCCCGCACCGAAGTCCAACACGAGGCCGGAGCGCAAGACACAGCCGTCGACCAACGGCAGAAGGCCTTCGGACTCCACCGATCGAGCGTCGAAGAGCGGACAGAGCGACAGCCTGTACGTGGCGAACCTGCCGTGGAAGACCACGGATGACGACGTCGCACGCCTCTTCGAACGCTACGGCGACGTTCACCAGGTGACGATCATCACCGATCGTCGCACGGGCCGATCCAAGGGCTTCGCGTTCGTCGACATGCCACAGCCCGCAGCACGCAGTGCGATCGCGGGGCTCCACGCGACGAAGTTCAACGGCCGTGACCTCACGGTCCGCTTCGCCAAGCCGCGGAACCATCGCGGCTGACCAACCTCAAACAATCACCACAGGGCCACACGGCCCTTTCGAAAGGAGTGCCAACGATGGCACAACACACCTCGCGCCCACGCGCGCCATGGAATCTCAATCATCTCAAGCTCGGCTCGACCTATCGAGCCACCACCAGCCGGGGAACAACCGCCGGGGAATACCTCGGTATGGAAACGCCGCACGGCGACCGCTCCATCCTGCTCCGTAGCGGAGCATCGACGGCGTCGATCGCACTGGCCGATCTGACCGGCCTCGTCTCCTCAGCCGCCTGATCAATCCGTCTCGAACAGTTCGGCCGCCTCGCTCCAGTTCTCTCTCGCCTCGTTGATCGCCGCAACGGCCACAACGAGCGCCGCGGCCGGGTCCGCCCACCACCACCCTAGGTAGGCGTTGAAGGCGAGGCCGGCAAGCGTCGCCGTCGACAGGATCCCGTCGAGGAACGTCATCGTCGCTTCGGCATGGAGCGGCGCCGAGTCCAGGCCTTCCGCCGTACGTCTCTTCATATACGCCAGGCCAAACATGACCATCGCTGTGACGGCCAGATAGGCGATCCCCCAAGGGGAATCACCGGCGCGCCTGCCGCTCGTGAGATCGTGGATGGCGCCGATCGCAAGGGCGACACCCAGGACCAGGAACGCCACTCCCGTCAGCCGTAGCGCGAGCCGGGTCCGTTCCGGATGATCGACCTCGTGGCCGGGGAGCAGGTGCCAAACGACAACCGCCGACGCGAACACTTCGACGATCGACACGGTGCCGAACCCGATGAGTGCCAGCGAGGCCGCCATCGCACCGAGTGAGATCGTCAGCACGGCTTCGCCGACGTTCCACGCGATCGTGGCGAACTCGAGGCGAAGGGCTCTCCGCTGCAGCTTCGAACGGATTGTCGCGGGATCAGTCATCCGGACCCGAGCATACCGGTGCCGGCGGCACCCGCGAGCAAGCCTGCCAAATCCGCTAATATCAATATTGGGCTTCCACTCGAAGGGGCACACCGTGGCACGACCCTCCATCATCGAACCAATCCCAATCCCCCTCTCCGATGACGAGCTGATCGCCAGGATCTTCCGCGGCCTCGGCGATGCGACGAGGATCCGGATGCTGCGATTCCTGCTCGACGGGCCGCGCACCCAGAAGGAGATCGTTGCCGAGGTGGACCTCTCACAGGGCCGTGTCTCACAACATCTTTCGTGTCTCGTGTGGTGCGGTTACCTCGACAGCGAACGGAAGGGTCGATCCGTCGAGTACCGAATCTCCAACATTCGGGTCGCTGCACTGCTCGACCTTGGAGCCGGCTTCCTCGACGCGACCCACGGAGACATCGGAACATGTCGAATCGTGAAGCAGGAAGATTGAAGTTCGAGGGAATAATTTGTTTATCACGATACTTCGGGTAGAGGAAGTCGTCACAGAGAGCGGAGTAGGCCGATGAGCACGAAGATCACCATGGACGTCAAAGGCATGACCTGCGACGGTTGCGAACACCACGTCGGAGATGCGCTGGCCGCCGCCGGCCTCACCGACCTCGAGGTCGATTGGCGCCGCGGTTTCGCCGCCGGAATCGACACGGGATCGTTCGACTTGAGCAGAGCGACCGACGCCCTTGCTGGGAGCAGCTATGAGATCGTGTCCGTCTCGACGGCCGAGACCGAAGCATCGGCCCGTTCCGTTCCGGACGGCGACTTCGACTACGACCTGTTGATCCTGGGTTCCGGATCGGCTGCGTTCGCCGCGGCGATCAAGGCGAAGGATCTCGGTGCATCGGTGGCGATCGTCGAGATGGGCACGATCGGCGGCACGTGCGTCAACATCGGCTGCGTCCCGTCCAAGGCCCTGTTGCGGCCCGCCGAACTGTTCTATCAAGCGGGTCACTCGCCTTTCGCAGGCGTGCCGACGGCCGCTGGCCACGTGGATCTCGCCGCTCTGATCGCATCGAAAGACGAACTGGTCGGTGTGCTGCGTCGGGAGAAGTACGCGAGCCTCCTCGACGTCTACGACATCGATCTGATCGAAGGAACGGCTCGGTTCACCGGACCGGACACCGTCGACGTGAACGGGCGGGAGGTCACTGCAGGCCGGTTCCTGATCTCGACGGGGGCATCGTCATGGGTCCCGCCGATCGAAGGCCTCGACGGCACCGGCTATCTGACATCGACGACCGCCCTCGAAATCACGGACGTGCCCGACGAACTGATCGTCGTTGGTGCAAACGCGATCGGCCTGGAACTCGGACAGCTCTTCGCCCATCTCGGATCGAAAGTCACCTGGGTCGAAGCGTTGGATCGGATCGCCCCGTTCGAAGAACCCGAGATCTCAGCCATCATGCGGGGGCACCTCAGAGATGAGGGCGCCAAGGTGTATGAAGGCGCGACGGCGAAGCGTGCGGGTGCGGACGGCGGTCGTGTGTGGCTCGAGATTGAGCGCAACGGCACGGCCACCCGCCTCGAAGCAGACAGACTGCTCATGGCAACCGGGCGGCGACCCAACACCGTAAGCCTGGGGCTCGATGCCGCAGGCGTCGAAACCGATGGCCGCGGCGCCGTCGTCGTCGATGCCGGTCTCTCTACGACCAATCCAAGGGTTTGGGCGGCCGGCGACGTCACCACGACGCCGCAGTTCGTCTATGTCGCCGCAGCATCGGGGAACATCGCCGCCGAGAATGCTCTGCGTGATGCGGGTCGGAAGCTCGATCTGCGGACGATGCCGCGGGTCACGTTCACGACGCCATCGATCGCGTCCGTCGGCCTCACGGAGGCAGCAGCCCGCGAGGAAGACCTTCCGGTGATGACGTCGATCCTTCCGCTCGAAGCCGTTCCGCGAGCGCTCATCAACCGCGACACCACCGGAGCCGTCAAGCTCGTCGCCGACGAGGCGACCGGAGAGCTCCTCGGTGCGCATGTGCTCGCCGAAGGGGCCGGGGATGTCATCCAGGCCGCTGTTGTCGCGATGAACTACCACGCGACGATCGACGAGATCGCAGCAATGTTCCACCCGTACCTGACGATGGCCGAAGCACTCAAGCTCGCTGCACAAACCTTCAACAAGGACGTCAAGACCCTCTCCTGCTGCGCCGCCTGAGCGGACGAGCTTCCGAATAGGAAGAGGGAGACGACTCCGCACATCGGAGCCCCCCGGCGTCGTCGCTCCGCTCCTCCGCGTCCCCCCACTGCGCCTCAATCCACGGACTCTCGCTGTTGTCTTGGACGAATCCGTTGGTGCGTCTGCAGGTTCGCGGACAGCCATCTTCACAAGAAAAGTGAGTGCGTG
>JANTHO010000063.1 GCA_024762335.1 Acidimicrobiia bacterium | reverse complement strand
CGTCGCTCCGCTCCTCCGCGTCCCCCCTCTGCGTGGGGGGACATGGATGAAAGCAAGAACGCACCGCCCTCACCGTGGGCCCACGGACGGGTTCCCATTCTCCCCCACCGCCGAGGTGGGGGAGATGCCCGGAGGGCAGAGGGGGCCGCTCGGAGGCAGAAGAGGCATACAGAGACGCGCTGTAGCTTCGGGTCCCTCAGGCCCCCCCTCTGCGATCGAGCAACAGCTCGATCGCGTCTCCCCCACTGCGTGGTGGAGACGAAGAAACGTCCACCCCCTCACCTTTTATGTGAACCCCAGCATCGGCCGAGGCGTCAACGGGGTCAGGGTTGGCGAGGGTGCGGGCGGGTCTACCGGCGGTCGAGCATTCCTCGGTTCTGGAGGTGGGAGACGACACGAGCCCGTGTTTCGTTGACTTCACCTTCGGTGGAGAACTCCTCGAAGAGGTGGGCGACGTCGGGCGCCGGCGGGTCGAACTCGCGACGCTGGCGTTCCATGAGTTCGATCCGTCCATCGGAGTGGGTGTCGTACACCTGACGGGCTTCGAGCCGTTGACGCTGGGCTTCGGGGTCGCACACCGTCTGGACGAAGAGCACGTCCGCCCCGTGAGCGCGGGCCGTGTCGATGACGACCTGTCGCTGTTCGTTGGTTTTGAACGCGCCGTCCATCGCCACCGGCAGCCCGGCGTCGAGCAGAGAACCCGCGCGGCGGCACGACTCGCCGTAGGTAAGCTCGTTCATCTCCTCCGAGTAGAGGCCGGTGCCGTACGGCACCCAGACCCGGGTCGCCTGGCCGATGCCGGCGATCTGCTTGCGGACCACATCGGTTGAGATGACGTGCCAGCCGTATTCCTCACGCAGATAGCGGGCGAGGGAACTCTTCCCGGTTCCCATCAACCCGTAGAAGACCACGAGGGGCGGACGGGCTGTCCCTCCCGTGTACGAGTAGGCCAATCCGAACGAGTGGCGGGCGGCGTTGCGGTTCCGGCGTTTCTCGACCTCATTGAGATTGGGATCATCCGATGTGAACGCCGCTACCTTCGCCCGAACGTATGCACGGTAGGTCTTGTAGAACTCCAGGAGCTTGCGGAGGTCCTCGTCCCCCGAAGCCTCGATGAACCGGTCAACGAAGTACCGCGACAGGTCCGAGCGTCCCCTTGCGTCCAGGTCCATGGCCAGGAACCCGATGTCCATCGCGACGTCTCCGCACGAGAGCCGGTCGTTGAATTCGATGCAGTCGAACACGACGGGCGGGTCGTAGAAGAAGATGTTGTCAAGATGGAGATCGCCGTGACATTCGCGGATCCGACCTTCGCTGATGCGGCGGGCGAACAACTCCTCGTGCTCGGCGAAGAACCGGTTCGTCCAATCTCGAATGTGGTCGAAGCGATCGCGGGAGATGAGCTTCCCGATGTACGACTCGGTCTGAACGAAGTTCTCGTCCGTGTTGAACTTGATCGCCTCGACTTCGCCGTAGACGTCGACGTCGGGTCCCCGGCGGGCATTCCGGTAGAACGGCACGAGGATGTCGACGAGATCGGCAAGTTGGTCGGGCGTCAGTTCACCCCGTTCCAGGACCCCCACGCCGAGTCGATCCCCGTCGAGTTGCTTCATCGCGACCGCCCAGTCGACGATCTCCCCGTCACCTGCTCCCAGCGTCACACGCTCGCCGTCGAAGCGGACGGGTTCGACGCCGAGATACATGTCGGGAGCGAGCCGGCCGTTGAGTTCGACCTCTCTACGGCAGTTCAACTCGCGAAGGTCGAGCGTCGAGAAGTTGAGGAAGCCGAAATCGACGGGCTTCTTGATCTTGTACGCACGACTGCCGGTCAGCAGGATCGACGAAATGTGGGTCTGGAGATGGACGATGTCGTCGACCGGGTGCGGATACGCCTCCGGGTCGAGCAACCCGTCGATCATCGTGACGTGGTCCATGGATCCGATCCCTTCTCCGACCGTCTGCTCTGAATCCCCGAGCCGGCCATCAGAGACCGCTCAGATGTCCAGCCTTGCGAGCACCTCACCCGCCGCCCGCGAACTCGCCAGAACGTAGAAGTGCACCGATGGAACCCCGGCTTCGAGGAGTTCGCGAACCTGTCCCTCTGCCCACGCGACACCGACATCGCGGGCATGTTCGGGCGCCGATTCTATCTCGTGAGCCAGCGCTTCTGGAATCTCGCAATGGAACGAGCTCGGGATCGACGTCAACTGCCGGGCATTCGTGAGAATCCGCAACCCCGCGATGATCGGCACGTCGATCCCCCGATTCCTGCACTCGTCGACGAACGAGAAGTAGTGCCGGTTGTCGAAGAACATCTGGGTGACGATGTACTCGGCGCCGGCATCCACCTTCTGCTTCACCCGTTTGATGTCCGCCGCCAGATTCGGCGCTTCGAAATGCTTCTCGGGATACCCGGCCGCTCCGATGCAGAAGTCCGTCGGGAACGCATCCTCCAGATCCTCCAGATATCGGCCCCGGTTCATGTCGCCGATCTGGCCGATGAGGTCACTCGCATGGTCGTTGATGGTGCGGCCGTCAACCAGCGGCTTCTGATGCTTCGACGAATCGCCCCGGACCGCAAGCACATTGTCGATGCCGAGGTAGTGCAGCTCGATGAGGAAGTCCTCGGTCTCCTGCCGGGTGAAACCCTCGCAGAGCACATGAGGAACCGCGTCGATGTTCAACTTGTTCTGGATCAGAGCACAGATGCCGAGCGTGCCCGGCCGCTTCCTCGTCACACGGCGGCGCAAACCCTCCGGAGTGTCGTCGTAGACGATCTCGGAAGAGTGGCTCGTGATATCGATGAAGGTCGGCCGGTGGGCGGCGAGATCCTCGACCAGACGGAACAACGTCTCGAGATCGCTGCCGCGCCTTGGTGGGATGATCTCGAAACTGATCAGCGGCCCGGTGGCCGCAGCGAGATGCTCGGTGACCTTCATGGTCGTCGAACCCTCGACCGCTGGGATGGCCGGTGAGCCATCACCTGCGCAAAGCCATCGAAGCGGGCGTCGGCGGCATGGACGCATCCGGCAGAGGCGGCGAGATACGCTTTCATGGACCTCCGACTCCTCCGACTTGTCGACCGACGGCTACGATTCACTATACGCACCCGACGGTGGCTCAGACCGATGGGTGGGAGTAGACGCGGAACGAGATCGGAGGAGCCACATGTCATCGCGCCGACGTCGATTCACCTCCGAATCCGTCTCGATGGGTCACCCGGACAAAGTCGCCGACCGTATCAGCGACTCGGTCGTCGACTACGCCCTCGGCTTCGACCCGCAGGCCAGGGTCGCTTGCGAAACCTTCATCACCGGCGGGCTCCTCGTCATCGGCGGCGAGATCCGGGCCCATGACCTTCCCACCGATCTGAACGACCGGATCGACCAGAGTGCCCGTGACACCATTCGACGGATCGGGTACTCGGGGCCCGGTACCGGATTCGACCCCGACGGCGCCGACGTTCAGATCGTGATGCGCTCCCAGTCCGTGGATATCGCCCGCGGCGTCGATCGCGGCGAGACACTGGGAGCGGGCGACCAGGGCCTCATGTTCGGGTATGCCACCAACGAAACCGACGAATTGATGCCGCTGCCGATCATCCTCGCCCATCGACTCGTCGCTCAACAGGCCGTCGCGCGCGAAACCGGCATCGTCGAGGGACTCCGCCCCGATGCGAAAGCACAGGTCACCATCAGCAGCGGCGACGGTGGACCGACGGACGTCGTGTCGGTACTCCTGTCGACACAGCACGATCCGATGTGGAATGACCGCCAGGACGACCTTCGCGAACTCGTCACCAAGCATGTGATCAAGCCGGCGATCGGCGATCGATGGAACGACGACATCACCGTGCTCTTCAACCCAACCGGCCGGTTCGAGGTGGGCGGACCCGAAGGCGACACCGGACTGACGGGCCGCAAGATCATCGTCGACACCTACGGCGGATGGGCCCGCCACGGCGGCGGTGCCTTCTCCGGCAAGGATGCCTCGAAAGTCGATCGATCGGCAACGTATATGGCCCGGTACGTGGCGAAGAACGTCGTCGCTGCGGGCCTCGCCGACGAGTGTGAAGTCCGTCTCTCCTACGCCATCGGCGTCGCCGACCCGACCGCCGTTTCGATCGACTGTCACGGCACCGAGCACGTCGACGAGGAAGCGATCGAGAACACCGTGAGGGACCTCTTCGACTTCACGCCGAGGGGGATCATCGGACGGCTCGACCTGGCCAACCCAATCTACGAGCCGACTGCATACCACGGACACTTCGGACGCCGGCCCGACGAAGCCGGACCCGGCACCTTCACCTGGGAGAAGACCGACCGGATCGACGATCTCAGGTCGATGTTCGGCGCCTGAACATCCACGCGAGCCGTCCAACCAGCCGGGTGGCTCGTGTTTGCCGGGAAGGATTGCGCATGAACAACTCACAAATCGATCCGGCGGACGGATCGCCATGAGCGACTACCTGGAACGTGTCCACAGCGGCCTCGTCGTGTTCGACGGTGGGACGGGTACGTCGTTCCAGGCGGCCAACCTGACGACCGGCGACTTCGACGGTCCCGATCTCGAGGGCTGCATGGAAATCCTCAACGTGACCCGTCCCGATGTGGTCGCGTCGCTCCACCGGTCGTTCTTCGACGTCGGTGTGGATGTGGTCGAAACGAACACGTTCGGCGGTTTCGCAGTTCCGCTCGCCGAGTACGGCATCGAAGACCGCTCCTACGAACTGTCTGCTGCGGGGGCTGCGATCGCTCGCGAAGTGGCCGACGAGTACACCGGCAGCGACGGTCGGCAGAGGTTCGTTGCCGGTTCGGTCGGGCCAGGGACGAGGTTCGCCACGCTCGGCCAGATCACGTACCGGGAGCTCCGCGACGCATACGAGGCCCAGACTGCGGGCCTGATCGACGGTGGCGTGGATCTGTTCGTCATCGAGACTCAATTCGATCTTCTCGGGGCCAAAGCAGCGATGAACGGGGCCCGAAGGGCGATGCGGCGGGCGGGCGTCGATCTTCCGCTTCAGGTGCAGGTCACGATCGAATTGACCGGTCGGATGTTGGCCGGCACCGAGATCGGTGCCGCATTGACGACCCTGGATGCGATGCGGGCCGACGTCATCGGACTCAACTGCGCAACCGGGCCGGAAGAAATGTATGAGCCGTTGCGGTACCTGGCGGAGCATTCCCGTGTACCCGTCTCGGTGATTCCGAACGCGGGGTTGCCTCAGGTCGTGGATGGGGAGATGCGGTACGACCTGTCGGCCGGTGAGTTCGCCGCCCACATGAGCCGGTTCGTAGCCGAGTTCGGCGTCGGCATCATCGGCGGCTGCTGCGGAACGACCCCGGCTCACATCGCCGCCATGATCGAAGCGTGCGAGACGGCCACGGTCCCGTCTCGCCAGCCGGTGTACGAGCCGTCGGTTGCCTCGATCTACAGCACGACCCCCCTCGAGCAGGACACGTCGTTCCTGATCATCGGCGAGCGAACGAATGCGAACGGCTCTCGCGCCTTTCGCGAAGCCATGCTCGCTGGCGATCTCGATCGTTGCGTGGCAATCGGTGAAGATCAGGTGCGCGAGTCCGCCCATCTCGTCGATCTCTGTGTCGACTACGTCGGCCGCGACGGTGTCGACGACATGGATGCGCTCGCCGGCCGGTTCGCCACCGAGATCGCCGTGCCGATCGTCCTCGATTCGACGGAACCGGAAGTCATGGAAGCCGGACTCGAACGTCTCGGTGGCAGGTCCGTGCTCAATTCGGCAAACCTCGAGAGCGGAGATGAGCCGGGATCCCGGGCCGATCGCGTGTTCCGGCTGGCCCGGGAGCATGGTGCCGCGGTCATCTGCCTTCTCATCGATGAGGAGGGTCAGGCGAGGGACATCGAGTGGAAGATGCGAGTCGCCCACCGCCTCCACGATCTCGCCGTCGAACGGTACGGTTTCGAGCCGGGTGACCTCATCTTCGACCCGCTCACGTTCCCGCTGAGCACCGGTGACGACGACTTGCGCGGCGACGCGATGCAAACGATCGAGGCGATCCGACGCATCAAGACGGAGTTGCCCGGGGTTTCGACGGTGCTCGGTATCTCGAACGTGTCGTTCGGTCTTCATCCGCCGGCACGGAAGGCCCTCAATTCGGTGTTTCTCCACGAGTCTCTTCGGGCGGGTCTCGACGGCGCGATCATGCACGCCGGGCGGATCGAGCCGCTCCATCTGATCGACGCCGACCAGCAGCGGATCTGCCTGGACTTGATCTACGACCGGCGGGCGCCCGGCTACGACCCGCTCGAAGAGCTCATCGAAGCGTTCGCCGACGCCTCCTCAGACGATGCCGTCGTCGACGATCGCAGGGAGTGGCCGATCGACCGGCGGCTCGAGCAACGCATCATCGACGGCGACCGCAGTGGGTTGACCGACGATCTGCAAGAAGCCCTCGACGCGGGCCTCGCCCCCCTCGATATCGTCAACGACGTGCTCCTGTCGGGGATGCGAACCGTCGGGGACCTGTTCGCCTCCGGCGACATGCAGCTCCCATTTGTTCTGCGATCGGCCGAGACGATGAAGGCCGCCGTGGCGTTCCTCGAACCGCACATGGAACATTCAGACTCCGCTCAGCGCGGCTCGATCGTCATTGCCACCGTCGCAGGCGATGTCCACGACATCGGAAAGAACCTCGTGGACATCATCCTCAGCAACAACGGCTTCGAGGTCCACAACCTCGGAATCAAGGTCGGAGTCGCAGAACTCATCGAAGCCTACGAGTCGACCGGGGCGGACGCGATCGGCATGAGCGGACTGCTGGTCAAGAGCACACTCGTGATGCGCGACAACCTCGACGAACTCACCCGCCGCGGGCTCGGCGACGCACCGGTCCTGCTCGGCGGCGCTGCGCTCACCCGTTCCTACGTGGAGGACGATCTCCGCAGCCGGTACCCGGGGCCGGTCTTCTACGGGAAGGACGCGTTCGCCGGTCTCGACGCCATGCACCGGATCGTCGCCGGGTCCGTGCCCCCGGAGCCACGACGCCGCCTCCCCCGGGTTGAGACCGCCAAGGATGAAGGAAGAGCGCCGGCTCGTGCGCCGTCGGTAGCCACCGACAACCGCATCTACGAGCCTCCCTTCCTCGGAAGCCGCATCGTCAAGGGCATCCCCATCGACGACGTCGCCGCATTTGTCAATACGACCGCCCTCTACCGCAATCAGTGGCAGTTCCGGCCGGAGACCGGTGAAAGCGACGACGATTTCAAAGCCCGCCTGTCCGGGTTGCTTCGCGAGCAACTGGCGAAGGCCCGAGCCGAGCATCTGCTCGTCCCCCAGGTCGTGTACGGCTACTACGCAGCGAACGGCGACGGCGACGATCTTGTCATCTGGACCGATGAGACGCGCACGCGGGAACAGGACCGCTTCTCCTTCCCACGCCAGCGCAACGAACCATGGCTCTGCATCGCCGACTTCTTCCGTCCCGCAGACGGCCCGGAGGTGGACTACGTCGCCTTCCATGTCGTCACCATGGGGAACCGCGTCTCCGAGCGGACCGCCGAACTGTTCGCCGCCGACGCCTACCACGGCTATCTGCTCCTCCACGGTCTCGGCGTTGAGATGACCGAAGCCCTCGCCGAGTACTGGCACCTCCGGATTCGCGAGGAGTGGGGATTCGCGGACGAAGACGGACCGGCCCCGTCCGGTCTCTTCCGCCAGCAATACCGCGGCGGCCGCTACTCCTGGGGGTACCCGGCATGCCCCGATCTCGAGGACAACGAACGCGTAGCCGCACTTCTCGAAGCAGACAGGATCGGCGTCCGCGTCGGACCCGACACGGTCTACCAGTACCAACCCGAGCAAACGACGTCTGCCCTGATCGCTCATCATCCCCAGGCCAAGTATTTCGTCGCACGCACCGCCCGCGAACGCAGGGATAACCATCACCCATGACCCGGGAGCACGATCTCGAACGCATCAGCCGTGCCCTCGACGCCGCCGTCGCAACTCTCGAACCGTTCACACCCGGCACCATCGAGGCGAGGATGAAGACCGGACACGACCCCGTGACGGCGGCCGATCTTGCCGTCAACGACGTATTGCTCGACCTCCTCCCGCAGGAAGGCGAGGGGTGGCTCTTCGAAGAGACCGCCGACGGCACCGATCGGCTCTCCAGAGATCGCGTCTGGATCGTCGACCCGATCGACGGGACCCGCGAGTTCGTGGCCGGCATCCCGGAGTGGAGCGTCTCCGTCGGACTCATCGAGAACGGGCGCCCGGTCGCCGGCGGGGTGTGCAATCCTGCAACCGGTGAACGGGTCATCGGCTCCATCGAGACCGGTGTCGTGTACACCGGCGACCGGCCCGCAGT
The DNA here is from genome assembly GCA_024762335.1 of Acidimicrobiia bacterium. Taxonomy (GTDB): domain Bacteria; phylum Actinomycetota; class Acidimicrobiia; order Spongiisociales; family UBA5794; genus JAHEEL01. Next base: position 1,827 of record JANTHO010000063.1, on the reverse strand, counting down.
CCACGCCCCCTCCCTCGCCACTGCCGTCGTTCTCGCGTCCCGATCGGAGGTTCGACGCGGCGAATGGGATCGATACGACGATGAGCCGTTCACGGTGATACCGGTGGGTTCGGTCGCCTACAAGCTCGCGCTCGTTGCCGCAGGTCGTGCCGACGCCACCTGGACGCTCGTCCCGAAACACGAATGGGACATCGCCGGTGGGGCCGCCCTCGTTGCAGCCGCCGGCGGATGGGTCGCCCTGCGCGACGGGTCTCCCCCGACCTGGAACAGTCCGAATCCGCTGGTCGACGACCTCATTGCCACCTCAGCCGTACTCGCCGACGACCCGACGGTCAGGGAACTGTTGCGATGATCTCGCCGTGTGTAACGGCGAACCAACCGTCGTCGTCGTTCCCCCAGTCGATCCATCCTGCAGCGATGTCCTCGAGCTCTGCCCGGGATGCAAGGCCGCGGTCGACGGCCTGATCGGCAAACGACGAACCCATCGTCCGATCCGCCCACAGACTCCCCCACCACCGTCGCTCCGAAGGCGTAGCGAAGCACCACACGCTTGCGCCCGCCTCCACGTCCACGAACCCGGCCAGGTGGGCCCACCGAAGCAGAGTCCTGCCGGCGTCCGGTTCTCCTCCGTTTCCAACTGCGACGGTCCGGTAGAGGCTCCGCCAGCGTTCGAGGCGGTCGTCGACCCGGTCCCACGCCATGGTCGAGAACACGGCATCTCGTGCCGCCACGATCCCACCGGAACGTCCGACGCGTCGCATCTCCGCGAGCGCGGCAACCGGATCGTCGACGTGCTGAAGGACCTGGTGCGCATGAACGACGTCGAACGAGTCATCATCAAATGGCAGGCCGTACACGTCGCCGTCCCGGAAAGATACGTTCTCGACATCGTCGGGGATCGCCGCTTCCGCCCGTTCGATGATCGCTGCAGCGTTGTCGATGCCGATCACGGCTCCGGGGGCAACGCGACGGGCGAGATCCACGGTGAGGTTGCCGGGACCGCATCCGACGTCGAGCAGGTCGGCGCCTGGTTCGAGATGGTCGGTGAGGTAGGCGGCGGAGTTGTCGACCGTGCGCCACAGGTGGGATCGCAGAACGCTCTCATGGTGCCCGTGGGTGTACCGGCTCATCCCCACACGGTACCCGCCGATTCGTCTACGGCAGGCTCAGGCGGGTTCCGACTTCATCCAGGTTGGGACGGCTGAGCGGTACCCCCGACGCAGCAACTCACCCATGGCGGCCGCGTTGCGACGGATGGTCACATCGTCGGGCCGTCGCGAGGAGCCGTTGCCGGACTGCGGCCGTGCGGCCGTCTGGAACGTCCGGGCGTACTCGCCGATCAGCTCATCGTCGGTCAAGATCGGGACGGGCAACTCTTCCACGCTGCGAGACCCCATGGATCCTCCGTGTTCGACATACCTTCCGATTCGGCACGGATGGCCACCGCCTTGAGCCGATGTCCACCGGCGCGGGAGCATAGAGAGCACCCCCCGACGACCAGTGTCAATCCCCACCCACACCTGAATCCACGGTTTCCCTGAGCCACAGGACCGGTTCCCATTCTCCCCCACCGCCCAGGTGGGGGAGATGCCCGCAGGGCAGAGGGGGCCTCCCAAAACCAGCAAAGCTGGACGGGACCCCGCTCCAGCCGCGGCCCCTCGGGAAGCCCCCTCTGCGATCGAGCAACAGCTCGATCGCGTCTCCCCCACTGTCGTGGTGGAGACGAAGAACCGTCCCCTCACCTTTCCTGTGAACCTCGGCATCGACTGAAACGTGGACACGGAAAGGGATTCCATCCATCTACCAGCGAGACACCGGACCGACTCC
>JANTHO010000062.1 GCA_024762335.1 Acidimicrobiia bacterium | reverse complement strand
TCCTCGCCGCCATGCATCGCGGCTACACGGGGGAGCGCTTCCTCGAGAAACTCGCCATGGCACGGGACATCGTCCCGGATCTGAGCGTCTCGACCGACATCATCGTCGGCTTTCCCGGCGAGACGGAGGAGGACTTCGAACGGACGCTCGAGATCGTACGAGCGGCCCGGTTCGACAGCGCCTACATGTTCCAGTTCTCACCGCGGCCCGGCACCCCCGCCGCCGGGATGGACGACGCCGTCCCCGCAGACACGATTCAGGAACGGTTCGATCGTCTCGTCACCGTCCAGAACGCCATCACCCACGAGAAGAATCGGGAACGGGTCGGGATGGTCGAGACCGTACTCGTCGAGGGGCCGTCGAAACGCAATCCGCTCGTCGCGACGACGCGCACCGAGGGAAATCGGATCGTGCACGTCGAAGGCGTGTTCGAACCCGGCCGGTTCTTCGATGTACGGATCACCAGGGCGGCTCCGCACTATCTCGAAGGGGTCGAAGTCTGAGCATCATCGCCGTCCTCGGGCCGACTGCCGCCGGAAAGTCCGATCTGGCAGAGCGACTCGCGGACCGCATCGACGCGGAGATCCTATCGGTTGACTCGATGCAGGTGTTTCGCGGCATGGACATCGGGACGGCGAAACCGGATTCGGCTGCCAGGGAACGGTTCATCTACCACATGGTCGATGTCGCCGATCCAGCGCGGGAGTTCAACGTGGCGGAATTCCAGACGATGGGAACGGCCATCCTCGACAAGGCCGATGCGGACGGGGGGCGGCCGATCGTCATTGCAGGCGGATCCGGCCTGCACTTTCGCTCCCTCGTCGATCCCCTCGAGTTCCCAGGAACCGACCCGGCGCTTCGCGAGGAACTCGAGCGGATCCCGGCTTCCGATCTCAGCCGGGAGTTGCTCTCGGTCGATCCCGATGCCGGAGCGGTGGTGGATCTCAACAATCCGAGACGGGTGCTACGGGCGGTGGAGATCATCCGAATGGGGGGAGAACGACCGACGACGCGAGCCGCAACGGATCGCGCGGCAGATGTACGTTCCTACCGATCGATTCGCTCGTTCACGGCGATAGGCATCGATCCCGGACCGTTGCTCACGGGGCGCATCGAGCGACGTTTCGACACGATGATGGATACGGGATTCCTCGACGAGGTTGCGCGGTTGGCCCCGGTGTTGGGACGCACGGCGCGCCAGGCGGTCGGATACCGGGAGCTGCTCGGCGTGGTCGAGGGCACAGCGGAACCGGCCGAGGCTCGCGACCGGGCGATCCGGGCTACCAGGGCGCTGGCGAAACGCCAACGCACCTACTTCCGCAAGGATCCGCGGATTCGATGGATTCCGTGGCACCATGATGTCGAACAGATGACCCACGACGTGATCAGCCAGTTCGAGGAGGGATCGACGTGGACTTCGTGAAAGCCGAGGGCCTGGGGAACGACTTCATCATCGTGAAAGAGCCGCTGGACATCCCCGCCGGGCGCATCGCCGAGCTTTGCGAACGAAAGACGGGCATCGGTGCCGATGGGGTGCTTGAGATCACACCCATCGATGAATCCACCGTCGGGATGCGGTACTGGAATGCAGACGGCAGTGCCGCCGAGATGTGCGGCAACGGCCTGCGGTGCGTGGCCCTGTTTGCCGTCGAATCGGGCATGGTCCACGGCCCCACCCTGGTCGTTCGTTCGGCCGTCGGAGATCATCCGGCGACGGTGCTTCCCGGGGGGATCGTGCGCGCATTCGTGGGAGAACCGCATGCCTTCCGAACCGAAGTACTGAACGTCGCCGGCTACACGGTTCGACCGATCGGTGTCGGCAACCCGCATGCCGTTCTCTTCGTCGACGATGTGGATGCGGCCGACGTGTCCGGAATCGGATCGTTGATCGAGAACGATGCGATCTTCCCGGACGGCGCGAACGTCGAGTTCGTCGAACCGGTCGAAGGCAACCGCATCAAGGTTCGGGTTTGGGAACGTGGCGTCGGTGAGACGCTCGCTTCAGGAACCGGAGCCACGGCGGCCGCGTTCAGCGCGAGGGAGACCGGTCAATTGGGTGACGGCGTCACCGTCGAACTGCCGGGCGGGGAACTCCTGATCGAGTTCGACACCGCCGGCGCATGGATGACGGGTCCGGCATCCCTCGTGTTCCGGGGATCGTTCGACTGAACGCAACCTGGGGGAGTCGCTACTCCACGCGTCTGAGCACGGCTACGACGATTCCGAGGATTTCGACGCCTTCGGTGAACACCATGGGCGCGTAGGCGTCGTTCTCGGCTTCGAGGATGACCCTTCCGTCCTTGCGTCTGAGTCGTTTCACGGTGGCCTCCTCTTCCCCCACGAGGGCCGCGACAATCTGACCGTTCTGTGCGGTCGGTTGTCTCCGAACAACGACGTAGTCGCCATCGAAGATCCCGACGTTGATCATCGAATCGCCGCGAACGTCGAGCATGAACACAGGATCGTTGCCGACGAGTTCGGTGGGGAGGGGATAGATCTCCTGGATGTCCTGCTCGGCCAAGATCGGTGAACCTGCTGCGATGCGGCCGACGAGGGGCACATCACGCGTTGGGGCGCGGTGTAGAGCCGTTTCGGGGGTTCCGTCGTCGATCACTTCGATCGCCCGCGGCTTGCTTGGGTCCCTGCGCAGATAGCCCTCCCGTTCGAGGGCGGAGAGGTGGCTGTGGACGGTCGAAGGGGAGGAGAGTCCGACGGCTTCGCCGATCTCGCGAACCGAGGGCGGATACCCGCGATCGTGCACGGTCGCGCTGATCAGATCGAGAATCTGACGTTGCCGATCGGTGAGATCGTGTCTGCCGTCCACAGGATGCCCCTTGCTCGCTTGACGGCCAGGCTAGCGGTTTTCGTTTCGCGCACCAAACATATGTTCGACTTGACGGGCGAACAGATGTTCGGTACTGTTCTGGATACGAACACATGTTCGACGTGACGAGGGCACTCCACTTTCTGTCACACCCGGACGGTACGTTCGCACTGTGGGCATCAGTCCACCGCACAGGGCCGGTGAGAGCCGGCGCACGGCAGGTCGGTATTCGAGGAGGAGACACGAATGATCACGCAACGCAGCACCAGCGCCCGAGCGCTGGTCATCATCTCCACGACGGTTGCAGTATTCGTGCTCCTCCTCGCGACTGCCGTTCACGCAATGAGCACGGGAGCACCGGTTGCTACAACCGATCACCGCGTGCATGCTGGCGAAACGCTCTGGTCCATCGCTTCGGATCTGACGGATACCGGCGACGACGTGCGAGGGGTTGTCTCCGAGATTCGGGAACTGAATGGTCTCGCCACCTCGATGATCCGCGTCGGAGACGTCCTGATCGTCCCTGCTTCCAACGAGACCTGATGGCAGGGACGAAGGCCGGGGTGGGAGCCCATGGCCCGGTTTCTGCTCATTCGCATTCGGGCGACGGTACGATCCGGGGCACGATGCGTTGTCCGCTGTGCGCCACCGAAGACACGAGAGTGGTCGATTCGCGTCCCGCCGAGGATGGAATGGTGATCCGTCGCCGTCGCGAGTGCGTCGCGTGCGGTGAGCGATTCACGACGTTCGAACGTTCCATTGCCACGACGACGGTGGTGAAACGCAGCGGCATGCGCGAACCGTTCGATCGGGAGAAGATCCGGCGAGGTCTCGATTCGGCTCTTGCCGATCGCCCCGTGCCGGGCGGGTCGATCGACGGGATCGTGGAGCGGATCGAAGCATCGTCGCGGGGCGGGTCCGGTGTCGTTACGAGCGATGAGCTCGGTCGCGCCGTGTTGTCAGAGCTTCGTGAGCTCGACGAAGTCGCGTACCTGCGGTTCGCGTCGGTCTACAAAGAGTTCCAGGGTGCCCGTGACTTCGAGAGGGAAGTCGCGGCCCTCGAACAGCAGTCCTAGCGACATCGGGGGCCCGGGCCGCTAGGGAATGGCGGTGATCGCGGTTTCGGTCTCTGTGGCGAGGGTCACGATGCGGGGATCCACCTCCGCCCGAACGGTTGCGAGAGCGAGATCGAGTTCCCGTGCAATAGCTTCCTTCGCCCCGGAGAGCTCTGCGAGGAGAGACGCCGCTCGCTCGGTGTCCCCTTCACGGAGAGCGTCGAGGTACTCGAGCTGCCATGTTGCATAGCGCTCGGACGCGCTGGCGGCGAGGTCCCTCGTTGCCCCGAAGGTCGGATCGGGAGGAAGGTCGGCGACGAGCCGTGCCGTGTCGGCGAGTGACTCGGCGAGTGCGACGCTGAGCGCATCGACGGTGGCTGAGTCCGCGTCGGTTGGAAGTTTGGGAGTGTCGAAGAGGGCCGGAACCGTCGACCGGTAGGTGAAAGTCGTCGCGAGCCGGCCCGCGATCCCCTCCGCTTCCGCTCCGAGGATGAGCATCGCCGTCCTCGTCGGCTGAAGCGCTTCGAAAGCCGTCCGGGGCACGAGCGGCAGCGTCGAGGGAAGCGGCGTGGTGGCCTGTCCTACGACGATGGCGGCTCTTGTGGTGAGATCGCCGATCGCCGGCACGGATGCCGAGACGGCATCGGCGTCGGAAGACGGGTCGGTGAGGATGCCGAGTGCATCCTGTGCCTGGGGGAGTTCGTTTCGCAGGTCGGTGAGCGACATGCGGTAGTCGGACGCGAGGAGATCCGCCTGGTTCTGGACGGACCGTGGGAGGAGGAACGCGGCGACCCCTCCGGCTGCAAGGAGAGCAATGATCAGGAAGGCGACCACCCAGCGTCCCCAACCGCGTCGTGCAAGGCTCGGGGAAACGTCGTCTGGTTGCCAATCATCGAGCGGTCCGGTCGTTCTGGGGGCGACGGGGACGAAATCCCCGTCTTCGCCGTCGCCGGCCAGGGATCCGCTCACGGCTGCAGCACCGGCCGTTACCGCGGCGGTCTCGGAGGCGACGAGCGGGGGCGGGGCCTCAAGATCCTTGAGCTGTGTGTAGGTCGACGTCGGACTCGGCGGCGGTTCGACGATTCCTGCGAGTTCGAGGAACCATCGGCCGTCGTTGCCCGGCAACGGGACGTCCTGTTTCTTCCTGGTCATGGGTCCGTTGGATCGATTGGGGACAAGATACCGCCACCGGTCGGACAGTTGCGGCACCTCCGTCGTCTGGCCGATACCATCTGGAGACGCAACCCAGGTGCTCTCGTGCAAATACCCATTCAACGCCTCGACGACGAACTTCCGATTCCGGGCCATGCGCATCCCGGGGATGGAGGGGTGGATCTGTATGCCCGCATCCCGGTAGGGCTCGATCCGGGCGAGCGTGCCGTGGTTCCAACGGGGATCGCCGTCGCCATCCCCCAGGGTTATGCCGGGTTCGTGACGCCCCGCAGCGGTCTGGCGGCCCGCAATGGCATTTCGGTCGTGAACGGTCCGGGACTGATCGATGCCGGCTATCGGGGCGAGATCAAGGTCGTTCTGGTCAACCTCTCATCGGAGCCGTTCACGATCGTCCGGGGTGACCGTGTCGCCCAGCTGGTTGTCGTTCCTGTGGCGGTTCAGGAGTTCGTTGTGGTCGATGAACTGCCGGATTCGAGGCGTGGTTCGGGAGGTTTCGGGTCCACCGGAGCATGAGTGATTCAACCGGCACCGTGGTACTCTTCGGCCCTGCGCGGATGTAGCTCAGTTGGTAGAGCGCAACCTTGCCAAGGTTGAGGTCGCCGGTTCGAACCCGGTCATCCGCTCGGAGGACGGTTCCGACCGTCCTCTGCTGACAAAGGTCTCGGCGACGTGGCCGAGTGGCCAGGCAAGGGTCTGCAAAACCCTCTACCCGGGTTCGATTCCCGGCGTCGCCTCGTCGGGATACAATGCCCAATACGGGCGCTTAGCTCAGCGGCAGAGCGCTGCCTCGACACGGCAGAGGTCACTGGTTCAATCCCAGTAGCGCCCACAAGAAACCCCTTGCTTGCAAGGGGTTTCGTCCGTCCGGCGAACCCGAGGGCCCACCAGCTGTGGGTCTGCACCGGTTTTCGTGGGACCGGCGCCGGCCGCTGCTACTGCTTGATCCCCGACGGGACGCGGTCGTCGATGCGGAGATCTTCCTCTGCCCGGAGGTCGATCTCGATCGTCGTCATCGCTTCGATCGCGTGTGCCGCGCACAGGTACTTGCCGTTGAGATCCACGACGGCGATGCCGTCGCAGATGTGGCAGACGTACCCGGTGGGGTGTTGTGTGTCTGTGCCTTCCATACCTGAGGTAAGGATGGCGTACGCGAGGTCATTCGTCCAGAAGGGTTCGCTTGGATACCGGATGAACTAGCCACCTCGCTCGCGGGACGTCGCGACCGGGCGTGAAGGGCTATCGCACCTCTTCGGCGAGCTCCATTTCGCCGGTCTGTTGCCAGGCATCACAGAGATCATGGAGCTCCGAGTCGAGGCCCGCATAGTTGTCGGGTAGCGAGCACCGGTCGAAGGTCGACTTGTCCGGCCACTGTTCGAAAACGACGTGGCTTCCGTCCGCCTGGGCGAAGAGCTGGGATCCGAGGCTTCCGCAATGGTCGCGTTTCGCCTCGGCGATCGTTCTCCAGCAGACGGAGAAGGGCTGGCGCTGTTCTGGCCGAACATGGATCCGATAGGTCACGACGAACATAGGAACCTCCTCACATCCAAGCGTAGACGCCGGAGACGGATCGGTCGACGGCCCGTCAGGTACCCGGAACGCTCTTGATGTCGGGAAGGCCCCGGTACTGCTCGGCGTAGTCGATTCCGTACCCCACGACGAAGCCCTGTGGGATCCACAGGCCCATGTAGTCGGGGGGTGTCGCGCCCTCACGAACGAGCAACGAGCAGGTCTTCACTTCGGCCGGGTGACCGGCACGGACACGATCGCCGACGAAATCGAGCGTCAGCCCGGTATCGAGAATGTCCTCGACGAGGATCACCGTGCGATCGGTGATGTCGTGTTCGATGTCTTTCGTGATCTCGACGGCGCCGGACGAGACGGTGCCTTTCCCATACGACCGGGCGCGAATGAAATCGATCTGGACCGGGATGGACATGGCACGAACGAGATCGGCGAGGAAGATGAACGATCCGGTCAGGATGCCGACCATCAGGGGCGTAGTGCTGGGGTAGTCGGCGGAGATCTCGTCTCCGACTCGTTCGACGGCGGTCGCGATCTGTTCGGCGCTGAAGCGGGATTCGAGTTCCATGGTGAGAATCCTACGACACGCGGCACCTGGGATGCGGTACTATGTGATGGGGCTAGAGGAGGAGCGCACATGAGCGCATTCGAACTCGTGGAATTCGTTGAACCGGCATTCCAGGAAGGTGGAGTGTTTACCGGTACGCAGGAACGGGTTCTTGGTGAATTCAACCTGGAGGCGGCGGCGATCGAGGCCGGACGCAAGGCGTGGAACGATTTCCGTGCGTCGGGTAGCAGAGACGTTGCTTGGTGGATCGTGCGGGTGCCCGGGGAGACGCTGGCGCGGTGGATCGCCGATGCGGGGAGTCCGGTGGAACGCGTGCTCGATCTCAGGACGAATCAGCTGATCGACCTGAAGTGATCGACGCCGCGGCCTTCGAACGCGAGGTCCGCGAACTCCACGAATTCTTCGAACGTTGGTACACCGGAACCGCTGCACCTTCGGAGATCAACCGTCTCAATGTGCTCGATCCGTCCTTCGTGATGATCGCCCCCGATGGCCGCTCGCTCTCCGCAGACGCCGTCCGTTCGTCGATCGTCTCGATCTATGGGCAACGTGCGATGGGGATCGAGATCAGGAACGTCACGGTGAACCGGGAGGGTGGGTTCGGCACGTACGAGGAGTGGCAGACGTTCGAAGGAGCCGTCACGGGGCGGGTTTCAACGGCGGTGATGGTGCCGTCTCCCGACGCACCGAACGGGCTGCGATGGATCCATCTTCACGAAACCTGGCTCCCAGACGCCCGGCCGTAGCGGTCGTTGCGTTCGCTCAGCTGCTCCATGATCGGGCCATCGGAGAGCTGATGGGGGAGAAGCCGCCACTGCCAGTTGGCGTCGGTCGTTCCCGGTGTGTTCATTCTCGCCGCTGAGCCGAGGCGCAGGAGATCCTGGACGGGCGCGATCGCAAACATCGCACGGGATTCCCAGAGGGCGTCGAGGAAGCCACCGACCGGGTCTTCCTCGTTGAGGGACAGATAGTTTCGAGCGAACTCCCGTTCCCGAGCCGGCGCCGTATTCCACCATCCCAGGGTTGTGTCGTTGTCATGTGTGCCCGTGTAGGCAACGGTCCACACCGGATAGTTGTGGGGGAGGAACGGATCCGACTCGTCGGTCGAGAACCCGAACGTGAGGACACGCATGCCGGGGAATCCGGTCTGTTCGAGGAGTCTGGGAACCTTGTCTGAGAGGTCGCCGAGATCCTCCGCGATGATGGGCAACTCGCCGAGGCGTTGTCGCAGCGCGTCGAAGATCACGATTCCCGGCCCGTCGCGCCATTCGCCGTCGATGGCGGTGTCGGCATCGGCCGGGATCGCCCAGTAGTCGGCGAACGCGCGGAAGTGGTCGATCCGCACGATGTCGGCCAGGTCGAATGCAGACTGCAGCCGGTCGGCCCACCACTTGAAGCCGGTCTCGGCGTGATGATCCCAGTCGTAGAGGGGGTTTCCCCAGAGCTGACCGGTCGCCGAGAAGTAGTCCGGGGGGACGCCGGCGACAACGACCGGGTGCCGTTTGGAATCGAGCAGGAACCGCTCCGGCGATGCCCACACGTCGGCCGAATCTCCGGCGACAAAGATCGGGAGATCGCCGATCACGCGAACGTCGCGCTCCTTCGCATGGCGGTGAAGTGATTCCCATTGGCGGAAGAAGAGGAACTGAGCGAAGCGAATGCGCTCCAGGTCAACTGCGTGCCGACGTCGGAAGGTCGCCAGCGCGCCGGTCTCGCGGAGACGGAACTCGTCGGGCCAGTCCTGCCACGTTCCACCCCCGAATGCGGCTTTGATGGCCATGAACAGGGCGTAGTCGTCCAGCCAAGTCTGTTCGACACGGAAGCGTTCGTAGGAATCGCGAATCGTGGGATCTCCCTCCCCGGCACTGAAGCGCTGGTACGCCTCGTCGAGAATCATTCGCTTCCAGGGAATGACTTTCCCGTAGTCGACGTGATCGGCCGGAAGACCGGGTTCGTCGACGGAGGGGAGGAGGCCGTCATCGACGAGGAGATCGGGGGAGATCAGGTTCGCGTTGCCCGCGAACGCAGAGAAGCACTGATACGGGGAGTCTCCGTATCCGGTGGGGCCGACCGGCAGGACCTGCCACAGCGAGGTGCCGCTGTCGGCGAGGAGATCGACCCATCGGTACGCTTCCCGGCCGAGATCTCCGATCCCGTACGGGCCGGGCAGCGATGTGGGATGTAGGATGACGCCCGCCGACCGGTCGCTTGCACGGAGTCTCTGCATGGCCCCATTGTGTACCGGAGATCGGCGAAGTGCGATTCTCGGAGGCCTCTTGAAGACAATCCCTCATCTCGTGCTGGCGAACGCGTCCCGGTTCGGTGACGAGCCGGCATTCGTCACGCGGATCGATGGTTCGTGGGCAACGACGACGTGGAGCGAGTACGCCTCGCAGGTCGTCCAAGTCGCTGCAGCGATGATCGATGCGGGGATCGAACCGGGCGACCGGGTCGCGATCTACTCATACAACACGCCGGAGTGGGTGGTCTTCGACGTTGCGGCGATGGCCGTCGGCGCTGTGCCCGTCGGCATCTACTTCTCGACACCCGCCGCGGGCGTCGCCGACATTCTGGAACGGACCAGGGCGCGGATCGTTCTGGCCCAAACGGCGGGCCACGCGGCCAAGATCGACCGGTCCCTCCACGAGTCCCTCGACATAGTCGTATGCGTGGAGGACCCCCCCGATCAGACCGTCCCGTGGAGCGAGTTTCTCGATCGGGGGAAGCGAGACGGCCGGGACATCATTGACAACCGACTCGCGGCACTCAAACCCGAAGACCCGGCGACGATCATCTTCACCGCTGCCGGACGTGGCGCCGCGATCGGCGTGGTGTTGACCCACGACAATCTCGTATTCACCTCTCAGTCATCGGTCGACCTGTTCAACATCGAACGGTCGGACAGTGCACTTTCATACCTGCCGCTGAGCCACATCGCCGAGCAGATCTTCACCATTCTCGCTCCGGCTCAGGTTGGCTATCGCGTCGCTTTCGCTCAATCGATCGGGCGCATTCGTGTCGACCTTCCTGAGATCCAGCCGTCCATATTCTTCGGCGTCCCGCTCGTGTGGAACGGATTCGAGCGGGCCCTGAGGAAGAAGATCGACGCACTGGAGGGTCTCGATCGACGAATCGCTGACG